>NZ_CAJZIE010000070.1:0-10727 GCF_916049665.1 uncultured Rothia sp. | reverse complement strand
CAATATTCCCCGGCTGAATGATCAGCCGGGGAATATCGTTATGAGTTCTCACTCAGTGTGAGAGCCCTAAAGGTCTATGCAATTACGCGGTGCGCTTGCAGAGGGAGACCTTGACGTAGCCGTTGCCACGCTTGCCACGCTCGGTCGGAGCGTTACCTGCGGACTCGATGGAGCCACCGGAAACACCGGGAGCAACGTAGGAGCCACCAGCGCCACCGCCGCCACCGAACTGTGCGAAGCCAACGTTCTGGCGCAGACCGTTGGGGTTGTTGTTCCACTTCTGGGTCAGAACGATTGCGGAGGAGGAGGTAGAAGCACCGGAGCCACCGCCACCGTAGCCTGCGCCACCACCTGCGGAGATGACGGACTCGTAGCCGTTGAAGTTGAAGCCGATGGATTCGTACTCGAGAGCGTAGCCCTTACCGTCCTTGGTGCCCTCTTCCTTCTTGGTGCGATCGTTGTTGTCGATCAGGTAGGAGTAGGAGCCCACGCCGTCGCCACCGTTACCCTTGAAGCCGTCGCCACCCTGGTTACCGGACTTGGAGGAAGCGTAGATTTCCTGGTTGTTAGCGGAGGAGTAACCCAGAACGCCGTTGGGGGACTTGCCGGAGGGCAGGTCGGTCTTGGAACCACCGTTACCACCGATACCTGCGGAGCCACCCTCACCTGCGTTAACAGTGGTGGTGACGGAGGTGTCAGCAGCGTAGGTCAGTGCACCCTGCTTACCTGCGGAACCTTCTGCACCATCAGCGGAACCACCGGTGGAACCGATAACGGGGTACACGTTGCGCTTTGCGCCGGAGGGCCACAGGCGACCTGCGTCAACTGCGCCAGCCGCAGCGTACTGCTCGTTGTTGTTAGCGCCACCGGAGTTCACGAAGCCAGCGCCACCGCCGCCACCTGCAACTGCAACGGGGGTACCGTTGATAACCAGAGCGGAGGAGCCACCACCGGATGCGGAGTAGATGATGCGCTTCAGGCTGGAGTCCTTCGGCCAAATAGCGTTGACGCGCTGCATGACGGTTGCGGGGATGGGGGTGGGCAGGTTGGAGGAACCGCCGTTACCGTAGCCCTCGCCACCCTCTGCGGGGGACAGGGGGCCGTTACCGATACCACCGGCTGCGCCGATGAGCTGAACGGTCTGGCCGGGCTTGACCTCGATGATACCGGTCACCTTAGCGCCGGAACCTGCTGCGATATCGTCGTAGTTGGTACCACCAGCGCCGCCGACAACCTCGAACTTAATCTTGTCGACCAGCGGGGGAACGATGAAGGATGCGGAGCCCTTAGCGCCGGTTGCATAACCTTCAGCGGTGTAAGCTGCGGTGGACTCCCACTCACACTCGGTGGAGGAAGCGAATGCGGGAACTGCAGCAGATGCTGCAACAACCGGAGCAGCCCATGCTGCGCCAGCGACAACCTTGCGGCGAGAAATGTTAGTAGACATATATGTCCTTCGAGAGTGATGTCATTTTGAGGAATAAGAGTTATCACCCGCCGTCGTGCGCGGCGAAGAACGTCACCTGATGAGATTCGAGTGAGTGAAGTAGGCTTGCGCCTAACCTCTGGTGATAACGACATAATGTTGTACGCCGCTCCCCTGCATAGGGAGTCGCGCTTCAGAGCTCTTGGTGTTCGCTCTGCGGGGTCTTAGACCACCGGCGCAGATTTCGGGTACAGCCAAAACTATACCCATCAAGAACCTGTACCGCAATGGTTCCAAATGTGACCCTGATCAGGAGGTTTGCCTTAAACCCTCCGCTTTGGTTGAAGGTTTTTCAACCCAAATAGGTTACTTAAGGGAGTTTCAGGTCTCTTAAACCCGAATTCGAACCCCATACAACCCCAAACTCTCAAGCTTTAGTTGAATAAATAATCTAGAAAAAAGTAATCAAGGTCACTCAAAATAGGTGTTTTTAGCGTGTCGCACACACGTAATCACACACCCCCACACACAAAACCACAGAATATTCCTGCATGTGAGAGCAGAAAAGGGGTTCCCGGCCCCTCGCAAACACCCCGATACACTGGAACCATGCCCCTCAAGCGCACCCGACCCCAGAAGAACCCACAGAACAGCACCGAGACAGCCGAATCAGGCCACGCCGTAACGCATACCCGCGGCGGCTCAGGCAGCGGCATCGCAGAAAGCAGCGACCTGCCCGCCGACGCCATCACCGCCTCCAGCCGCGTACAAACCTACCTCAGAGACAAACGCGGCTGGATGAACGTCCTCGTCGTCGCACACATGCAGTTCTTCTGCTGCATGCTCTCCGTTGCCTTCGTCAACAGCTACGGCTGGATTCCGCTCGTCTCCGCGCTCTGCAGCACCACCGCACTCTACTTCCGCTACCGCTTCCCCTACGGCAGCATCTACGTGGTCATCGCGGCGCTCTGCCTCACCCTCGTGGAGCCCTTCCCCGACTCGCTCGCCATCACCTGCTACCCGCCCGTCAGCCTCGCCGCCTACCATATCGGTCGGCACTGGCGCCGCCGCGCCCGCTTCCGCGGCCTCATTCTCGGTTGGGTCGGCGCACTCGCCGTCACCGTGCAGGCCTCGCTCTCATTCCTCTACCACTGGGACGACATACCCGCCCGCATCTTCATCTCCCTGATGCTCGGCGTGCTCTGCGGATCCATCTTCACCGTCTTCTGGTTCCTCGGCGACTCCCGCCGCATGCGCGAACTGCGCAGCGAAGAATTCAAAGAACGCGCCCGCCGCCTCGAATACGAGCAGGAACAGGAACGCCGCCTCGCCGCGCAGGACGAACGCACCCGCATCGCCCGCGAAATGCACGATATTGTGGCGCACTCACTGTCCAGCATCATTTCCCAAGCAGACGGGGCACGCTACGCCGCCGCGAGCGCACGCGCACAACAGGCTCAGCAGACTGAACAGGCTGAGCAGTCGGATCAAGTTCAACAGCAGAGCACACCGGATATTGCCGAGCAGACCCTCGAACTCATCGCAGACACGGCACGCGACTCCCTCACGCAGATGCGCTCCCTCCTCGGGCTACTCCGCACGGATGAGGCGACCGCCTACGCACCCGTGCCCACCCTCAACGATGTGCCCGCCCTCGTGGAGCAGAGCCGCCGCGCGGGGCTGCCCGTCACCTTCACCGGAATCACCGGCACCATGGCACGCACCCTACCGCAGGGCGCCGAGCTTGCGGCGTACCGCACCGTGCAGGAGGCGCTCACCAACGCGCTCAAGCACTCCCCTGGCGCGGCAACCACCGTCACCATTCACTGGGGCGATGAGGGCCTGCAACTGCAGGTGCAGAACGAACCGGTTTCCTCTGCCGCAGCTCAGCACATTGCTCGCCCGGTCCCCGGCAGTGGTAACGGTCTGCGCGGCATGAGCGAGCGCATCGCCCTGTACCACGGCACCCTCACCTACGGTCTGCAGCCCGACGGCGGCTGGCTCGTTGAGGCGGCGCTGCCCTACCGCGACCTCTAATACCCTTATTCCTCCACCCGGCAACTGCGACTTAGGATTGAAACTATGTACTCTTCCGCACCACAGACCACTCAGCCAATCCGCGTGATGCTCGTCGACGACCAGCGCCTAGTGCGCGGCGGCTTGAGCATGCTCGTGAACTCCCAGCCGGACCTGCAGGTCGTCATGGAGGCTGATGACGGCCTGGCGGCAATTGACGTTTTTGACCGTATGGTCTCTGAGAGGCAGGCGCCGCAGGTCATCCTCATGGATGTGCGCATGCCGCACTGCGACGGGCTGGAGGCTGCGCGCCGCATCCTGAAGCGTGACGCTCAGCGTGGAGTGGCTGAGGAGGAGCGGGTGCGCATTATTATGCTCACGACCTTCGACATTGACGAGTACGTGTATTCGGCGGTGCGTGCGGGCGCGAGCGGTTTCTTGTTGAAGGACACTCCGCCGGAGCAGTTGCTGGAGGCGATTCGTACGGTGCACCGCGGCGATGCGGTGATTGCACCATCTGCGACTCGCCGTCTGCTGGAGCATATGATTCCGGTACTGGACTCCCCCGCCGCTGCTCCCGGTGTTCCTGCCGCGCCTGTTCCTGAATCTGCTCCTGTTGCTCCCCCGGCTACTTCTGAACTTCCGAAGGCGACGTTTATTCCGGCTGAGCCAGCACAGGATTATCCGCATCGTGAGTTGATTGAGCAGTTGTCGCCGCGTGAGTTTGAGGTTCTGGGTTTGATTGCGCGCGGCCTGTCAAACGCGGAGATTACGCGGGAGTTGGTGCTTTCGGAAGCGACGGTGAAGACGCACGTGTCGCATGTGTTGGCGAAGTTGGGTGCGCGTGATCGTGTGCAGGCGGTCATTATGGCCTATGAGGCGGGTATCGCCCACTAGCGCTCCCTTATATAAGGACACAGTGAAGCCCCGGCGGGCGCCTCCTTATCGAGGCACCCTCCGGGGCTCTTTAGTTAAGTGGTTTCTTGTATTTGGTCGATGATTCGCTCAAAGTCGCTCATCAGCTCAGGCAACTTCTTATAGAGGCAACTCCACCATGTCCGGTTCTGCTTCCGCATAGATGCGGGGGCGCAACTGGCTGACCATATCAACGCTGCGGCGGGTCAGCTGTTCAATGCGGTGCTGAGCGTCCACCATCTGCATGAACTCGTCAAAAGGGGCTACACCCGGCATCTGCACCAGAAAATCCAGGTCGCTCGTTTCGGTCAGCTCACCGCGGGCGGCACTACCGAAGAGTCGGGCACGGCGCACACCAGCGTCACGGAGGATCTGAAGAACCTCCGCTTCATGGGGCAGCGTGTACCCGCGACGCAGATTAGGGTGGCTGGTGCTCATACCCCCATCATACGCGCAAAGCCAGGCAGCAGGTCAGCTCCAAGAATCTATTTCCGTGCCCATAGGAATATATTCACTCTGCACACGGCAAAGCCCCGGCGGGCGCCTCCTCTCGAGGCACCCTCCGGGGCTTTCTCACGCCGAGTATCCGGGTTTGCCGGGTACTGTGACTATGCCAGATACAGCGGGTTAGCCGCGCATACCCTCAACCGGGGACATGCGAGCCGAACGAGCCGCAGGCAGAGCCGAAGCGAGCATCGCAGCAAGCACACCCACAATGAGGATGACCACGTACCAGACGTACGGCAGGTCAAGCACGAGCGGGGCGCTGGCGCTCGTGGATGCCATCACGATCTTCGCGGAGACCGTGCCGATGACCGTACCGGCAATCATGCCGAGCACCACTGCGGCGAGCGTAATCAGAATCGCCTCAATGGAAATCATGCGGCGCAGCTGCTTGCGGGACAGGCCCAGCGAGCGGAGCATCGCGTTCTCGCGGCGGCGTTCGTTGACCGACAGGGTCATCGTGTTCGCCACACCAATGATGGAGATGACCACTGCAAGCATGAGCATCACCAGGGTGAAGGTCAGCATGACGGTCAGCAACTGGTCAAAGGTCTGACGTTCCTGCAGGCCACCGTTGAAGGAGTTGTCCGGGCTGATTCGGTTCAGCTCAGTCTGCAGAGTTGAGCTTTCGCTGCTGGTCAGCGGGGAGGCGGCACGCACCAGAATGACGGTGCCGTTACCGGTTGCCTGGCTGGTGACAGTCAGGCGAGCGGCCTTTGCCTGAGCTTCCTGGTCGCCGCTGGCGATTGCCTCCTGCATACGCTTCTCGGCTTCTTCAGCGGCGGGGTTGGGAACTTCCTGCGGGTTCTTGGCGTCCTGCAGCTTGGCGGCGGTGGTCGGGTTGACGATCATCAGGTGCTGCTTGGTTACGGACTTGATGGGCTTGAGTTCCACTTCGCCGAGCGGGCCGTGAGCCTTCAGGCGGCTGGACTCATTCAAGCCTGCGGATTTCCAGAGGCCCTGCGGTACGAGCACGGTGTCGTCAGCAATATTCGAGTTTTCGTCCGGCAGGATTGCCTTCATGTCGGAGGAGCTCAACGCCACCAGGTTAGCGTTCTGGTTGACGCTCTGGCCCTCGTACTCGACGGTGTAGTCGACCACACCACCGGCGTAACCAACAGCGGATGCCTGAACGTTCTTAATACCCTTTGCCTTGGACGCAATCTCTTCCGCCTTGGTCACGGTGGAGGCTGCATCGTTGTGCCCAAACGGGTGGTAGGTCGTCTGCGCAGAAATCGGGTACTGCTGATCCAGAGCCTTGACGAACGAGGCGCTCAGAACCGTGTAGCCGGTCAGCACAGTCGACACGACCAGGGTGCCGACGAGCACGGCGCGGCCGGTGGAGACGGTGCGCTTAGGCGAACGCAGTGCGTTGGCGAGTGCAAGCTTGCCGGTCTGGGTGCGGGTGACCGCGCCGAGGGCACGTACCAGCGGGGGCAGCACCAGCGGGGTGATGAGGAAGACCGCGATACCGAGCAGCAGTGCGGCGAGCATGCCGAGGAAGATTGCGGAGTTACCGTCACGTTCCGTGCTGGTTGCCTTATCGAGTGCAGTCACGACGGCAACAACGCCACCGATGGCGAAGAGGGCACCGATGATGGGGCCGATCTTGCCGTGCTTGCTGACTTCGCGGTTGGTGTGCTCGCTCATCGCACTAATGGGCGAGATGCGCAGGGCGCTTCGTGCCGGGGAGAGCGACGCCAGAACCGTCACGATGGTGCAGAGGAGCACACTCACCAGGATCGGGGTGATTGAGTACGAAATCATGATGGTGGTCAGGTTCGCACCAACTAGCGCGCCAACCGGGTAGGTCAGCAGCGCACCAATGAGGGAGAACACCACGCCCACGGTAACGGATTCGATGAGTAGCATCCGTACGAGGGAGCCGCCGCGGGCACCGAGGGTGCGCAGCAGGGCGAGCTCACGGATGCGCTGGCCGACCAGCACCGCGAAGGTGTTGGAGATGACGAACGAGGAGACCAGCAGAGCCAGTGCGGCGAAGGCGCCCAGGACCACGCTAATGGAGGTGAAGACCGTGGAGATGCTCTTCTGGTAGTCCTCCAGCAGCTTCTGACCGGTCATAACGCGCGGGTCGTTCTTGCTGTCGCCGCTGCTGAGGGTATCCTGCAGGCTCTTGAGCTTGGCGTCGGTTACGCCGTCCTTGAACTTGAGGTAGATGAGGTTCGCGCCAGCCATGTTTCGGTAACCGGCGGCGGAAGTCTTGTTTTCGGTTTCGGCTGCTTTCAGGGTGGCTTCGCCGAGGCTGGTACCGCCAATAAAGACAGCCTGGTTGGTGGTGGAACCTTCAAAACCGGGATCGAACAGGCCAACGACGGTGTATTCGGCGGTCTTAGTGGTGCCGGGGGCGCTGACGGATTCCACAACGTCGGTGCTGGTGACCTTGCCGTTCAGCGAGAGGTTGTGCTTCTTCGCGAAGTAGGTGGAGACCATGATTTCGTGGTCGTTGCTGGGGATTTTGCCCTGCACCTTGTACGGGAAGAGGCTCGAGTCGGCGGGCAGCTGGTTGTACTGCACGGGGGTTTTCTGGTCGCCGGTACCGATCGAACCCGTGACGGCGTACTGCACCCAGTAGCCGGAGAGCAGGTCGCTCTGCTCTACCTTCTGAATCTGGTCACGGGTCAGGTAGATGGCGGTGCTGTCTTTACCGTCGTAGGTGGTAGCGGCGGAGGCAACAACCGCCTCGGCGCGGGAGAGCACGTCACCAACGGAGGAGTTGACGGTCGCCTGCAGCGAGTTGGTGAGCATCATAATGGCGGCGATAAAGAAAGAGGAGATCGCGATGCCTATGCCCGTGAGGACGTATTTTCCTTTGGAGGCGCGCAGGTTGGAGCGCGCCACCGTGTTCAGTGTGGTTGCCACGGCTTATCGACCTTCCAGCTGTGCCATTGCGCCGAGGACGGCGTCGTAGGTGGGTTCGATCATTTCGCCGGCGACCATGCCGTCCTTGATGAAGACCACGCGGTCCGCGTAGGAGGCGGCGTTTGCGTCGTGGGTGACCATGAGGATGGTCTGTGCGTGGTCGGTTGCGGCGGCACGTAGCAGGCGCAGCACCTCGGCGCCGGAGTTGGAGTCGAGGTTACCGGTGGGTTCGTCGGCGAAGACCACTTCGGGGCGTGCGAGCAGTGCACGTACGATGGCGACGCGCTGCTGCTGACCGCCGGAGAGCTGTTCGGGGCGGTGGTCGAGGCGGGTTTCCAGGCCGAGGGTCTTGACCAGGTAGTCGCGCCACTGCGGGTCGGGCTTCTTACCGGCAAGGCCCAGCGGCAGGTCAATGTTCTGGCCCGCGGTGAGGGTGGGCACCAGGTTGAACGCCTGGAAGATGAAGCCGATGTGTTCGCGGCGGAATTCGGTGAGGGCGTTGTCCTTCAGGCCGAAGAGCTCGGTACCACCAATACGAATGGAGGTTGCCGGGTTCGGGTCGGGGGTGTCCAGGGTTGCGATGGTCTGCATCAGCGTGGACTTACCCGAGCCGGAGGGGCCCATAATTGCGGTGAACTTGCCCTGCTCAAAGTCGACGGAGACGTTGTTGAGGGCATGGACGGTGGCTTCACCGATGCCGTAGGTTTTGGAAAGGTTTCGTGCGGAGACGGCAGGCTGCGCCGCCTGGGCGTGATGAGTTGTCGTAGTCATAGTTCAATTATTTCACGCAATGTGGCGCTGACTAAGGGGTTTGACTCATCCTCCAGGTTGATTTTGGCGGGTGTTCACCGGGTCTTGAGCTACGGACGCAGGGGCTATCGCTAATCCCACGGGCGGAGAAGCGTCTGAGGCGGGCTGGGCGGGGGGCCGGCATCATCCTTAAGTATGAGTGGCGGCTCAACCGGTACATCTATCCCGCACCCATACCCCTATATATGTGCATGCGAAAAGCCCCCGGCTCCTCCCCCATTCGGGGTCAGGAAGCCGAGGGCTTTCATACGCTATTCGCTATGCCAGAAGCAGCCGTTATGCCTTGGGTGCTTCGTAGCGGGGGAACACCGGTGCGGGTGCAGGTAGTTCGGTGCCGGGCACGAGCGCGGTGCCGAGGGCTGCGAACTGGCGGGACTCGCCTTCGGGTACGCCGAGCAGGGTCAGCAGCTTGGCGGTCGAGTCGGGCATGACGGGCTGCAGCAGCAGGGCGACCTGGCGTACGACCTCGAGGGTCACGTACAGCACGGTGTTCATGCGGTCGAGTTCGCCGTTCTTGCGCAGGGTCCAGGGCTCCTGCTCCGCGAAGTAGGCGTTGGTGTCTGCGAGGACGGTCCAGATGCGGTCGAGTGCGCGGTGGAATGCCTGCTCGTCGAAGTCTGCACGGACGGGCTCGTAGAGGGCTGCCGCCTCGTCGAGGATCTTGCGGTCGGCCTCGGTGAATTCGCCGTGGGTGGGCACTGCACCGCCGCAGTTCTTGGCGACCATGGACAGCGAACGCTGGGCAAGGTTGCCGAGGTTGTTTGCCAGGTCGGAGTTGATGCGGTTGATGATGGACTCTTCGGAGTAGGAGCCGTCCTGGCCGAAGGACACCTCGCGCATGAGGAAGAAACGCACGGCGTCCAGGCCGAATGCGTCGACGAGGTTTGCGGGGTCGACGACGTTACCTACGGACTTGGACATCTTTTCGCCGTTGACGAGCAGGAAGCCGTGGCCGAAGACGCGCTTGGGCAGTTCGATTCCGGCGGACCACAGGAATGCGGGCCAGTAGATGGAGTGGAATCGGGTGATGTCCTTGCCGATGAGGTGCAGGTCGGCGGGCCAGTACTTGGTGAACAGCTCGTTGTCGGTGTCGGGGTAGCCGAGGCCGGTCAGGTAGTTGGTGAGGGCGTCGACCCACACGTACATGACGTGCTTGTCGTTGCCGGGTACGGGCACACCCCAGTCGAAGGTGGTGCGGGAGATGGACAGGTCGTTCAGGCCGCCCTTGACGAAGGAGATGAGTTCGTTGCGGCGGGATTCGGGGTAGACGTAGCCTTCGTTGGCGTAGAGTTCGAGGAGCTTGTCGCCGTACTTGGAGAGGCGGAAGAAGTAGGATTCTTCTTCGGTCCATTCGACTTCGGTGCCGGTTGCGATGGCGTAGCGCTGGCCGTCGCGGACTTCGGTTTCGTCTTCGGCGTAGTAGGCTTCGTCGCGTACGGAGTACCAGCCGGCGTACTTGTCGAGGTAGATGTCGCCGTTTTCTTCCATGCGCTTCCAGATTGCCTGGGATGCGACGTAGTGGTCGGGGTCGGTGGTGCGGATGAAGCGGTCGTAGCTGATGTTCAGGGCGTCGTTCATCGCCTTGAAGCGTGCGGAGTTCTCGTCGGCGAGTTCCTTGGCGGTTTTGCCGAGTTTTTCGGCGGTGGTCTGCATCTTCTGGCCGTGCTCGTCGGTGCCGGTCATGAAGCGCACGTCGAAGCCGTCGAGGCGCTTGAAGCGGGCTAGCACGTCGGCTGCGATGGTTTCGTAGGCGTGGCCGATGTGCGGGTTGCCATTGGGGTAGGAGATGGCGGTGGTGATGTAGAACGGAGTTGCAGTCATAACTTTCAGTTTACCGCAGGATTAGGCGAGGCTCTCACCGGGGTTACACTCTGATACGCGACAAGCACCCAACCACCAAGCAACGGGCTAAAACGCGACAGCCCTCCCCCGCCCCAGTTCGCTAGGCACGGGGCGCACGCCCAAACCACGAACCACCCGCGGCGGGATTAGCTCGAGGTTCGGCACCCTCCTCGTTCCTACAGGGGCACCCGCCCTCGCTTCGCTTCGGGCACCCTGATGTCACTACGGAGGCCACCGAAACCTCCACGCACCCGCCAGGAGCCCCTGGGGTGCAGCTACGTTTTCCGGAAGCGCCCTCAGGGTGTCACACGGACGCTCTCCGCAGCGAAGCAAG
>NZ_CAJZIE010000069.1:0-10875 GCF_916049665.1 uncultured Rothia sp. | reverse complement strand
GGCGCATCGTCGAAGAGCGATAAGAAGCTCGGTTTCTTCGGCCGTATTTTTGCATTCCTCCGTGAAGTTATTGCGGAGTTGAAGAAGGTTACTACTCCCACCGGACGTGAACTGGTTGGTTACTTCTTCGGAGTTCTGTTCTTCGTCGTGGTGATGCTCCTTCTTATTTCTGGTCTGGATTATCTTTTCGGCCAGGGAGCATTCTGGATTTTCGGTAACGGAACCATTCAGCGTAACTAGTACTGGCTGCATCCTTATTCTGGGTGCCCCATCAGTGATTTCCCTCAGCGCATTGGTGAGTGGAAGTCCCCTCTAGATGATTAACGATAGAAAGTAGGAGCGACGTGTCCGAGCAGGAACTGGTATCCGAGATTGAAGAGGTCGAGGTAGCCGCTGCTGAGGCTACTGAGGAGTCTGCGGCTATTGAGCAGCAGGCTGAGGAAGCTACCGAGGCTGTCGAGGTGGCTGAAGCAGCTGCTGAGGCTGCTGAGGAAGTCGACGCTCTGGAAGAATTCAAGTCCAAGCTGCGCCGTCAGATGGGCGACTGGTACGTGGTTCACACCTACTCCGGTTACGAGAACAAGGTGAAGACCGGTATCGAGACCCGTATCCAGAACCTGGAAGCTGAAGATGAGATCTTCGAGGTTCAGGTCCCCATGGAGACCGTGGTTGAGTTCAAGAACACCGTGAAGAAGACCATCCGCCGCGTGCGTGTTCCCGGTTACGTTCTGGTTCGTATGGAACTGACCGACCACTCGTGGGGCGTTGTCCGCCACACCCCCGGTGTGACTGGCTTCGTGGGTCAGGATGCGTACAACCCGGTCCCGCTGCGCATGGACGAGGTCTTTGACATGCTCCTGCCGGTCTTCGAAGAGCAGCAGCAGAGCCAGGGCCTGCCCGTTTCCAAGCCCGTTATCGAGTCCGACTACACTGTGGGCGAGAACGTCCGCGTGAAGTCCGGTGCTTTCGAGGGCATGGACGCTACCGTTTCGGAGATTAAGGGCGAGTCCCAGCAGATTGTCGTGATGATTTCCGTCTTCGGCCGCGATACCCCGGTGACCTTGAGCTTCACCGAGATCGAAAAGATTTAACGTTTTTAGCGTGTGAATATGAGCCTCGCACTTCGGTGCGGGGCTCATATTTTGTAGTGACTGTGTAGCCGGCGGTGGCTGTGTGGGTGAGGTTTACTCTTTCTGCTAGCTGGCGCTGGATTAAGTCGCTGATTAACGCTAGAATGTTGGTTTGTGTATGCGCATGTCACGCTTTCATGCGGATGCACGGGTGACCGCGCCACGGTCACCGTCTTGCCGGCGTACGCTCCTGTGCGTCGGTTCCCAGCTAAGAAAAGGACCCTACATTGGCTCCCAAGAAGAAGGTCACTGGCCTCATCAAGCTGCAGATCCAGGCAGGCGCCGCTAACCCGGCTCCCCCCGTCGGCCCCGCACTGGGCTCGCACGGTGTGAACATCATGGAGTTCTGCAAGGCATACAACGCTGCAACCGAGTCGCAGCGCGGTAACATCATCCCCGTTGAGATTACCGTCTACGAGGATCGCTCCTTCACCTTCATCACCAAGACTCCTCCGGCTTCCCAGCTGATCAAGAAGGCTGCTGGCGTTGCTAAGGGCTCCGCTGTTCCTCACACCACCAAGGTTGGTTCGCTGACCGAGGCTCAGGTGCGCGAGATCGCTGAGACCAAGATGCCCGACCTGAACGCAAACGACCTGGATGCTGCTTCCAAGATCATCGCAGGTACCGCTCGTTCCATGGGTATCACCGTCGAGTAATTTCGGTTCGCCGAATAGCCGAGTAATCGGCACCGTAGATTTTTCTACACAGAACTTGTAAATGCCCGTCGTATGGACGGGATGTGGCAGAGCCGAGCGCGGCTCACGAGACCACAACTGCATAAGGAGAAAAGCAGATGGCAAAGCGCAGCAAGGCGTACAAGGCAGCTGTAGCCAAGATTGAAGAGGGTAAGCTCTACACCCCCGCTGAGGCAGTTGCCCTGGCGAAGGAAACCTCTTCCACCAAGACCGACGCAACCGTTGAGGTTGCAATGCGTCTGTCCGTTGACCCCCGTAAGGCAGACCAGATGGTTCGCGGTACCGTGAACCTGCCCCACGGCACCGGTAAGACCGCTCGCGTGGTCGTTATCGCAGCAGGCCCCAAGGCTGCTGAGGCTGAGGCAGCTGGCGCTGACTACGTTGGTTCCGACGAGCTGATCGCAAAGATCGCTGGCGGCTGGACCGACTTCGACGCAGCGGTTGCAACCCCCGACATGATGGGCAAGGTCGGCCGCCTGGGTAAGATCCTGGGTCCCCGTAACCTGATGCCGAACCCCAAGACCGGTACCGTGACCATGGATGTTGCAAAGGCTGTTGCAGACATCAAGGGCGGTAAGATCGACTTCCGCGTTGACCGTAACTCCAACCTGCACTTCATCATCGGTAAGGCTTCCTTCACCGCTGAGCAGCTCGAGGAGAACTTCCAGGCAGCTCTGGAAGAGGTTAACCGTCTGAAGCCCTCTTCGGCTAAGGGTCGTTACATCTCCAAGGCAACCGTTGCTACCACCTTCGGCCCCGGCATCCCCGTTGATCCGGCTGCCGTTGCTGCCTAAGGTATGCACCTGTAGCTTCTAGCATTTAGCTAGTAGTCGCCCCCGACGTTTAGGCGTCGGGGGCGATTTTTTGTGCATGATTTTGTCTGTGCGAAGATTCAAAACACAGCGTGAAGATTCAAGACATTGCGTGACCGGAATCGGTTAAAGTACGTCACGGACTTCCAGCTTGTATAGGCTTAAAAACATAGAATGATTTTCTGGTCCCTGGTTCCTATGGCGTTGCCCATGCTCCGGTACCGTCGAAACACATATTGGGGCTGCGTGCCCCATCCTGCCCTACAACTATGAGAGGTAAAACCTAATGCCTTCTTCCCTTCAGAGCGAGCAGAGCGCCCGTCGCGGTCTCAGCGTGCCGGTCAATTATTTTGCGGTAGCGCTGGGCACCGGTGCTTTGGGTGCTGCCTGGCGTACCGGTGCGTCGAAGGGAATGGCACCTGGTTGGGTGGGGGAGAGCATCCTGGCTTTTAACGCTGTGGTGTGGCTGCTCCTTGTGGGGTTTTTGATTCATTCGGTGGTGAAGTACCGTGCGTGGGTGCGTAGTTTTTGGGAGCATCCGGCGCGTACCTGCTTCTTTTCGCTGATTCCGGCGACGACGGCGCAGGTGGGTGCGGCTCTCTACCCGTATGCGGAGGTTCCGGCGCTGACTCTGGTGGTGCTGGGAGCTGTGGGGCAGCTGTACTTTGCCTCTCACCGCATTGCCGGTACGTGGCGTGGTGGGTATGTGCCTGAGGCTGCCTCGCCGGTGCTGTATCTGCCGACTGTGGCGACGAATTTTGCGACCGCTACGGCGATGGGTTTTGTAGGGTGGCACGATATGGCGATGCTCTTCTTCGGTGCGGGCCTGATTTCGTGGTTCAGTGTCGAGGCCGCGATTCTGAGCCGCCTGCGCACCTTGACTCCGCTACCTCAGGGGGAGCGCGGTGTCATCGGTGTTCAGATGGCGCCGCCTTTTGTGGGTGGTAACGCGTACCTGGCGGCTAACGGCGGCACGGTGGACTGGTTCTTCCTGATACTGACCGGTTATGGCATTCTGCAGCTGTTCTTCTTGATGCGTTTGCTCCCCTGGACTCTTGAGGGTGGTTTCTCGATGAGCATGTGGGGTTTCTCGTTCGGTATGGCTTCCATGGCGGCGAGCGGTATTCGCTTGACGGCTGCTGGCTCGCTGGGGTTGGTGGGTCCTGCGCTAACGGTGGCGGGTACGGCTTTCCTCATCTTCCTGTGGGTGGGTACGCTGCATCTGGCGTTGAAGGGGCGTTTGCTGGTACGACCGAGCTAGGGTGCTCATATGAGACTCTGGTGCGAGGCTCGCGTGCTGTTTTATGACGGTGCTTATCTTCTGCGCCCGTGCCGGGTACAAGTTTCGGCGATAATGGGGGAATGACTTCTGCATCCTACTCTTCTGCCGCGGTGGAGCCTTTTGAAGGCCTGCGTATTCGAGGTGTCGCTAAGACCTTTGGCACCGATACGACGGTTCTGAATGAGATTGACCTGGATGTGCACCCCGGCGAGTTGATTTCTCTGGTTGGTTCTTCGGGTACCGGTAAGTCCACTCTGCTGCGTATTATTGCCGGCCTGGAGGAACCGAGCGCCGGTCGGGTGACCTACGCCGGTCAGCCTCTGGAACGCGGCTCGGTGGGTGTGGTGTTTCAGCGCCCTATTCTGTACCCGCACCTGAGTGTGAAGGACAATATTCTCTTCCCAATCCGGCTGGGCGCGTTCTCGGGTGGGGTTGATATGGACTACTACCGCGAGCTGCTGGAGGCGTTGAAGCTTGAGGGTTTGGAGTCCCGTAAGCCTTCGCAGCTGTCGGGTGGTCAGGCTCAGCGTGTGGGTATTGCGCGTGCTTTGATTCGTCGTGCCCCGGTGGTTCTTTTTGATGAGCCGCTGGCGAGTGTGGATGAAGAGATGAGCGCGAGTATCCGTGCGGACATTGTGCGTCTGCACGAGCGCTACGGTTTTACGGGCCTGTACGTGACCCATGATCAGAATGAGGCGCTCATGCTGGGTCAGCGGGTGGCGGTGATGGATGCCGGCTACCTGGTGCAGGTGGATACTCCGGAGCGGTTGCTGGCGCATCCGCATACTCTGCAGGTGGCTAAGCTTTTGGCGGCGCCCGCGCTGAACCTTTTGAATCTTGAGGATTCTGAGTCGCTTCCTGCCGGGTGTGAGCTGGCGATTCGTGCGACCGCTTTGTGCCCTGTGGCAGCAGACGCTGCTCATGCTCTGCCGGTGCAGGTGCTCGGTAGCCGCCATCTGGTGGGTGGCATGCTGTACCGCGCGCGTCTGTTGGATGCGGTGTCTCTGCCTCTGGAATCTCGGCGGGCTTCGGCGGATTCTGAGCTGAGTACCCGAATGTGTGCCCGAGTGCGTGCTGGTCAGGAGCTTGAGTTCTTTATCTCGGATGCGCAGGGCGGCTCCTCCCTAAGTGTTGGGGAGCGGGTGCACCTGGGTGTGGCGGCGGAGCGTTGCTTCTTGTTCTCAGGCGGAAAGCGTTTTTACCTCTAGAACACGGTTTCTGGGCTTTTCAACCGGACCTTTTAGGTTGGAGAAAGAATGGTTATTTGGCTTAAAAGGGGTCTTTAAGTGATTAATCCCGCTTAATCACGTTTTTAACTTGCGACTCGGGCTTTAACCTGAGATGATGAATGAACCAAAGACCGCCGGTCTATAACTATGTCCTTTATCGCCACCTCGATGGAGACGAAGAACAGAGTTCTGATAAGAGCAGATTTCACTAGAAATCGCCGCCCGCGTAGGTAACTCGAAGTGAATAGCCGTTGCCCTCATGTAGGGTGCCGTCTATCGTGCCTCGTACGCCTACGCGTCGGGGCATTTTTTATTGCTTGCAATAAATGCTTCGAGGCTCTACCGGCGACCTTACAAGAATCGGAAGAAGGAACTACCATGGCGACTCAGGAAAAGATCGCTGCAGTATCCGAGCTGAAGGAACTCTTCGAAGCTTCGAACGCAGTCATCCTGACCGAATACCGCGGTCTCACTGTTGCACAGCTCAAGGAGCTGCGCCGCGCACTCGGTGCAGAGACCGAATACGCCGTGGTGAAGAACACGCTGGCTGCTATCGCAGCTAAGGAAGCTGGCATCGACGCATTCGAAGGCCACCTCCAGGGTCCCTCCGCACTGGCATTCATCAAGGGTGACCTGATTGATGCTGCTAAGGGCCTGCGTGACTTTGCCAAGGCTAACCCCCAGCTGATTGTGAAGAACGGTTACTACGAAGGTGCCGCTCTTTCCGAGGACGACGTCAAGCGCTACGCTGACCTGGAATCCCGCGAGGTTCTGCTGTCCAAGGTTGCAGGTGGTGCAAAGGCTACCATCGCACGCATCGCACAGGTTGTGGACGCACTGCGCGTCAAGCTGGAGGAGCAGGAAGGCGCAGCTCCCGCTGCTGCCGAGGAGGCTTCGGAAGAGGCATAAGCCCCTTTCGTGCTACTGCACCAGCGCTGAGATACTCAGTAGCGTGAACGTGAACAGCGTAAACGCACCCTAAATTTGACCGACCCTTTCGGGTAGGTACTGAAGATTTACACCGCGGGCGTCAGCCCGCACCAGATAGTGAAGGAGCCAAACAATGGCTAAGCTGTCCATCGAAGAACTCATTGCAGCATTCAAGGAACTGTCCCTGGTTGAGGTTTCCGAGTTCGTTAAGGCATTCGAGGAAGAGTTCGACGTCACCGCAGCAGCTCCCGTTGCAGTTGTAGCAGGCGGCGCAGCAGGCGAGGCTGCTGAAGAGAAGTCCGAGTTCGACGTTGTCCTGGAGTCCGCTGGCGACAAGAAGATCGCAGTGATCAAGGAAGTTCGTGCCCTGACCTCCCTCGGCCTGAAGGAAGCAAAGGACCTGGTTGACAGCGCTCCCAAGGCTCTGCTCGAGGGCGTTTCCAAGGAAGACGCTGAGAAGGCTAAGGAGCAGCTCGAGGCTGCTGGCGCAACCATCACCCTCAAGTAATCGACTTCTTCTCGATTCTTACGCGGGCGGTGCATCCATCGGATGTGCCGCCTCGCGGCATTTAACGGCCCCGAACCCGCCCGGTATGAAGACTGGGGAGGTTCGGGGCTTTGCCGCATCCGCTCTTTTCTCCTGTAGCAAACGGGGTATGCGCCACATAATCGGCAGGTGGCGGTATAAGCCGCTGTAGCCGCCCTGTGCCTCGGATAAGAGAGTCTGAGAGCACTGTGGTTCCTCTCTCCTGGAGCCCAGCAATGGGGGAGAGGTGCCGTATGATGGGATGAGACAACCCAGACATTCCTTTGCACGAAAGCGGATAGACATGAGCGAGCAGAAGAAAAAGAAGAAGAGCGCAACCGAGCGACCCGCCCGCGACTTGGTGGCTGAAGCACAGCAGATCCTGGACGCTTTCGGTGCCGGTGTTCGTGAAGACCGCGACTACCCGGCTCTGCACCTGGCACCTCCCGTAGGTCGCCTGAACGACCCGAATGGCCTGGTCTTCGACGGCAAGCGCTACCACGCCTTCTACCAGTACTCGCCCTTGCACCCGGAGCGTATGGTTTACTGGCGCCACGCGGTCAGTGAGGACCTGACCCACTGGACCGATGAGGGTACCGCGCTGGTTCCCGATAGCCGCTACGATTCGCACGGCTGCTATTCCGGCTCCGGCATTAAGGTTCCTGGCGGTTTTGAGTTCTTCTACACCGGTAATGTGAAGGACGAAGAAGGCAACCGCGAAACCTACCAGATTCTTGCTACCGCGGGTGAGGATGCGAAGCCGACCCGCCAGTTGCCCCCGCTGATTTCCGGTCCTGAGAAGGGCTACACCGCGCACTACCGCGACCCGCACGTCTTTGAGCGTAACGGCGAGTGGTGGATGGTTATTGGTGCTCAGCGTGAAGACAAGACCGGCGCCGTGGTCGTGTACACCTCCGCTGACCGCCGCGAGTGGGCCTTCCGCGGCGAGCTGGACATCAAGGATAAGAGCCTCAAGGGCACCTACATGTATGAATGCCCCTCGTTGCTGCGCATGCGCGATGAGCTGACCGGCGAAATCCGCGACGTGCTGATTTTCAGCCCGCAGGGCATGCAGCCCCTCGGCGAGAAGTACAACAACATTTTCCAGAGCGGCTACATTGTCGGTTCGCTGGATAATGAGACCCTCAAGTTCACCGTGGAGACCCCCTTCACTGAGCTGGATGCAGGTTTCGAGTTCTACGCCCCGCAGACCATCTCCGGTACCGGCCTGACCGCTGACCCGAAGGCACCGCACACCGTGAGCGGCGATGCCCCGGTGATGATTGCGTGGCTGGGCAACGCAGACCAGGACGACCTGCCCTCGTGGAGCCACCGCTGGGTGCACATGTTCACCTACCCGCGTGAGTTGCACCTGCGTAACGGTAAGCTGTTCCAGCGCCCGGTTCCTCAGCTGAACGACGCGATGCCCATGACCCCGCTGTACCGTGAGGAGGAGAAGGGCAAGCTCGTGGAGCTGAAGAACGCCCTGACCTTCCGCCTGCGCGGCCGTGTGAACGTCTCTGACGAGTGCGTGAAGCTGAAGATCAAGGACACTCACGGCGTGGCACTGAGCATCGTTCTGGATAAGGACTTTGTGCAGATGGACCGTGGCGGTACCCGCTACACCGAGGGTGGCAGCCTGCGCCGTCGAACCCTGAAGCGTTCGAAGATTCGCGAGTTTGACCTGCTTGTGGACGGTTCGGCTACCGAACTGTACGTGGGTGGCAAGCTGGTTGCCTCCATGGGCGCTGAGGTCATGACCGCTCGCACCTTCTTCAAGGGCGATAAGCGCCGCGTCCGCCTGACCGGTGGCGAGGTGCTGTCCCTGGAGTACGGCCGTCTCTAAGCCGTTTTCTAAGCGTTAGGAGCCGCCTGCACGGGTGGTTTTACGGTAATTTCTGAATATGTCTGAGGGCTCACTTTCCGTATGGAGGGTGGGCCCTCGCTTTTAAGAACTTTCCCGTGATACCATGTTTTACATCCGATATGTCAAACGTATGACATATGCATGACATGCACACACAGACATATCTCACCTCATTCACAAAGCATCATACGGTGGTGCTCCAAACAAAGGAGAGCGAGCGTGGACCACAAGTCAGTGGCACAGCGCGTGCTGAATGACGTCGGTGGCGCCGGCAACATCGTTGCAGCCGCACACTGCGCAACCCGCCTTCGCCTCGTCCTGAAGAACCAGGACAAGGTCGACCAGACAGCAATTGACAACGACGAAGACCTCAAGGGCAGCTTCCTCAACGCTGGCCAGTTCCAGATCATCGTCGGCCCCGGCGACGTCAACGAGGTGCATAAGCACCTCATCGCTGCTGGCGCGCCCGAGGCGTCTAAGGACGAGCTCAAGGAAATTGCCTCCAAGCAGGGCAACATTGTCTCCCGCTTCATCAAGACCATTGCTGACATCTTCGTGCCGCTCATCCCGGTGCTGGTCGGTGGCGGTATGCTGATGGCGCTCAATAGCCTCCTGACTTCCAAGGGTATCTTTGGTCCCCAGGCAGTTATTGAACTTTACCCGGAATGGGCTGACTTCGCGGACATCGTCAACCTGCTCTCCGCAGCTCCCTTCGCTTTCCTGCCCGTGCTGGTTGGCTTCTCCGCAACCAAGGTCTTCGGCGGTAATCCTTACCTGGGCATGACCATGGGTGCCGCAATGGTCTCCCCGGCACTGATGAACGGCTACAATGTCGCTGCCTCTCTGGCAGGTGCCGAGGGTAGCGAACCGATGAAGTACTGGAACCTCTTCGGCCTGCAGGTCCAGCAGGCGGGCTACCAGGGTACCGTGCTGCCCATCATGCTGGTTGCCTTCATCCTGTCCCACATTGAGAAGTTCTTCCACAAGGTCCTCAAGGGCACCATCGACTTCATCTTCACCCCGACCCTCACCATCCTTATCACCGGCTTCCTGACCTTCATCTTGGTCGGCCCGCCGATGTTCCAGCTGGGTACCTGGCTGGGTGAAGGTATTAACTGGCTCTACACCGTTGCTGGCCCGCTCGGCGGTCTGATCTTCGGTACCTTCTACGCATTCATCGTGATGACCGGTATGCACCAGGCATTCCCGCCCATCGAGATGAGCCTGTGGGCAACCGGCGGTTCCTTCATCTTCGTCGTTGCCTCCATGTCTAACGTGGCGCAGGGTGCTGCCGCAGCCGGTGTCGCACTGACCACCAAGAACAAGAAGATCAAGGGTATTGCTTCGGCATCTGCACCCTCCGCATTCCTCGGCATTACCGAGCCCGCAATGTTTGGTGTGAACCTGGCTCTGCGCTGGCCCTTCTACATTGCAATCGTCTCCGCGGGTATTGGTTCGATGTTTACTTCTATTCTTGGAATTAAGGCGGGTAAGCTTGGCGCCGCTGGTTACCTTGGCTTCCCCTCGATTGAACCGACTGTTGGCGCTGGTATTCCTGGCTTCTTCGGCTGCCTCATCCTGACCACCGTCATCGCTTTCGTTGCCTCCTTCATCTGGGGTAAGAAGGTTGAGGCTGGCAACACTGAGGAGGCTGAGGCACCCGCCGCTCCTGTTCCCGCTACTCCCGCAGCAGCTGCTGCAGCTCCCGCTGCCGCTGTAGCAACTGAGGCTGGCGAGAGCGTCGAAATCGGCTCCCATATGGTCGGTTCCGTGGTTCTGCTGGCTGACGTCAAGGATCCCACCTTCTCCTCCGGCGCACTGGGTGCAGGCACCGCAGTGGAGCCCACCGAAGGTAAGCTCTACGCGCCGGCTGACGGCAAGATTACCGTTGCATTCCCCACCGGCCACGCATACGGTCTGCGCACCGAGGATGGCCTGGATCTGCTGATGCACATCGGCATGGACACCGTTGAGCTCGACGGCAAGCACTTCGAGCCCAAGGTTGCTAAGGGCGACACCGTTAAGCGCGGCGACGTCATCGCCGAGTTCGATATTCCCGCCATCAAGGCGGCAGGCTACCCGCTGGCAACCCCCATGGTGATTACCAATGCCAAGAAGGCAGCTGCCTCGGTTGAGGATGTCCAGGCTTCGGGCACATCTGTCACCAGCGCAGATTCACTCCTGAAGGTTGCACTGAAGGCAAAGGCTAACGCATAGTCTGCACTCTTAGTGAGTAGATAACCTCAACGTGATGTACACCCCGTACCGCTCTTCCTAGAGCTGGTGCGGGGTGTTCAATTTTTCCTGCAATGCCGTGAAAAAAGTGTGTGAATACATATGCATTAAAATTATGCATATTGGTGCAATATAAGCTAGCGCAGAATGGTGCATGGTTATGAAAAAT
>NZ_CAJZIE010000068.1:0-11194 GCF_916049665.1 uncultured Rothia sp. | reverse complement strand
GTCCACACGACCGAATCGAGCGGGCGCACCGTCGAATCAGCATCAATGATGCCGCTGTCATCGCGCAGACCCACGGACAGCTGGCGGTCCTTCAGGGTCGCCTGGATGTCCAGGTGGCCGTGCGAAATCTTGGTGCGGCCGTCAATCTGGCCGGGCACGCACTGGTTACCCGGGGTTCCGGGGGTGGACGGCTGCGCAGACGGTGCCGGGCTAGTCGGAGCAGGTGCGCTCGGGGTCGGGTTCGCGGGCGCGGGGCTAGACGGTGCCGGAGTGGAGGGCGCCGGAGCAGGCACGCTCGGCTCTGCAGAGGCGGTCGGCACCGCAGGCACGGTCGGAACCTCGCTGGGAGACACCGACGGAACGGTGCTGGGCTCAGCGGTCGGAGCCTCGGAAGGAGCCTCGCTCGGCTCAGCAGAAGGCTCGGCAGAGGGCGCGACCGTAGGCTCAGCGCTCGGCGACGGATCCACCGGAGCAGGCTTCGGCGCATCGCTAATGGGTGCACTATCGGGAGCCAACGCACCGTGTGCGGTGTACTTCGTGCCCGGCTCGTAGTTCGCAGCCACCTCAGTGGTGGAGGCGGAAGCGTTCATATCCGGGTGGGTCAGCATCTTCACGCGCAGAGCCGTGCCCTTGTAGAACGACTCGTCACGGAAGGTAAAACGCGCCACGCCGTCCTCAACGGAGCCTTCCAGGTCGAGGTACGGGTAGACCGGGTCATCCTGGGCGTAGAAGCCGCCGCGCATGAAGCCGCGCACCTTCGGGTCCTTGAAGCGGACCTCAACGGTGCTGAAGCCGTTGCCGTTCGGGGTGACGGTCACGTCGTAGTCCATGCTGGTCGGCGTGTACTGCTGGGTGCTGAGTACGGTGTTCGCCTGATCCGGGATTTCTTCGGGCCAGGTACCGTTGCCGTCGTCGCTGTAGACGCTCTCAGCCTTGCCGGGCTCGTAGGTGAGCTTGTGCGAGATCCAGCGGGACGCCTCCGCGCTGTTCGCGTCGGAGGTGTCGGGGGTGAAGACAGCCTGCAGCTGGGAGCCTTCGCTACCGAGCATTTCAGACCAGGTGGCGGTACCGTTCACGACCGGCAGGTCGGTCAGGAAGTAGCCGTTGTTGTACAGGGTCAGGGTGCCCTTGAGGTTCTTGTTTGCGGCGGTGAAGGTGATGTCGCTGAGCTTGTCGTCGGCGTCCTTGTTCTTTGCCGGGTCGGCGTCCAGGCGGTGCGGTGCCACGGACAGCATGTACTTTGCGGCGTCCAGGTCACCAACGGGTGCCGCATTGTAGCGGTCAACGGTGGGCACGGCGGTGGGGGTGCCGTCACCGAGCACGGGCTGCATGCCGCCAACCTGCCAGACCAGCTTCGACGGCTTGGAGCTAATGATGCGGCCGTCGGTGGAGCGCGCCACGGTGCGGTAGGTGACCACGTAGCGGCCGGGGCGGGTGAAGGTCGTGGTGTTGTGGGTGTGGCTACCCTTGTCGAGTAGCCAGGAGTGCCAGCCGGTCGAGCTGCTGGAGAGCATGCGGTACACGTCAGCGGGGGCGTCGTCCGGGTTGTAGCGGAAGAGCTCCATACGGCCGGGACCCTCAACTGAGAGAATGTCGGTAGCGAACACGCCGTCACGGAAACGCTCAGTGGGTACCTTCGTGGAGGCACCCAGGCCAGCCCAGATGGGGTCCTGGTTGCCGTAGGTCAGGTGCGGTGCCATGTAGAGGGTCTGGCCGGGTTCGCCGAGGAACGCCAGGGAGGGCGAGTCGCCCAGGGTCATGGTGTACTGCGACTTGCCGTCCCTGGTGCTGTAGCCCTTGCCGACCCAGTTGACGGTCTTGTCCAGTTCGTAGGTGTCTGCACCGGTCTTGTAGGGGTTCGCCTCGTTCATGAGGACGAAGGTGCCGTTCTGCTCGTCCCAGTATGCCTTGGGGGCGTCAACGTGGCCCTTGGTGGTGACGATTTTGCCGTCGTCGGGGCCTGCTGCAGCGGGCAGGGAGGGGGCAGCGCCGGCAAGCGCGAGCAGCGCTGCGGCGGAGAGGAATGCGGCTGCGCGGCGGAGGGCGGGCTTGCCGCCGGGGATGAAGAGTGCGGGGGTGTGTGTGGTGACCCGTCGTTGGGTCTGCTTCTGAGAGCTCATGACAACCTTTCTCATTTTTCTCTTTCTTAGGGTAGCGCTTTTGCAAATAATTGTCATTTGGAAACTAACTGAGTATAGTGATTCTCAGAAAAACATGTGCGCAGAGGCGCGCCCAAAAACGCACACCACGTACATTCACAAAGAGAAAACACGGCAGAGCGCACCCCTTCCGCAAGGGAGAAACCGGCAACAGGCCGCCGGGACAAGCACCGGACACACCCCGGGAGCACCGGGCAAGCGCGCCAGCCAACGAGCAGTCATCCAAGGAGCCACCATGCAAGGACGCACCAAACCCCTGAGCCTACTCAGCGCAACCACCCTCGGATGCACCCTCGCACTCGGGGCGCCCCTCGCCCTCCCCCAGGTCGGCACCTTCACCGCCGCACAGGCACAGGAAAACCAGGCAGGCACCCAGACCGGCACCCAGGCGAGTACCGAGTCGCGCGGTTACGTCAACTACGAAGGTGACTACGTCATCGCCGGCGTGCACACCGAAATGCTCAACGCATTCCTCGACGGCAACCAGTTCACCCTCGGCACCCTCGCAGACACCGCCCCCGGCCAGCAGGGACGATTCAACCCCGCCCGCACCGTCTTCCACCTGCCCGACGTCGAAGACGCACACACCAACGTCGTAGCAGGCTACGACTACATTGCCCCCGAAGGCACCGACATCTTCTACATTCCCTCCACCCGCACCCGCGGCCTGCTCTACCCCGGCCTCGGTGCGGAAGGAATCCGCCCCGGCGCACTCAAGGACAACACCATCAACCTTGAACTCGTGCGCAGCAGCGTACCCGAAGGCGGCCGCGCCGAGGTCTTCACCGAATCCGGCCGCGACAACCCGCGCGTCTTCAGCACCAACGACCAGCTCGCACCGCACACCATCACCGCGGGCGGCCACGAGCACCTCAGCTGGGCATTCACCCGCGCCGGCATCTACCAGCTGACCTTCCGCGCCACCGCGACCCTTGCGGACGGCACCCCGGTCAGCTCCGAGGCGACCTACACTATCGCCGTGGGCACCAACGCCGAGGACGGCTTCAAGCTCCTGAACGCGCAGAACGCCACTAAGGAAGCAACCAAGGACGCCACGAGCGAGGCGACCTCCACCGCAACCGAGAGCGCCACCGGCACCCCCAGCGCATCTACTTCTGCGAGTGCTGAGGCGAGTGCATCTGCTGAGGCGAGCGCATCCACCGGTATTCGCCGCGTGGACGGATCCGTGAACGGTCAGAACGCCGCGCAGGTGACCGACCCGAACGGTGCGAAGGCAGCGGCGAATGGTGAGCAGGCGTCTCAGGGTGGATCCGGTGTTACCGCTATCAGCGGCACCGACAACACCACCAATAATGGCTCTGACAAGGGCGAAAACAAGGACGGCAATGCCACCAGCGCGAAGGGATCCAGCGTGAAGGGCTCCAACGCCCAGAACGTCACCGCACCCAGCAACGGCGGCGGCATTACCGGCAACGGTGTGCTGTCCTCCGGTCTGCCCGGCAGCCTGAACCAGCAGTGCATCGCAACCGAGGTTCCCGCCGAAGACGCCAAGGACGCTCAGAAGGACAACAAGCAGAGCAACCAGGCAGCCCAGGCACCGACCAGCATCCCCACGCTCGCCGTGGTCAACACCGCCGAGCACAGCGGCCGTGAAGAAGTCACCCACGGCCACTTTGACGTGGGCCCGATCCTCAACGGCGGCAACCTCACCAGCAGCGTGAAGGACGACCGCACCAGCCCCGCCCGCCACGTCTCCCCCGGTGCGCTCGAGTTCGTGCTCAATGACGCGGCGAAGATCAACCTGCCCGCAGGCATGGAGAATATCGCCCCGGCGGGCACCCCCGTACACATGATTGGTGCAACCCAGCAGCAGGGCGTGCCCTGGCTCGGCTGGAGCACCCAGGACCCCGAACTGCTGAAGCAGCTCGATGGCCCCGTCACCATGAGCCTCAACGGTTTTGAGGGCCCCGGCACCATGTCTACTTTCCTCTCCGGTAACTTCGGTGCCGCCGGTCAGCAGGTCTTCGATTCGCGTAGCGGCGGCTCCTTCCAGGTGCCCGCAAACACCCACCAGCACAGCAACTGGGTGTTCACCGCTGAGGGTCGCTACACCGTGACCATCGGCTGGACTGCACGCCTGAAGAACGGCCAGCAGGTCAGCAGCGAATCGGTTCTGCACTTCACCGTCGGCAACCCCGATAACGCCCCGGCAAGCGACAACGGCCAGGGTGCGGCAGGTGCCAAGCAGGACGGCGGCAACGCTAACAGCGCTAACACCGGCGGCGAGAAGAGCACCGCCAAGAACCCCGTCAACGGCACCGTGGACGAAGCCACCGGCATCGTCACCAAGCCCGACGGATCCAAGGTGCGCATCGTTGGTAAGACCGCCTCCGGTGAGGATTGCGCCCTGACCAGCCAGGAACTCGCGAACGCGCAGAAGGCAGCCGCCGCAGGTAAGCTGCCGAACACCGGTGTGGTCATCGACCCGTTCATGGTCAGCACCTCCATTCTGGCGCTGGCACTCGGTGCCATGATTCTGCGTTCGGCACGCCGAAAGGGCCGCCGCGGTGACGCCGCATAGCGGGCATACCGGCAAGGGGTCACACGCCTATAGTCGACGCGCCGCCCTCACCCTCGCCTCCCGCATCGCGGCAGGTGCCGGGGTGGGGGCTGGCGCCTTCGCACTGAGCGGATGCGCCAGCACCGAGAACGCCTCCTCCGACCGGATGCGCGTGGTCGCCACGACCCCGATCCTGGCGGACTTGGCGCAGCAGATTGCTGGCGAGCGCGCCAGCGTGCACTCCCTCGTGCCTGCCGGTGCTGACCCGCACTCGTATGAGCCGAGCCTGCGCGATATCCGCGATGTCGCCTATGCCCGCTGCGCCCTGACGAACGGCCTGCTGCTGGAGCAGCGTAAGCTTTCCAAAATGGTTGAGGCGAACCTGCCCGCCGGGGTTGTATCCGTAGCGGTTGCAGAGAAGATTGAGCAGTACGGCGGCAAGCTGGAAGCCATCGTGGAGGATGCCTCCCTGGACTCCATCTGGCTGGGTTTGCGCGTTGAAGAGGGCGGGCAGAACGAGTCTGCACCCGCCGATTCTTCGGATGCAGGCATGCGCTTTGAGGTGCAGAGCGTGCGGGCGCGCACCGCCACCGATTCGTCGAATGCGCAGTTGGCGGCGTTCATTACGCAGACCTTCGGCGCGGTGGAGATGCTGTGCGATTCGCATGCGCGCGGCGTGAACCTCACCCGTGAGGGGGACACCGCGATCCGTACCGGCGACATGGGTTCGCTGGAGCTTCCTCTGCAGGCGCATACGCACCTGTCGTGGGCGTTTAGTGATGCCGGCGAGTACGCCATTGAGCTGAGCGCCACCGCGGTCAATGCGCCGGAGTCGGTGCGTTCTTCGCGCGGAACCCTGTACTGCGCGGTCGGTCGCGACCCGCAAGAGCTGGTGGACCGCCTGGCGAAGGAACAGAACGTTTCTACCTCGGACATCAAGGTTCTTTCTGCAGGTCACGCCGATATTACGGCACGCACCGGCGACGGCAGGCTCGTGCTTCGCGCGGACTCCTCCCAGGGCGCCGTGGAGCACGAACTGAACCGCACCGTGGTCGCGGTCCCCTCCCGCACCCTGCAGGAGGTGCCCGCAGGCGGCAGCTACCGTTTCCTGCGTTCGGGTGCTTCGGAGCATCGTGGTCAGGTGTACCTGCTGGCGCAGGCTGTTCTGGGCAAGCACGTACACGGCGAAATCGACCCGCACATTTGGCATTCGGTACCAAATGCGAAGGCGAGCGTGCAGGTCATTCGTGACGCGCTCACCTCCGCCGATCCGGCGGGTGCGAGCGAGTACGCGACCCGCACCGAGCAGGTCATGAAGGAGCTTGACGCCCTGGACGCCCAGCTGCGTCAGGTGTACGGGGCCCTGCCGGAGGCGGCACGCAACCTGGTCACCACGCATGACGGCTACCGCTACCTGGCGAGCACCTACGGGCTGCACATTGCCGGTTTTGTGAGTGCTAGTGCGAGCGGCGAGCCGAGTATTCAGCAGCGTCAGCGTCTGCGCCGCACGGTCGAGGATTTGAAGGTTCCGGCGATTTATCTGGATAAGTCCACGGCGATGCGTTCACCGGTTCTCACGGAGCTGGCTCGGGAGGCGCAGGTGCGTACCGGGGTGCTCTATTCGGACACTCTGGATGCGCAGGCTCCCCACTACGCGCAGATGATGTTGGCGAATGCTCACACGATTGCGCTGTGTTCTGGGGCTAGTTCTGGCGGCGATTCTTCGGGTGCTAGCTGCTCGGAGGCTAGCACCTCGTAACCCGGTTTTTAAGCTACCCACAAGCTCATATAGCCGTATCAGCATATAGATAATCTTTCACACACCGTTTCGGTCATGATTCAAGGAAGTCCTCATGATGAACTCAACCACCCGCTCTTCTCGTAGCCTGTCCGCCCTGGCTCTGGGCGCCAGCCTCATGCTCGCACCCCTGGGCGTGGCACACGCGGAAACCACCCCGGCAACCACCGAGAGCGCCTCCGCTCAGCCGAGTGACAGCAACCTGAGCCGCGGCGATCGCGCCCTCACCCAGACCCTGTCGGCGGAGCAGCCGGTCGCATCCGGCCGCACCGAAATCTCCGCCGGCCACGTGGATATGGGTCCGCGCTTCAACAACGGCAAGTTTGAGCTCATGCTCCACGACGACCACGGCGAGAGCCCCGTCTGGCGCAGCCTGGACGAGGTCATCTACCGCGGTAGCGATAAGGCCATCCTGGAGGTGCCGAACGACCCGCGCTACTCCTTCGTGGGCGCACCCGCCGGCTCGAAGGTGTACGTGATTCCGCAGACCGAAACTAAGGGCGTCATCTGGCCGGGTTGGAACACGCAGGATCCACAGCTGGTGTCCAAGCTGAACCGCGGCGTGAACCTGACCCTGGAGCAGGTGAGCGGCCCCGGCACGTTCAGCCTGTACCTGGAGAATGGCAACTTCTCGGCACCGCAGGTGCTGTGGTCCTCGACCAAGAGCGAGCCGCAGAAGCTGTGGGTGGAGAAGAACACTCACACCCACGCGAACTGGGTGTTCACCGCCCCCGGCGAGTACCTGCTGAAGGTCACCGCGAGCGCTGAGCTCTCTGACGGTTCGACCGTGACCGATACCCGCTACCTGAAGTTTGCGGTGGGTGACTCCGCGAGCGCCGATGCCCTGTACGCGATGGAGGCGCAGGCGCGCGGTTCCTCGGGCTCGGCTTCTTCTGCCTCCTCCGATACTTCCTCTAGCTCTGCTTCCCAGTCTGCCGGTACTCAGGCATCCGGCACTCAGGCGTCCGGTTCTTCATCTGCCGCCGCGGCGAGCGACCAGAGTGGCTACAAGGCAGAGTTCACTATCCCCTGGGGTGCTATTGCCGCAGGCGTGGCAGCTGTGATTGCCGTGGGCGCATTCCTTTCGTTCCGTCGCCGCTCCTCCGCGCAGCGTGAGGCACTGGATGAAGTGCGCGGTGACCGTTCGTGAGCGCGTCGGTAACAGCGGGTACTGAACCCGTTCTAGAGATTTCGAACCTGTACGCGGGCTACGCGCGCCGCTCCATCCTCAAGGATCTCTCCCTAACCCTGGAGCGTGGCGAGTTTGCGGGTCTGATTGGCGCTAATGGTGCCGGTAAGACCACGTTGCTGCGCACCATTTTGGGTCTGATTCGCCCGGCGTCCGGTCAGGTTCGGGTGTTGGGTGAGTCGCCGCGTGTGGCGCGTGCGCATATTGGTTATGTGCCACAGAAGCACCAGTTCCAGTGGGATTTTCCGCTGACCGTCAAGGACACGGTGATGACCGGTCGCGTGCGTGAGATTGGGTTCTTCCGCCGCCCGGCGAAGAAGGATTGGGTGCAGGTTTTTTCGGCGATGGAACGCACCGATGTTCTGCACCTGCAGGATGCTTCCATTGCGGAGCTTTCCGGTGGTCAGCGCCAGCGAGTGCTGCTTGCGCGCGCCCTGGCGGCGAACCCCTCCCTGCTGCTGCTGGATGAGCCGTTTACGGGCGTGGATGCACCCACCCAGACCACTCTGACCCGCCTGTACCGTGAGCTGGCGGATGAGGGCATCACCATTCTGATGTCCACGCACGACATGCTGGCGGCGCGCGAGTCCTGCTCGCGCCTGTGCGGTGTGCGCGGCAATATTCACCTGGATGGCCCGGCGGCGTCCTTTAGTCTGGAGCAGCTGCACACGTGGTTGCACGGTCACGATATTGAGGAGGCGCAGGGTCACGCCCGCACGGGCTTCACCTGTGCCGGTGGTGCGTTGGATGAGTACGGCCACGAGCTGCCGGATTCCTGCGCTTCGGCTGCTTCCGTCTCCCCCGCCCACGCTACTTCTACCGGGGGTGCCCGTTGATTACTCCTCTCGATTTTCTTGCCGATCTGTTCAACCCGTCGCTGGCGTTCCTTCCGCGCGCCCTGGCGGCTGTGCTGCTGGCGTCGGTGGTCACCGGCGTGGTGGGCTGTCACGTGCTGATGCGCGGCATGGTCTTCATTGGCGATGCGGTGGCGCACTCGGTGTTCCCGGGTCTTGCGGTGGCGTTCGTGTTGGGCGGTAACCTGATGGTGGGCGGCCTGACCGCAGGCGTGGTGACGGCTATTCTGGTGGCTATTTTTAGTCAGAATCAGCGGCTGCGCGAGGATTCGGTCATTGGTATTTTCTTTGCCGCATCTTTTGCGTTGGGTATTGTGATTATTTCCTTGGCGCCGGGCTATTCGGGGTCGGTGCAGGATTTCTTGTTCGGCTCGATTGTGGGTGTCTCGAATGAGGACATTACCAACGCCGCGATCATGGGTGCCGTGATCCTGCTGGTGTTGTGGCTGTTCCACCGGCAGATTGTGACGGTCAGCCTGGACCGTGAGAGTGCCCGCGCGATGGGTCTGCCGGTGCTTGCCCTGGATATTGTGCTGTACGTTCTGGTGACCATTTCTGTGGTGCTGGGCCTGCAGACGCTCGGTAATGTGCTGGTGTTGGCGCTTCTGGTGATTCCGGCGTCGGCAGCGCGCCTGGCGTGCCGCCGCCTGGGGTCGATGATGGTGTTCTCGCCGGTGTTCGGCGGTATCTGCTCGATTGTTGGCCTGTACCTGTCGTGGGCGTTTAACCTGCCGACCGGTGGCACGATTGTGCTGTCGATGGTGGCGGCTTTTGTGCTGGTGTGGGCGGTGACGGCGGTTCGTTCGCGAGCGCGTGCCCAGCTGAAGAGCTAAACCCAGCTCAACCCCATTTCAACCCAATCTATCTGTATAAAACGCACGAGGCGCATCCCTATTTCGGGGGTGTGCCTCGTGCGTTATTTACAGGTATTAAATACCCAAACTGAATCATGTTTATGTTTAAAGAACTAAAAGATACACTCCGCGTAATAAAAGCGCATAATTCAACACGTCGGGTTTAATGAAAATACAACCTATCAAATATTTCTTATGGGTTGATACATGTAGTGATAAAGCAGTCACTACACCCTCATTAGAGCTTCAACGAAGGAGTCACCATGAAGGCATATGTGTACCACGGTCCCGATCAGAAGGGCGCCTGGGAAGAAGTCCCGAACCCCACCATTCTTGAGCCCACGGACGTTATCGCGCGCGTCGACACCACCACCATTTGCGGTACTGACCTGCACATCCTGAAGGGCGACTGCCCCGAGGTGGACCACGGACGCATCCTCGGCCACGAGGCTGTCGGTACCATTACCGAGGTTGGCTCCGCAGTGACTGACCTGAAGGTCGGCGACCGCATCATCATTCCCGCTGTGACCAGCTGCGGTAAGTGCTCCTACTGTAAGGCGAACCAGCCTTCGCACTGCCAGACCGTTGGTGGTGTCGGCTGGATTTTCGGTTACATGATTGACGGTACCCAGGCGGAGTACGTGCGTGTTCCCTACGCAGAGACCTCGGTTCACCTGGTCCCGGAGGGTCTGACCGATGAGGACGTCCTCTTCCTCACCGACGCACTGCCCACCGGCTTCGAGATTGGTATTCTGAACGGTCACACCAAGCCCGGCGACACCGTCGCTGTCGTGGGTGCTGGCCCCGTGGGTCTGGGCGCAATCATGACCGCTAACCTCTGCGGTGCTGGCCGCGTCATCACCGTCGACTTCGACGACAACCGCATGAACAAGGCACTGGAGCTGGGCGCCACCGATAAGGTCAACGCGGGCGACCCGGACTTCATCGAGAAGATTAAGGCTCTCTCCCCCGACGGCCTGGGCGTGGATGTGGCAATTGAGGCTGTGGGCGTTCCGCAGACCTTCGAGACCTGCACCAAGATTGTTCGCCCCTACGGCAACATTGCGAACGCCGGCGTGCACGGCAAGCCCGTTGAGCTGCCCCTGAACACCATGTGGATTTCTAACGTGAGCATCAACATGGGCCTGGTCAACTGCAACACCGTCGGTAACCTGCTGAACATGGTCCGCTCCGGCCGCCTGAACGCTAAGGCGATGGCAACCCACCGCTTCACGTTCGACCAGTTCGAGGAAGCCTACGACCTGTTCAGCCACGCTGCTGAGCACAACGTGGTGAAGGTTGTTATCTCCCGCGACCCGGAGGTTGCGGCATAGACTGCGGTAAGCTCATATACCGCTGATACTGAAACCCCGAACGTTCGTTAGGGATTTCGGTGGGATGTATTCATGACACTGCGAACATCCCTAGGATTCGCCTCCGGGTGGGAGAGGGTAGGTCCCACCCGGAGCGCGAATCGCCCTCCCCTACCCCGAGATGTAGTTATTTTCTGATGATGTAAGAAATCTGAAGATGTAGAGATGCGCCAGCTCGGGGTTTTCTGTTCCCTCAGCCCCCTCTCCGGTGGGCTCTGGGGCGGTTCCTCAAGCGTGATGCACCCTCTGCCGGGCGCTCTGCCAACCTGCTTCGGCGGGTTCTTCTGCCAGGCAACCTCTACCGGTGGAGGGGCGCATCATTTGGCTCTTCTTGGTCGGGTGGTACCTCCGATTCTGCTCGCCCTTGAAGGGAAAGGAAAAGGGTCGCACGCTTACGGTTCAATGGCGAACTCGTAGGCTGCGACCCTTTTCTCATGCCCGGTTTT
>NZ_CAJZIE010000067.1:0-11456 GCF_916049665.1 uncultured Rothia sp. | reverse complement strand
GGTGTGGCTAACGTGTTCTTCCGAGATTCGGAGAATATTGTGGACATGCTGCTGATGGTGGCTACCTGGTTCGCCCCGGTGCTGTACTCCTGGACCATGGTGCGTGACACCCTGTACCCGTGGGTGTTCAACGTGTTCATGATGAACCCGTTGACCGTTGCGGTGGAGCTGTTCCACTATGGCTTCTGGCATCCGACGCTCCGTCCTGAGGATTTGGCACTTCCTGCTTCGCAGGTGGTTCCGCATCTCTTCAGCTTCTGGACTCCGATTGCCATTGGTATTTCTCTGCTGACCGTTTTGATTGGTGATTTGCTCTTCCGTAAGTTTGAGGGCAACTTCGCCCAGGAGCTCTGATTCTGTGGATATTAAGAAGCTTGAGTTCCCTCCGGTGAGCCCGGACGCTCCCGTGGTGATTCACGTGGAGAACCTGGTGAAGCGCTTCGTTCTGCGCCACACCCGTTCGATGAAGGAAGCTTTTGTGTGGCTGATTAAGGGCCGCAAGGGTGATCTTTCGGAGAAGTTCAATGCACTCAACGGCGTGAGCCTGGATATTCGTCAGGGTGAGCGTGTGGCTCTGCTGGGTCTGAATGGCTCGGGTAAGTCTACGCTACTGAAGATGATTTCTGGCGTGATGCGCGCTGATGAGGGTGAGGTTCTCACTCGCGGCAATATTGCGGGTCTGATTGAGGTGGGCGCTGGTTTCCACCCGGATCTGACCGGCCGCGATAACGTGTACCTCAACGGCGCTATCTTGGGTATGACCAAGGAAGAGATTGAGGCTTCCTTCGATTCGATTGTGGATTTCGCTGAGATTCACGACTTTATCGATACCGAGGTGAAATTCTACTCTTCGGGTATGTACCTGCGCCTGGCGTTCTCGGTTGCGGTTCACACGAACCCGGATATCTTCCTGGTGGATGAGATCCTTGCGGTGGGCGATGAGCCTTTCCAGAAGAAGTGTATTGCGAAGATTCAGGAGCTGTGCTCTGCCGGTAAGACTCTTGCCGTGGTGAGCCACGACCTGGATTTGGTTTCTAAGATTTGTGACCGCGGCGTGGTGCTGGAGCACGGTAACCTGCGTTTTGACGGTCCGATTAAGGAAGCCGTGAAGGTGATTCGCGGCGGTGACTAATCGCTAGATGATTGCTTGTGATGGGGCGTGTATTCCCGATGGGGGAGTGCACGCCCCTTTACTGTGCCCGAATGTTGCTGCTTCAAGACGGAGATGCGGTGCTTCAAGAGAGGCGTCTGCGGGTGTTTTAAGACGAAATGTTACGTGTGCACCAAGTGCAACATGGCTGCGATCAATGGTGGGCGGCTCGAGAGGTGCGCGTGTGGCTGTTCTGTGAGTCACAGCTGACTAGGTGTTTTGAATTTTGATGCACGTTAGGTAACGATATGTGCGATTCTGTGCACCAAAAATACTCAAATACTATACTCGTAAATATTAAGGGGCGTTTTATTACATTTTGATAAATTTGATGCTTTGACGCTAGGGTGATGGTGGCATTGATGTATCAATGCTTCACCGTATTCCACACAACCACACCACACAGCATCGGATCACTTCAATGGAGAACACCGTACTGGATACCCGGGCGGAGCATCTTACTCTGCTCGAGGAAAATATCCGTGAGGCAATGCGCCACCGCAGCCTGGACCCGCATGAGGACCAGCACGCGGTGCGCGGGCTCATTGACGAGCACCTGAACGATTACGAGCAGCGGCGTACCCGCATCTCCCTGCCCGATTTGGGTGACCGCGACGCCGTGGCCCAGCGCCTGCATGACGAAATCTGCGGCTTCGGCGTGATTCAGCCGTTCCTGGACGATGAGAGCGTTGAAGAAATCTGGATCAACTCTCCCGATGAAATCTTTATCGCCCGCAATGGCGAGAGCGAGCTGACCGGCCTGCACCTGAGCACCGAGGCAATCAATAGCCTGCTGGAGCGTATGCTCAAGCCTTCGGGCCGTCGAGTGGACCTTTCCTCCCCGTTCGTTGATGCATCCCTGCCGGACGGCTCCCGACTGCACGCGGTGATTCCGGATATTACCCGCAGGCACACGAGCATCAATATCCGTAAGTTCGTGGTGCGTGCCCGCCGTCTTCCCGACCTGGTGCGCATGAACTCGCTGAGCGCCGGTGCGGCCTCCCTGCTGCACGCGGCGGTAGAGAGCGGCATGAACATCCTCGTTTCGGGCGCAACCCAGGCGGGTAAGACTACGATGCTGAACTGCCTGTCCGCATCTATTCCGCCGCGTGAGCGCGTGATTACCTGCGAAGAAATTTTTGAGCTCGCGGTTCCGCTGCGCGATGTGGTGGGTTTGCAGTGCCGCCAGCCGAACCTTGAGGGCACCGGCGCGATTGAGCTGCGCCGCCTGGTCAAGGAGGCTCTGCGTATGCGCCCGGACCGCATCCTCATTGGTGAGGTTCGTGAGGCGGAATCCCTGGACATGCTCATTGCGCTCAACGCGGGCCTGCCGGGTATGTGCACGATTCACGCGAACTCGGCACGCGACGCGGTGACCAAGATTTGTACTCTGCCGCTGCTGGCGGGCGAGAATATTTCCTCGGCGTTCGTGGTGCCGACCGTGGCGTCCTGCTTTGACATTGTGGTGCATTGCGGTCGCGATTCGCGCGGTCAGCGTCAGGTCGAAGAGATCAGCATGCTGGGCGGTCGCGTTGAGGACGGTGTGATTGAAATGTCCCCGCTGTTTGTGCGCCGTGACGGCCGGATGGTGTGCGTGGCGTTGGAGCTACCGAACCCGGACCGTTGGGTTCGTGCCGGTCACCGCCCCGAGCAGGTGCTGGCTGCGGCGAAGGCGGGTCAGTAATGCCTCTTTTTCTGAGCCTGATTTTGGGGTTGGGCGTCTGCCTGATTTACCTCTCCTGCTTTCCTGATAACGGCAAGCCGCCGAAGCCGAGTAATGACCCGGCGCTGGTGATTGCTCTTCGTAAGGCGGGCATGCATTCGTTGACGCCTCGCACGTTCACGTGGGTGAGCGTCGCCAGCGGCGTGACTGCCTCGGTGCTGTTGCTGATGGTCACTCAGCTACTGCCGTTGGGTCTGCTGGGCCTGATTGGCGGTTTTGTGGCGCCCCGCGTGGTCGTGAATCATCGTGCCCGCGCGGCGGATGCCCGCATTTGGCAGCTGTGGCCGGATGCGGTGGACCACCTGCGTTCTGCGATTCGTGCGGGCCTGTCCCTGCCGGAGGCGCTGATTCAGCTCTCCTATCGCGGCCCGGAAGAGCTGCGCGATGCTTTCGCCCATTTCTCGCGTGATTACCGCGCCTCGGGTGAGTTCGTGCCCTCGCTGAACCGCCTGAAGGAGTACCTCTCTGACCCGGTGGCGGACACCATCATTGAGGCGTTGAAGATTGCCCGCGAGGTGGGCGGTTCGGACCTGGGTAAGCTGCTGGGCACGCTGAGTGATTTTCTGCGTGAGAATGCGCGTACCCGTTCGGAGCTTTTGGCTCGTCAGTCGTGGACTGTGAATGCGGCTCGCCTCTCCTGCGTGGCGCCCTGGTTTGTGCTGTGTCTGATGGCGACTCAGCCTGCCGCACGCATGGTGTATAACTCGTTTGCCGGTGCGATGCTGATGATTGCCGGTGCCGCTATTTCTTTGGCGGCGTACCGTCTGATGCTGCGTATTGGTGAGTTGCCGCGTGAACGGAGGGTTTTCGGATGAACCTGCCTCTGATTTTTGGTCTGGTGTTGGCGACCGGCGTGGGTCTGATTCTTTCCTCGGTGCTCAATACTCGCAGTATTTCGTTCTCTGATCGTGTGGCGTCGCAGCTGCGAGGTGAGACTTTGCGTGAGTCGCTGTTGAAGGAGCAGGAGCGTCGTGAGCCGAGCCTGCTGGAGGCGATTTCGGCGTTCTGCGCGCCGCTTCTGCGTTCGCTGTCTTCGTCGTTGAGCGGCTCGTCGCTCAGTGATAGTTCGGTGCAGGAGCGTCTGCGCCGCGCGGGTTCTTCGCAGAGTGTGAGCGCGTTTCGTGCTGAGCAGCTGCTGTGGGCGCTTGCCGGTGTGACCGTTATGAGTGCCTTGACTGTCATCGGCGTGGTGCAGGAGCGTTTCTCCATCCTGGTGGCTCTGGTGCTGGTGCTAGTGAGCGGTTTGAGCGGCTTTTTGGCGCGTGACTGGTGGCTGGGTGAGGCGGTGACTAAGCGTGAGAAGCAGCTGGTTGCTGAGTTCCCGGCGCTGGCGGAGATGATGGCACTGTCTGTGACGGCTGGCGAATCGGCGCTGGCGGCTCTGGAGCGTATCTGTTTGACCTCTCGCGGCGAGTTGGCTCGCGAGTTTTCAGAGATTTTGGCGCAGACCCGCACCGGCGTTTCGCTGCTGAGCGCGCTGCAAGAGTTTGCGGAGCGTACTCGTGTTCCGGCGCTGAGCCGCTTCGTTGAGGGTATTGCCGTGGCGATTGAGCGCGGCACCCCTCTAGCCGATGTGTTGCGTGCGCAGGCCCAGGATGTGCGCGATAACGCTAAGCGTGAGCTGATGGAAACAGCCGGTAAGAAAGAGATTGCGATGCTCGCCCCGGTGGTGTTTTTCATCCTGCCGCTGACGGTGATTTTCGCGGTATTCCCCGGCCTGTCGCTCATGCGTTTGAACTTTTAGATTTTGCGGCGGGTACATACCGTACCGGCTGCACCGCGGTGGGCTGGGCTGATTGCCCGGCGTGCCGCACCAACCACACACTACACCCTTTGATAAGGAGAAAATCATGTTCCGTCGTTTCCGCACCACCCTCACCGTGCTGATTGCCCTGGCTGTCGCATCCGTGCTGGCTCTGCGCCTGAAGAACAAGCAGGATGACCCCGAGCGCGGCGACGTGCCCGGCTGGGTCATGATCACCATGATGAGCGCCGTGCTGGTTGCCGCTATCCTGGCGATTGCTCAGCCCGCTCTGACCAAGATGTTCAACGACGCAATCGCTCTGGTTCACCAGTAATGCGTAAGCCCCGCATCGCTTCTGAGCTGACTGCCGCTGAGCTTTCCTCCGCGGAGCATTCTGTGGAGGAGAGCGAGCGCGGTGACGCCAGCACGGAATTCGTCATGGTTGGTGCCCTGCTGGTGTTGCTGACCATGGCGATTCTGCAGGTTTCTTTCGCTCTGTATGCACGAACCATGTTGGTGGATGCTGCGGCGGCTGGGGCACGGTACGGTACGATGCGTGACCGCACTCCGCAGGAGGGCATGGAGCGTACCCGTCAGATGATTGAGGGTGTTCTTCCGTCCTCGTACGCTGAGAACATTTCGTACCGTCAGAGTAGTGATTCTACGGGTGTGCGCACTTTGGAGGTGACGGTGAAGTCTCCGTTGCCGGTGCTGGGTCCGTGGGGTTTTCCGGATTCTATTGAGGTGAAGGGGCATGCGATTTATGCGGAGCATCGTTCCGGTGATTAGTGGCTTTTCGCTTCGGCAACGTGTGAAGGCTCGTCTGAAGAACCGGTCTGATCGGCATAATCCTGAAGAGGGTAGCGCCATTGTGGAGTTCCTGGGCTTGGGTATTACTCTGCTCATTCCGGTGCTCTACGGCATTCTGACGATTTTTAGCCTGCAGTCTTCTGTGATGGCGGCTCATGCTGCGAGTGCCCAGGTGGTGCTGTACGTGCAGGAGCAGCCGCAGGATTCGTCGGTGGGCCCTGATCTGGCGAAGCGTCTGGCGGCGCATGCCGCCGCGGATTACGGGGTTGATCCGTCCGATGTGAGCGTGTCGTTGAGCTGTTCGTCGGGGGAGTGCGTCTCGGGTACGAAGGCGTACGCCACAGTGACGGTTCAGGCACGTCTGCCGCTGCTACCTTCGTTTATGGGTGGCGGCGTGATTCCGGTGAGTTCTCATGCGACGAGTTGGGGGTCTGGTCATGCTGATTCCTAATGGTTCGCCGGCTCACCTGTTTCCGACTGCTCACCTGTTCTCGGCTCTGCGGGAACGGTATGCCCACGCTCGTGCCCGTGTGCAGAGCCGGGCGCTCGCCTCAGACCCGGTCGCCTCAGACTCGGAAGAGGGCAGCATTGCCCCGCTGATTGTGGGCATGCTGGCGTTGCTTCTGCTCATCGGTTCGGTGACGGTGGCGATTACCGGTGCGTATCTGCAGACTCAGCATCTGCAGGATATGGCTGACGCTCAGGCGAACTCGATTACCCGCACGATCCGCACTCCGGAGGAGGCGAGTGGTTCGGCGGCGTGGGAGTACGCGAGTGCGTACCTGGCTGAGGTTCAGCCGGGGCAGGATTTTCAGGCGTTGCGTCTGGATAACGTGTCCGTGGATTCTGACCAGAGCGTGCACGTGTACCTGTCGGCTCGTATTCGTCCGCCGCTGCTGTCGATTCTGGTGCCTGATGGTATCGAGGTGACCGCTCACGGTTCGTCGCGTTTGAAGACGAGCCAGGGTCCGTCCAGCGACTAACCCGTCCAGCGACTAGAGGCGCTGTGAGCCCCCATAGACTGCGAGGGTGCATCCGCAAGGTAGTGTAACGGCTAGCGGATGCGCCCTCGTTTTATGCTTTCTTTACGTCTCCATTGGGCGGCTTCTGCCCTCTGTCTGCATCATCCTTCTGCGCTGTGGGCTGTTGCGGGCTGTAACGGCGGGACTTTCTGGCAGTTTCGCGATAGTGTTAAAGGCTATGGCATCCTTCGACTTTTCTGCTGAGATTAAAGAGCTTCGCGCGATTTTCACCTCTATTGCTGCTGTGAGCGATATTGAGGGGATTGAGCGCGCCATTGAGGACCTGTCTGCGCAGGCTGCCGCGCCCGATTTGTGGGATGACGTGGAGAATGCGCAGAAGGTGACGAGCGCGCTGTCGTATAAGCAGTCGGAACTGAATCGTCTGCGTTCGCTGTCTTCTCGCATTGATGATGTTGAGGTGATGGTGGAGCTCGCCGAGGCTGAGGATGAGGAGACTGCCGCCGAGTTGCTCGCTGATGCTGAGCGTGAGTGCGCTGAGATTCGCGCCAAGCTGGAGGAGCTTGAGGTGCTGGTGCTGCTGTCGGGTGAGTACGATCAGCGTGAGGCTGTGGTGACGATTCGTTCGGGCGCTGGTGGCGTGGATGCTGCTGATTTCGCGGAGATGCTGCTGCGCATGTACCTGCGTTGGGCGGAGAAGAACGGCTACCCGACGAAGGTTCTGGACACCTCCTACGCTGAGGAGGCGGGCTTGAAGTCGGTGACCTTTGAGGTGAATGCGCCGTACGCTTTTGGTCGCCTTTCGGTGGAGGCGGGTACGCACCGCCTGGTGCGTATTTCGCCGTTCGATAATCAGGGCCGCCGCCAGACGTCGTTTGCGGCGGTTGAGGTGATTCCTCTGATTGAGCAGACGGATGCTATTGAGATTCCCGAGTCTGAGATTAAGGTGGATGTGTTCCGCTCCTCGGGCCCGGGTGGTCAGTCGGTGAATACGACCGACTCTGCGGTGCGTATGACTCACTTGCCGACCGGTATTGTGGTGTCGATGCAGAATGAGAAGTCGCAGTTGCAGAACCGCGCGGCGGCTTTGCGCGTGCTGCAGTCTCGCCTGTTGCTGTTGCGTAAGGAGCAGGAGGACGCGAAGAAGAAAGAGCTTGCCGGTGATATTAAGGCAAGCTGGGGCGATCAGATGCGTTCCTATGTTCTGCATCCGTACCAGATGGTGAAGGATCTGCGTACCGGCTATGAGGAGGGTAATACCTCTAATGTTTTGGATGGCGGTTTGAACGCCTTTATTGATGCTGGTATTCGCTGGCGTGCTTCGGGGCGCGCGGCTGAAGAGAGCTAAGACGTATAAGGATTGAGTGATGGCTCAGAAAAAGAAGAAAGACGCGAAGAAGGACCCGAATAACGCGATTATTGCCCAGAATAAGAAGGCTCGCCACAACTACAACATTGTGGATACCTATGAGGCGGGCATTGTTCTGCTGGGTACTGAGGTGAAGTCTCTGCGTGATGGTGGGGCATCCATTGTGGATGGTTTCTGCCAGGTGACCGATAACGAGATGTGGCTCGAGGGTATTCATATTGCGGAGTACGGTTACGGCACGTGGACGAACCATGCGGCTCGTCGTCGCCGTAAGCTGCTGCTGCATCGTTCTGAGATTAACAAGTTGGCGCAGAAGCTGAAGGAGACCGGTTACACGGTGGTTCCTCTGAAGCTGTACTTCTCGAATGGTCGTGCGAAGGTTGAGATTGCCCTGGCGACCGGTAAGCGTGAGTACGATAAGCGTCAGGCTCTGCGCGAGCGTCAGGATGACCTGGAGGCGCGCCGCGCGATGCGTTACCGCAACCTCGGTTAGGGCTGAGGCAACGGCGGGATGCACGGCTGCCCCGGTGACTGCCGGTAGGGGCGGGGTGCGGTTCCTCGCGTATAATGGTTGAAAATTCGTGGCGTACCGCGAGCACCATTCACTTTTTTGAGGAGACGTATGTCTGAGAACCCGAACTACCAGCAGAACCCGGGCGAGTTCATCCCCGCACCGCAGCAGGCACCCGCATACAACATGCAGGGCGGCTACCCCGGCTACCAGCCGACCCCGAGCTCGGCTCTGGCGATTGCTTCGCTGATTCTGGGTATTATTGGTCTGCTGTCTGGCTGGCTGATTTTCGGTGGCGTGCTGGGTCTGGTTGGCGTGATTCTGGGTATTGTTGCCCTGGTGAAGGTGAAGAACGGCACTGCCTCCGGTAAGGGCATGGCGATTGGTGGTATTGTCACCGGTGCGCTGGGCATGATTGTTGCTGCTGTCGTGCTGGTTCTGGGCTTGATTGGCATTGGCATGCTCAGCGAGTGCGCTGAGAACGCGGTGCAGGATTCGAGCGGTAACTATGTGTGCACCATTCATGGTGAAACCATGACGATGAGCCCTAAGGAATATGAAGCTGTCCGCCACTAAGCCGCGTTGAGTCTTTGAAGCGTTGAGGGACCGAATAGTGTTGAACTATTCGGTCCCTTGCTCTTTTTCGGCGCTGATTCTGCCCGATTGGTGGATTCTAGGCGCTGTTTCTGAAATCTGGGACTTCACAGATGACCCGGATGACAGCTTATTTATATAATGGAACCGAACTCAGCGCGCAATGGTGCGTTGGGCGAGTATAAATTGTTCGCTGCAACTGTGAAGGAAAGAACGACGGATGTCTGAGAATAACTACGGAAACAACCAGGGGAACGCCCAGAACCCCTACGCTGCTCAGCAGCCTAATTCTTCCGCCCAGAGCTCCTACGGTCAGGATTACGGCCAGGCTCCTTCGGCCCAGAACACCTACGGCCAGGATTACGGTCAGAGCGCATCCGCTCAGAACACCTACGGCCAGACTCAGCAGCAGAACGCCGCTCAGCAGAACTCTGCACAGCAGAACCAGTACGGCCAGTTCGGCGCCCAGCCCACTTCGCAGAATGCTTACGGCCAGAACGCTGCTCAGGGTACCTCCGCCCAGGGTGCTTCCGCACAGAATGCTTACGGTCAGGCTCAGCAGCAGTACGGCTACGGTCAGGATGCTTCCTACCAGGCGCAGCCCGCTCAGCAGAACCAGTACGGTTATGGCCAGGAAGCCTCGTACCAGGCTCAGCCTGCTGACTACAACTACCAGCAGAACTCTTACCAGCAGCAGCCCCAGCAGGATGCGTACGGTTACGGTCAGCCCGCGGGTTACCCGTATGCGGCTCCCATTGTGAAGAAGGCTCCCGGCATGGCGCTGGCTGCGATGATTCTGGGTATTGTGGGCGTTGTGACCGGTTTCTTCGTAATTGGTGTGCTGCTGGGTATCGCTGCGATTATTCTGGGCGCCCTGTCCCTGAAGAAGGTCAAGGAGGCTGGCGCGGGTAAGGGCTTCGCGATTACCGGTATCGTAACCGGCGCGGTGGCTGTCCTGTTCTCGCTGTGCATGCTCTTCGTGTACATTTCTGTTGCTCAGACTGCTGAGAAGTGCCTTGAGGTGGGCACCGATGACGGCCACGGTAACGTGGTCTGCCAGGTTGGTGACAACCCGAACAACCGCATGACTGTTCCGGCTCACCGCTAAGTTTTAGCCGCCTAATGCGGTACGCGACGGGGTGGGGCTCCCAGATATGTTGGGACGCCTCACCCCGTTTGCTGTGCCCGTGATTTTCTGCGCTCGCCGTGCCCTCCGCGTCTGTTCTTAGCTGGTGTTCTCTGTCAGTGAGCGTGCCCCGTGTGTGTGGGGGAGGGGACTTGCATGCCGTTAAACATCTTAGATATACTGAATCTCTACCGTGTTTGAATGGCACCACGGCGTCAAGGTATGTCGAGGAAAACTTTCAGAAGACGGTGGGCTTTTTGATAAAAGCATAGGGGGATGATCGGTTTCGACGATGTGAGTTGAGATGGGTGAAGCGTGCCGAGGATGCAGGGTTATCTCGTTAACGCCCTCTGCAAAAAATTAAGTGCAGAATCTAAGCGCACTGACTTCGCACTCGCTGCCTAAGCGCGAGTTGCCGTCTGTCGGCCTGAGCATGCCTTTGGCTCAGTTACCGGCATCGACTTAAAAGGCCACTGCTGCTAGCCCTTGTTGCGGGGGCTGGCGGGACTTTTACGTGACTAGGTTCGTCGGTATATGTGTTTATGCAAGTACCGGAGCCGAAAAGTAGCGTTCGCATAAACTGCGCACGGAGAAGCCCCGTTGACGCCACATCGGACCGGGGTTCGATTCCCCGCATCTCCACGATCTCCCAACCGCCCGCTGACCCGTTAGGGTCGCGGCGGTGATAATCGGTTCCAATCCAGAGGATGAACCGCGGTAGGTTTCTACCACCCGGCAGGACGCCCCACGGCGTCACCTGCCGGGTATTTTTATGCCCAATTTTCGGGTCCGTACGGGGTGTACCTGTGTGCTCGTGGGTTGGGCCTCAAAAGGTTTGGGCTAACGTCAAAAAGTATGGGCTGGCGTCGAAAGGTTTAGATGGACAACATTTTCATCCGCACCGACCCTGTCGGGAACATCAAACCCGACAAAGAAAAATCCGCCGAGAAGATCGACGGCGTGGTGGCTACCATCATGGGCCTCGACCGCGCGATTAGATGCGGCAGCGGACCCGCCACTGAGAGCATGTTTGACAGAAGATGCATGTTTTTCATGTAATGTCGATTTACGCGTTACATCTGACGAGACTCTCTGATAGAGTGCTGAGTAGTGATGTAAGATACGTCACTATGTGACGTGGGAATGCATTCACCATAAAGCTTATGTGGGGTTAGCTACTTCCACGATTGCAAGAGCTTTAGGGCCAGCATTCGTTGGTGGTTTTGGAAAAGCCCTTGGAGGTCCGGCACTAATTGCCGCTGCGCTAGCTGTTGCAGCAATGTCCTGCGCTCTTTAATCTGGGAGAGGTCAAATGCGTGCGAAGAATATATTTACACTAGGATTTCTTCTCACTATTGTTCCGATATTCTGGGTGGTTATCTCAATTGCCAGAGATTGGGAGTTCTTCGATCCAGTATCAATTCTAGGTGCAATTTCAGGAGGTCTTTT
>NZ_CAJZIE010000066.1:0-11592 GCF_916049665.1 uncultured Rothia sp. | reverse complement strand
GTCGCCGCCTCAACGGTTTAAGTATTCAATACAGGAGCTTAGAGAAGCTTAAGCACCCATAGGGGGCTGCGAGCCCACAATCTCCAGCAGTTCGCGGATCTGTGCCGCAGTCAGCACCGTGGAGGGGTTAATCGCGTTCACCTTCACGCTCGGGGCGCCAATATCCAGGGCGTAACGCAGAATATCCAGGGCGTTCGCCGAACGCACCTCAATATGCGGATCCAGTGCCGCAATCTCAATGGGCGAGGTGAACACCAGCAGGCTCTGCGGGTTGCCGTTCTCATCCGGGTCAAAGACGAAGGAGGTACCGGACGGGTCAGCCGGGTCAACACCCACCAGCAGCACGGACGCCGGGGAGACCAGCGAGCCGAGCAGCATCTGCATGTTATCCTGGGTCAGCGCCAACTTCGCACCGTCATTGCGGGGAGAAGTGACAATCCACTGCACCTGAGCGCGCTCAATGTAGCACTCGTGGTCGGTGCCGGGATCAACCACGATCAGGTCCAGCGCCTCGTTGTTGAGGAAATCAATGAAAACCTTCATCGCCGGTTCACGCAGAATCAGCTCGTCACCCTCGGATTCCTGACGCACATAGCTCTTGCCGATGTGCTCGGAGGAGGAGAACACGCACAGAGCCTGCATGCCGGTCTCGGGCATGCGAATGACCTGGTGGGTCAGCACCGATTCGGGGCCCATCACGTCCGTCTCGGACGGAATCAGCAGGGAGCCGGTCGCATCCAGCAGAACGTCGCCGCCGAGCATCGTGCGGACCACGTTAATGAGGGTTCGCTCCTGCACATCGTTACGGAAGGTCTCCAGGGCGGCGACCAGGTAGGGGTTCGGGATCTCGTGCTCGCTCGAAGACAGCGCCGCGGCAGCAGAGTGGCGGGCACGGCCCTCCATACGCTCACGAGCCCACTGCGGGATACGCGACGCATCACGCGGGAACTCAGCCAGGTGCTCACGCACGTCGGTCGCGGTCAGGGTGCCCTCGTTCTTCCAGCTGTCGGGCTCATCATCACGGTTATAGGAGGCGCCCACGCTGAACTGCGGGTTCGGCCAGCCGGTTGCCGCCACCACGATGGAGGCGGTGAACCAGGTGCCGCGGTTACCGTCGTAGGCGGCACGCTGCAGCTTGCGGACCTCAGCAATAATGGGTGATCCGTCCTTGAGCGGGCCGATGGTACCAATGAACTCTTCACCATCGCGGAATTCACGCACGCGCACGAAAATCTGACCTGCTAGAGGCTTTACGTCCAGCACCATTTCGCTCCAGCCGGGGTCAACACTAACGACATCCAGCAGCCAGCTTCCAATGTTGTTCAGCGCGTCCTGGATGCGCGCGGCGCGGCTACTCGTCTCGGCGAGGCGGGGTTCAGTCATAGTTCATACATCCTTGAGTGTGAATACGGCGCGGCTGGAGGCATCCGTGTTCGGTCGTAGTATCGGCTTACAGGGTGCCGGAAGAAGCCGTCTCTTCGATTCTAACGAACACGGGCACTCCACGCAGATAGTTTACGCCGAAAGATATATGCTCTGTCTCTCCTTAAGAACCCGCCCGCGGAGGTTCGCCCAGGCCCCGCACAACCCAATACGCCTAAAGCGCACCCCAAAACGGGGATACACGGCATAGTGAACGCTAAAAGGTTGATAATCTTGAAGCATGACGAATTCTCTGCAGGACCTTATCGACGCATCGATCTTTATCTCCACCGAGTACCAGGCTCGACTCGCTGAGCTCGTGGGTACCTCCGAGTGGAACGTGGACTTTACCTCCCAGTCTCTGGATTTTGAGACCACTCCCCCGCTTTCGCTCAAGCCGCACCTGCTGGGCACCGAATCCGAGAACCGCGGTACTTGGATTTGGTCTTGGCAGCAGCTGGGCTACTTCCCCGACTCCGTTGTTTCCGCCGCTATTCAGGCGCGCGAAACCGGTGAGCGTGACGGCCTGACCGAGCTGACCACCGACGAGTTGCCCCTCTCCGAGTCCCTGGCACGCCGCCTGACCCTGGCGACCAAGACCATCAGCGGCCTGTACGCGCACTACCCGCTGCCCGCGGGCGCTGGCGTGCGCGCGTGGACCCTGCTGGAGGGCGCTGAGCTGACCCTGGAGGCTCCGACCTACAAGGGTATTGGTCGCGTGATCGCGAAGACCCTGCAGAGCGAAGAGATTCACAACCAGGTTCTGGCGGTGGACTCCTACGCTCAGCAGCGCGGCTTCCACATTGCCTGGGACACCGAGGCAACCGCCGTGCTGACCGCAACCGACGGTGCACTGCGCCTGTGGTTCGACGACGGCCGTATCAGCGGCATCGAGCAGGCTGAGCCTCAGGTTGGCCCCGAGGTTCTGGAGCAGTGCGCAGCCGCTGCCGCTCAGCGCCGCGAATCCCTCGCCGCCCTGCGCACCGAGATTGAGCGCGTGGCAGCCGCTGAGGCAGCCGCACAGAACGCACAGCGTGAGCAGGAGGCGGCAGAGCGTGCCGCCGCACGTGCCGAGGCTGAGGCTGAGCGCGCTGTCGAGATCGCAGAGCACGCACCGGTCGCAGAGACCGAGGTGCCCGGCGTCGAGAGCACCGAGAACCTCTACCCCGCCGACGAGGCTCCCTTCGATCAGGAACCGGCAGAGCACGCAGAGCCCGGCCTGGTCACCGTGGAGACCCTGCCCGGCGAGTACGAGGCAGAAGAGACCGAGCAGGCTCGCGTCTACACCGACGAGTCCATCGGTGCCGAGCAGCCCGAATACGAGACCGTTGAGGCTTCCGCAGAGTACGCTGAGGAGCCGGTCGCAGCTGAGCCCGTTGCTGAGCAGCCCGCCGAGGCCGAGCACTACGAAGAGGCAGCAGAGTACGAAGAGCAGCACGTGGAGCCCATCCGCAACGCTGGCGCAGCTCCCGACCTGCAGGCAGAGCACGAAGAGGCAGCCCGCCGCGAGCAGGAAGAAACTGCACGCCGCGAGGCAGAGCAGCCCAAGAAGAAGGGCTTCTTCTCTCGCTTCTTCGGCCTCTAAACCGAATACACAACGCCCCGTCAGGCGCGGTATCCTCGTGGTACCGCGCCTGTAGCGTTCGTGGAGGTATTCAGGCCTCTACCTACGCAGACGCCGAATCGACGATTAGCATTAGAAGAACGTAACCGAAGAATCAGATCAGAAGAAGAAACGATGTCAGAGACTCAGAAACACACCACCCGCAACGGGTTTATCACCATCATCGGCACCTACCTCATTTGGGGTATGCTCCCCCTCTACTTCGTGCTCATGGCTCCCGCCAGCCCCATCGAAATTGTGGTGGCGCGAGTGGTCTTCTCCCTGATTTTCTGCGCCATGTTGCTACCGCTGGTGCGCGCGACCGCGGACTTCCGCCGCGTTCTGCGGAACCGCCGCATCATGCTGGTGCTGACTGCCGCCTCGTTCCTCATCTGCGCGAATTGGCTCATCTACGTGGTGGCGACAACGACCGGCCACACGATTGACGTGTCCCTGGGCTACTTCATTAACCCGCTGGTCTCCGTGGTGTTGGGCGTGATTTTCCTGCAGGAGCGCCTGCGCGCCGCCCAGTGGGTCTCAGTGGCGATTTCCTGTATTGCGGTGCTGATGATGAGCCTCATCTACGGCCAGGTGCCCTGGACCGGTCTGGGCGTGGCCTTTACTTTCGGCATCTACGGCCTGCTCAAGGCCCGTATCGCTCACGAGGTGAGCCCCATCGTCTCGCTGTCCCTCGAGACGCTAATCCTGGCTCCCTTCGGCGTTATTGCGCTCTTCGTCCTCAATGCACAGGGTCAGATGACCCTCCTCAGCGAGGGCGCAGGGCACTTCTGGCTCCTGGCGTCCACCGGCGTGGTCACCGTTGTGCCGCTCATGCTCTTTGCCGCGGCGACCAAGGCCCTGCCGCTCTCGGTTATCGGTATGGTGCAGTACCTGGGCCCGACCATCCAGTTCATTCTTGCCATCACCGTTCTGCACGAGCAGATGAGTCCCGACAAGGTGCTGGGTCTGAGCCTCATCTGGATTGCGCTCATCATTTTCACGGTGGATGCTCTGCGTGCCTCCCGCTCTTACCGACCCTCCGCACTATCGGACCCTGAAACCGGAATGATTCCGCTGGTCAGCACTGAAGACGCACAGGCTAAAGACGTGCAGAGCAAGTAGCCCCAACGCCCGCGTAAAACGCCCATATAAACACAGCGATGCCCCGCAGCCTACAAGACTGCGGGGCATCACTCTATATCGCGTTCACACGCTAAAGCTCAGAACCCTGAGCTTCAGCAGCATCATCCAGAGCATCCAAATCCGGGTGACGGTGCAGGTTCAGCAGAGCCAAACCCAGACCACCCCAAATAATCAGGATTGCCACAATGAGCATCACAATTGCGGAGATAGACATGAGGGCTCCTAACGGGTAATGGTCGAATCAACGTGGCCGTGCTCCACCTGACCGGCAATCACCGGAGGTGCCGGCGGCTCCTCAGCGGCACGAGACTTCTTCGACCAGGGCAGCAGAGAAATAACAATCGCGCCAACCACCAGCAGGGCGCTCATACCCCAACCGAAGATTGCCAGCATATCTGCCGGGTAACCCTCATAGGGGGTTGCAATCAGCTTGATGACGCTCTGAATCAGGGAGTAGCCCAGAACCAGCGGGGTCACGACAGCCAGCAGGACCATCCAAATCTTGCCGACCTTGATGGAGGAGTAGCGGTTCAGGTGCTCAGCCAGAGCGGGCAGTGCACGCACCACGTACGCCACAACAATAATGGCGCACAGGCCGGCAGCCAGAATACCGAAGAGGTTCACGAAGTTATCGAGAATGTCGAGCACGTACAGGCCGGTGGTGGTCGGCATCAGCAGCAGCGAAATCACGGCAATCGGAATAATCACCAGAGCGGTGGAGGCAAGGCGCGAAGTCGCGAACTTGTCCTGAACACCCGCAATAATCACCTCAAGAATCGAGATGAGGGAGGTGAAACCAGCAAAGAGCAGGGAGCCGAAGAAGAGGACACCAATCAGCACGCCGCCGGGAGCCTGCGAAATAATGGTCGGGAACGCGATGAACGCCAGACCAATACCGCTGGTCGCAACCTCGCTCACCTGAGTGCCGGCAGCCTGAGCCATGAAGCCCAGCGCCGAGAACACACCAATACCCGCCAGCAGCTCGAAGCCGGAGTTCGCAAAACCAACCACAGCACCGGAACCGGTCAGGTCAGCCTTGGGCTTCAGGTAGGAGGAGTAGGTAATCATGATGCCGAAGCCAATGGACAGCGAGTAGAAAATCTGGCCGTACGCTGCAACCCACACGTCCGGGTTAGCCAGCGAATCCCAGCTGGGGGTGAACAGAGCGTTCAGACCGTCGGCAGCACCCGGCAGGGTCAGGGAGTAAATCACCAGGCCGACAAACATGACCAGCAGCAACGGAATAAAGACGACGTTGGCAGCGCCCACACCCTTCTGAACACCCAGAGCCATCACGGCAAGCAGCACGCCCCACACGAGAATCATGGGAATCAGGACGTTCATGTTGAAGTCCAGGGAGACACCGGGGTTGTCTGCAACCTTCAGGAACTCGCCCTGGAAGAACGCCTTCGGGTTATCACCCCACGCGTTGGTGAAGGAGAAAACCATGTAACGCAGCGACCACGCCACAATAGCGGCGTAGTAGATAGCAATCACGAAGTTAATACCCATGTGCCACCAGCCGATGAACTCGGTCTTACGGTTCAGACGGCGGAAAGCCAGCGGGGACGACGCACGCGCACGGTGACCGATCGCGTAGTCAAAGAACAGGAAAGTCAGGCCAGCGGTCAGCAGGGCGACAATGTAGGGAATCATGAAGGCGCCGCCGCCGTTATCAAATGCGATGTAGGGGAAACGCCAAATATTGCCCAGACCAACAGCAGAACCGATGGCGGCAAAGATAAAGACGCGACGGCTCGAGAAGCCTTCGCGCTTCGTGGGCGCCTTAGGGGTAGATGCTCCCATAGTTGTAAACCTCGAATGTGTGGGGACGCGGATGGTTGGTGCGAGAATAACCCGTCAGGGTGGTTGGGCTCAGCTCGCGTCCAGAAATAGTAAACGGCTCTCCAACACGGGTTGGGCGTGGGAGCCGTCGAACGCTTAAGGGGTGGATGTGCACCTCAGGCATGCCTATAAGGTTTACCTTAAAGGCATATGGCGGTCAAGGAGACCCCAGCATACGGAACTTTTCGGGAGGCAGGGACTGCACCTAGCTCTCCCAAAAACCGGTACTGACTAGCCTAAATACAGAAAACCCCCGCCGAATCCGGGTAGATTCAGCGGGGGTTTGAAGTATGAGACACCCGGTTAGACTCGGGTACACGCTACACGGCGCATTTTAGCCTTCGCGGTGAACCACAGCGTGAGCGAAGGACTCCAGCGCAGCCTTCGCGGTGGACTCGGGCAGCGGAGCAATCGCGGCAATCGCACGGTCCGCCCAATCGTAAGCAATCTGCCATGCTTCCTGGGTGACCGGGTGGGCGGCGAGCGCCTCCACAGCGGCTTCCAGTGCCTCGTCGGAGCTGAGGTCGGCATCCAGCAGTGCACGAACCTTGATAGCAGATTCATCGCCGGCGGCTACCGCGCGGTCCAGCAGGATGGTCGGCAGGGTCGGCACGCCCTCGCGCAGGTCGGTGCCGCGGGTCTTGCCGCTGGTCTTGCCGTCGCTCACAATGTCAATCACATCGTCAGCCAGCTGGAATGCCACGCCGACCAGCTCGCCGTACGCCTTGACCATGGAGATAACGTCTTCGGAAGCGCCCGAAAGCAGGGAGCCGTACTCACCGGCTGCGGCAATCAGGGAGCCGGTCTTACCCTCAATGACGGCGATGTAGTGGTCGAGCAGGTCCTGGCCCTCGCGGGGGCCGGTGGTCTCAAAGAGCTGACCGAGCACCAGACGTTCGAAGGTCTGGGACTGAATCTTCATGGGGCGGGTACCCAGCTCAGACACCAGCAGGGATGCGCGGGAGAAGATCAGGTCGCCGGTCAGAATTGCGACGGAGTTGCCCCAAATCATCTGGGCGCTGTCCACGCCGCGGCGCTTGGGGGCGTCGTCCATAACATCGTCGTGGTAGAGGGTTGCCAGGTGGGTCAGTTCAACGACCACGGCGGCTTCGATAACCTCGTCGTTGATTTCGCCGTCGACAGCTGCCGAGAGCAGCGCCAACAGGGGACGCACGCGCTTGCCGCCCGCGGAGAGCAGGTGACGGGATGCGACGTCCGCAAGGTGATCGGTCTGGGCAATCGCCTCGGCCAGGCGCTCCTCAATACGTGCGAGGGAGGAAAGAATCTGCGGACCCAGCTTGGGGTCTGCTGCGATGAGTTCGAAGCCTGCGGGAAGCTTCAGGTCGAGGTCTCCCAGCAGGTCGGTTGCGGCAATGGGCTGCTCTGCGTTGCTCACGGTGTCTTCTATCTTCTTGGTGTTGGTGTCTTCGGTGGTGTGTGAACGCGGTGTCTATGCGTTGTGTGCTTCGGGCTTGAAACCGCGGTGAATGGCGACGATGCCGCCGGTGAGGTTGCGATACTGCACGGAGGTGAAGCCCGCCTCTTTGAATTTCTGCGCCAGTTCCTGCTGGTTGGGCCAGGTGATGATGGACTCGGCGAGGTACTCGTAGGATTCGGGGTTGGAGGAGATCGCGCGGGCAATCGGCGGGATCGCCTTCATGATGTAGTTCTTGTAGACCGCGCCGAAGGGGGCGAAGGTCGGGGTGGAGAACTCGAGGATGACGATGCGTCCGCCGGGCTTGAGCACGCGGTAGATTTCGCTCAGTGCCTTGGGGTAGTCTGCGACGTTGCGCAGGCCGTAGGACATGGTGACTGCGTCGAAGGATTCGTCCTCGAAAGGCAGGGCGGTGACGTCCGCCTGCACGAAGGTCATGTCGGGGCGACGGCGGCGGCCAACATCCAGCATGCCTTCGGAGAGGTCGGCTGCGATGACGTCTACGCCGGCGTCGGCGAAGGGCTCGGAGGAGACGCCGGTACCTGCGGCTACGTCCAGCACTTTCTGGCCGGGGTGTGCGTCGACGGCAGCGACAGCCTGCTTGCGCCAGTAGATGTGCTGGCCGAGGGAGAGGATGCCGTTCATGAGGTCGTAGCGTTCGGCGACGGTATCAAACATGGCGGCGATATCGCCGGTTTTCTTGTCCAGGGTTGCGCGAGTTGCGCGGGTGTTCTTCTCTGCGTTCACGCTCTCAATTGTGGCATGGAGGTTAGGGGATTCGATAGTTGGGTGAACCGTAGTTGCATCATGTGGCGTGCTAAGGGGCGTGCCGTGAAGGTTTTTGAGTCGTTCAGACGGGGTTTTATTCACTCTTTAAGGGTTGATTTATGCATATTCAGCAAAAATTTATGAATATTTATGTATGTGCTTGCATTTTTTAACATGCGGGCGCACAATAGACTCTAGATTTCATAGAACGCACCACTCAACGAGTGAACGCACACCCCACACAGGAGCATCCCAATGAACACCGCAATCCTCAAGAAGGCATCCCTTAAGCCCCTCGCACTACTGGCAGTACTGCCCCTGGCACTGACCGGCTGCGTCTCCACCGCCAACGAGAACTCCGACGCCAACGGCGAGGTCAGCCTCGTCAAGTCCGGCACCCTCAGCGTCTGCACCAACACCCCCTACAAGCCCTTCGAATACGAAGAAAACGGCACCATCGTCGGTCTGGATGCAGACATCGCCAATGCTATCGCCTCCGACCTGGGCGTGAAGGCTCAGCTGACCTCCATCAGCTTTGAGGGTCTGGACTCCGGCACCGGCCTGGCCACCGGTCAGTGCGATATCGCCCTTGCGGGTATCGGCGTGACCGATGAACGTAAGAGCAAGATGGAATTCACCACCGTCTACTTCGACGACAACCTGGCAATCCTGGTCCCCAAGGGTTCCTCCATCAGCTCCGCCGCAGATCTGAAGGGCGTGAGCGTTGGTGCGCAGCAGGCAACCAGCGGTGAAACCTACGCCAAGGAAAACGGCGCAGAGGTCATCCAGTACGAAGACACCTCCCTCATGTTCTCCGCTCTGAAGACCGGTCAGGTCAAGGCAGTCGCAGCGAACCTCTCCGTGGTTTCCGAGGCACTGACCAACGACCCGGACTCCTTCAAGATTGCCTACCAGGATTCCGAGAACACCGAGCAGATTGCCGCCGCGGTTTCCTCAAACAACAAGGCGCTGCTGACCAAGGCTAACGCCACCATCGACAAGCTCAAGAAGAACGGCGAGCTCGATAAGATGAAGGCTAAGTGGGTTGGTGCCACTTCCTCCACCTCTGCGAGCGCCTCTTCCTCCGCTTCCTAAGCATCTAGCCGGTTAGCCCCTCCCCCCCCCCAATTCAGGAGTACCCTTAATACTTTTGGGTTGGGGGATTCTCCGGCCTTCACCCTTGTGAGCGCATAGAACGCTCTTGACCGAATAGCACGATAAGAAAGCGCATGTCCTCTAAACTTTCACCCCGTCAGAAGCAGAAGCTCTTCCGCTACGCACAGTACGCCCTTCTGGCAGTTATCGCTCTGGCAGCCATTCTGCTGGCTGACTGGAAGACCCTCAGCCAGCAGGTGTTCAACCTGGACGTTGCGGCGCAGCAGTTCCCCGACGTCATTACCGTGGCGTTGAAGAACACCCTGCTGTACACCACCCTGGGCTTTATCGTGGGCCTCTCCGGTGGCCTGCTGCTGGCGCTTATGCGTATTTCCTCCATCGCGCCGTACCGCTGGATTGCGACCCTGTACGTGGAGCTTTTCCGCGGCATCCCGGCGCTGCTGGTCTTCTTCGCGTTCGGTTACGGTATTCCTCTGGCGTTCAAGATTCGCTTTGTGGATAACCTGATTCCGGTGACCCTGTCGCTGGGTATGGTCTCGGCAGCCTACATTAGTGAGGTTCTGCGTGCGGGCCTGCAGGCAATCCCGAAGGGCCAGATGGAGGCGGCACGTTCCCTGGGTATGTCCCACACCCGCGCGATGATTTCGATCATTATTCCTCAGGCGTTCCGCGTGGTTCTGCCCCCGCTGACCAACGAGGTTATCCTGCTGACCAAGGACTCCTCCCTCGTGTACCTGCTGGGCGTAACCGTCTCGCAGTACGAGCTGGCAAAGTTCGGTCGTGAAGGCCTGACCGCCGCCAACGCGGGCCTGACTCCCCTGGTGGTTGCGGGCCTGTGCTACCTCATCATCACCGTTCCGCTGGGCCAGCTCTCCGCATATTTTGAGCGCCGCACCCAGCTGACCGGCCGCAAGTAAGCGCAACGACAGATACGGATTACGGAAGATACTATGACTGCTTCAACTTCATCCATGGCCGCCTCCTCGGTGCGCATTTCTAACCTGCACAAGTCGTACGGCAAGGTTCAGGTTCTCAAGGGCATTGACATGCAAGTCGAGCCGGGCGAGGTCGTGTGCCTTATCGGCCCTTCGGGTTCCGGTAAGTCCACCCTGCTGCGTTGTGTGAACCTGCTGGAGGAGCCGAACGACGGCACCATCATGGTGGGCGATACCGAGGTCACCGACCCGGACGTAGACATTAACCGCGTGCGTACCCACATGGGTATGGTGTTCCAGCAGTTCAACCTGTTCGGTCACCTGAACATTCTGGATAACTGCACGATCGCTCAGATTAAGGTTCTGGGCCGTTCCAAGGCGGAGGCGGAGGCGGTTGCCCGCGAGCAGCTCGCCAAGGTTGGCCTGGAGGGCAAGGAAGACCGCTTCCCGGCTCAGCTGTCCGGTGGTCAGCAGCAGCGTGTGGCTATTGCCCGTGCGCTGTCCATGCACCCGGACCTGATGCTCTTCGACGAGCCGACCAGTGCTCTCGACCCTGAGATGGTCGGCGAGGTTCTGAGCATTATGCGCAACCTTGCCGACGAGGGTATGACCATGATCGTGGTGACTCACGAGATGGCGTTTGCCCGCGAGGTCGCCGATAAGGTCGTCTTCATGGCTGATGGTGTGGTCGTGGAGGAGGGCCCCGCCGATCAGGTGATTGGCAACCCCCAGCACGAACGTACGCAGGCTTTCCTGGCACGCGTGCTCGATCCGACCCACGCCGTAGTAGACTAGTACTAGCTCTTGAAAAACGTAGCGGGCGGTGCTGTACGAAACATTCTGTTTCGCGCAGCACCGCCCGCTTTTTAATGCTCTAGTTCGCGGCTGTTCCGGCCCTAGAAGATGCGGCGCGCCACCTTGTCAAAGAGACGGTCCGGCAGCACGGTATGCAGGAACACGGAGGGCTTGGCACCGAAACCCACGAGGTAGCGGGTCTTGGGGCGGCGCGCCTCCAGGGCTCGCAGAATAGTTTTAGAGATAACCTTCGGTTCCGAGAGGTTTGAGGAGGGCGAGTAGAGCTTACGCATATTTGCCGCAACGCGCTGCGCCTGAGCCGCGTAGACGCCGTTTCGGGAGGACTCCTCCAGGTGGTCTGCCGCGATGAGTCCCCAGGGGGTCTTGATGCCGCCGGGCTCGATAATAATCACGTCAATACCAAATTCTTCAACTTCCATGCGCAGCGCATCGCTGAACGCCTCGAGGGCGTACTTGGTGGCGTGGTACCAGGACCCGAGGGGCATGGTAATACGCCCCGCCATCGAGGA
>NZ_CAJZIE010000065.1:0-12517 GCF_916049665.1 uncultured Rothia sp. | reverse complement strand
CTCATGTCTTGGTGGTTCTGGATTTTGCTATGGGGCGCGCTCATCATCTGCTCGCTCCTCTATTTGGCATGGTTCACCTACAAAGCACTCACTCGCGGTTTCACACTCCTTGACGAAACCGTAACCTGGGTCGAGTCAATCGAGGGACAATTCGACGCCGCGCAAGCAAACGCAAGCCGAAAACTCCCGCGAGACACCACCCTCGGGGTATTCACACCCATCACTGAGGCATACAATAACTACGAACAAGGTAAGCAGACACGCAGGTCTGAGCGGATCAAGCGACGGGTCTCCCGACGAGATCGACTCGGCCAACCTCAAAACATCGGAGACCTGCTCTAACTAGAAAGGCACACCACCATGGGCCAGATTTTCAGCCACCCCGCGACCATCATCGTCGTTATCCTCCTCATCGTCCTGCTCTTCGGCGCACCCAAGCTGCCCGGTATGGCACGTAGCCTCGGCCAGTCCATGCGCATCTTCAAGACCGAAGTTGAGGGTCTGAAGAACGACTCCAAGAAGGACCCCCGCGAGAAGGACGGCGAAGAGGTCGTCACCGCTGAGGTCGTAGACAACGGCAAGGACGGCAAGACCGAAACCAAGTAACGGTCCCGCCCCAACGCACCAAACCCGTGCCAGCCCACCGGCCGGCACGGGTTTTGCGGCACCACCCCATAAACACCCCACCAGACCCCCTCAGCCGAATCACACACGGCACCGACACCCAGAGGACACCACGTGGCAACACCTGACCAGGACGTGCGCAACCGCAAACTTAATCCTGAAGCACGCATGGAACTCAAGGAACACCTGCGCGAATTCCGCGACCGCCTCATCAAGGCGGCTATCGCAACCGTCATCGCAGCCATCATCGGTACGGTCTTCCTCTACCAGCCTTTCATCGACATGATTTCTGCGCCCCTGCAGCAGATCAACGCAGAAACCGGCCGCAATGCAAACCTGAACTACGGTTCCGTCGCATCCCCCTTCGACCAGCTGCTCAAGGTCGGTATGTACATCGGCTTGGTGATCGCGTCTCCCGTCTGGCTGTACCAGGCGCTGCGATTCCTGCTGCCGGCACTGCACACCAAGGAGAAGAAGTATCTCTTCGGCTTCCTCACCGCATCCATTTTTGCGTTCGGCTGCGGCGTGGCGATTTCTTACTTCACTCTCCCCGGCGTGGTTTACGCACTGCTGAAGTTCACCCCCCTCAACGACAGTAACTACATTGACGCGGGCTTGTACATCTCCTTCATTCTGAAGTTCGTCGTCACCTTCTCTTGCGCGTTCATCATCCCCGTGATTCTGGTTGGCATTAACATGCTGGGCCTGATTCGCGGCACCACCATTCTGAAGGCTTGGCGTTGGGTGGTCGTGCTCGTTGCGGTTATCGCAGCGCTGACCGCACCCGGTAGCGACATCATGATGATGTTCGTGCTCATGGCGCCGCTGCTGATTTTCTTCTTCGCAGCAATCGGCATCTGCATGATTAACGACAAGCGCCGCGACCGCAAGCTCGCCAAGCTGGCGCAGGGGTCGGACGAAGCAAGCCTGAACACCGCAACCAGCGCCGAAGACCTGGCGAAGATGGGTTACTTCGACGAAGAGAAAACTTCCTAATTCAATAGCTCGCTTTGAGCAACATAGCCGGAAGGGGCGGGGTACAGAGATTCTGTGCCCCGCCCCTTTCGCGTACCCGGATTAGTCGCATGCCGGCTCGCACGGCACCTCCATAGCGAGCTCCATAGGGAGCGTTATACCGCGCCGGATGCGCTCGCTGTTCGCCCATACCGGATTAGTGCCCGTCCGTGACGCTTTCGGAAGGTGCGCGGCGGGCGAGCAGTTACACTGGACATACTATGAGCAAGCACCACGCACAGCACACTTCTGACGCACACGCTTCTAACGCTTCTAACGAGCAGACCGGCACCGATTACGCTGCCGCATACGCCGCATCCCGAGAGCGCGCCGCCTACGCGAAGAGCGCCCTGGGCGCGTTTGAGGCGTCCCTGGATTTTCCGCTGGATGATTTTCAGCGTCAGGCGTGTGCCGCCGTGGAGGCGGACCGCTCCGTTCTGGTTGCCGCCCCTACGGGTGCGGGTAAGACCATTGTGGGCGAGTTCGGTATCTACCTGGCGCTGCGCCGCGGCATGAAGGCGTTCTACACGACCCCCATTAAGGCGCTGAGCAACCAGAAGTACCACGACTTCGTGCGCGCGTACGGTGAGGATTATGTGGGTCTGCTGACCGGCGATACGAGCATTAACACGGAAGCACCCGTGGTCGTGATGACCACCGAGGTGCTACGCAACATGCTCTACGCTAACTCGACCACGCTGACCGGCCTGGGCTACGTGGTGATGGATGAGGTGCACTACCTGGCGGACCGTTTCCGTGGCGCGGTGTGGGAAGAGGCGATTATTCACCTTCCCGAGCATGTGAACGTTATTTCTCTGTCGGCGACGGTGTCGAACGTTGAGGAGTTCGGCGCGTGGCTGGATACGGTGCGCGGCGGCACGGACATCATTGTCTCTGAGCACCGCCCGGTGCCCCTGTGGCAGCATATGATGGTTGGTCACCGTGTGGTGGACCTGTTCGTACCCGAAGACAACTCGGCACACGGTAAGAACCAGGAGCCGGAGGAGAAGCTTTCCCGCAAGCAGGCGAAGAAGGCACAGAAGGCTAAGCAGCGCGGCGCAACCGTGGAGGCGGGCGCTAACCCTCTGCTTGCCGGTCTGCGTCTGAACCCGCAGCTGAAGGCGCTACGCCCCGGCTTCCGATCCGCACCGGGCCGTGGACGTTACGGCGGTAAGCGTGAGCGTTTCCGTCACCGCCGTGAGGGCTGGCTGAATGAGACGTTCAGCAGCGGTGAGCGCGGCGGCTCGAACCGTCGTGATCGTTTCAGTAACGACCGGGAGTTTGATGCGCGCGGCGAGCAGAAGCCTCTGCGTCCGCAGCGTATTACCCGCCCGGAGATGGTGCGCGCCCTCGACAAGCAGGGCCTACTGCCTGCCATCTGCTTCATTTTCTCGCGTGCCGGTTGCGACGGCGCGGTCAGCCACTGCGTATCCGCCGATATTACGCTGACCACCCCCGAACAGCAGCAGACCATCCGCGCCTACATTGCGGAGGCGACCGCTCACCTGGACACCCGCGACCTGAACACCCTCGGCTACTACGAGTGGCGTGACGGCCTGATTCGCGGTATCGCCGCGCACCACGCGGGCCTGCTGCCCCTGTTCAAGGAGGTTGTAGAGGCACTCTTCACCCAGGGCCTGGTCAAGCTGGTCTTCGCCACCGAAACCCTCGCGCTGGGCATCAACATGCCCGCACGCACCGTCATCCTGGAGAAGCTCACCAAGTACAACGGCGAATCCCACGTGGACATCACCCCCGGCGAGTACACCCAGCTGACCGGACGCGCCGGCCGCCGCGGCATCGACATTGAGGGCCACGCGGTGGTCATGTGGCGCCCCGGCATGTCCCCGGAACACGTGGCGACCCTCGCCTCAACCCGCACCTACCCGCTGAACTCCTCGTTCCGCCCCACCTACAACATGGCGGCAAACCTCATCGCCTCCTACGGCGCCGAACGCACCCGCAAAATCCTGGAGTCCTCCTTCGCACAGTTCCAGGCAGATAAGTCGGTCGTGGGCGTCGCCTCCCGCGTACGCAAAAACGAAAGTGCCCTCGAAGGCTACCGCGAAGCCATGGCATGCCACCTGGGCGACTTCACCGAATACGTACAGCTCAGCCGCCAAATCGCCGAGCTGGAAAAGAAGGCGTCCAAGAGCAACGAGCGTCACGCCCGCGCCCAGGCGCACCACAGCATCCAGCAGCTGCTACCCGGGGACATCATCTACATTCCGCACGGCCGCTCCCGCGGCTACGCAGTCGTAGTGACCCGCTCCGATTCGCACGCCGACCCCCGCATCGGCATCGTCACCGAGGACGCGCACCAGCGCACCGCCTCAACCCGCGACTTTGAGGGTGCCGTCGAACCGGTCTCACGCATCAAAATCCCCAAGCGCCTGAGCCTCAAGACCCCCAAGGAACGCCGCGACACCGCAAGCCGTATGCGTCAGGCGCTCTACGACGGCCGCGCCCCGCGTGCGCTCGCACAGCAGAACATTCCGGCTCGTCAGAACAGTATTGACGCGCAGCTGGAGGCTCTGCAGGCTCAGCTACGTAACCACCCGTGCCACGGCTGCTCGGACCGCGCGAACCACATGCGTTGGGCTGAGCGCTGGCAGAAGCTCAACTCTGAGACGGAAGGTTTGCGTCGTCAGATTGCGCGCCGCACCAACACGATTGCGCAGGTCTTCAACCGCATTTCGCGCCTTCTGGAGAGCTACGGCTACGTCGAACGCACCGAGGACGGCGAACTGTCGCTGACCACCGGCGGACAGGCGCTGCGCCGCATCTACGGCGAGCGCGACCTACTGACCGCCCTGTGCCTGGACGCGCACTTCCTCGACGGCCTGGAACCCGCCGCCATCGCCGCAACCGTTGCCGCGCTAACCTACCAGGGTAAGCGCGACGCGGTGGAGTACCTGGCGCACTACCCGCACCCGTCCCTGCGCGCGCCCATTGCGACGATTACGCAGCGCCTCGCAGACCTGAACGCCGCCGAGGAACAGTTCAAGGTCAACCTGACCCCGGCGTGCGACTTCGGCCTGGTCGAACCCATGTACGCCTGGGCGAACGGCGCGCACCTCGCCAAGGCAATCGAGGACACCGGCCTTGCCGCCGGCGACTTCGTGCGCTGGGCCAAGCAGGTACTGGACGCCCTGGACCAGATCGCGCACATCCGCTCCCTGGACCCGGTGATTCGCTCCCGCTGTGAAGAGGCGATTGAGGCGGTACGCCGCGGCGTCGTCGCGCTGGACGTCTAACCCGCGCCTAGCGCTACATCGCGCCCGACCGGTTCGGGCTACCACCCCCGCTACTGTGTGTCGTTCTACGTCATCTAAGGATGCACGAACTACCGCAGCTAGCGGGGGTGCTTCTATACTCGAAAGAGACGCTCAGCTGAGCTACGCGAGCACAATCGAAGTGCCCGCCCCCGTGTGCGCTCCGGCGCGCCTCAATGGTGAAAGGATTCTAATGTCTACCCGTATTTTTGTAGATGGTAGCGTGTACAGCCCTGTCGACCCGTACGCGACCGCGATGCTGGTCGAGGACGGCTTCGTCCGCTGGGTTGGTTCCGACTCCGGGGCACGTTCAATTGCTGACGATTCCGCCACCATCACCGAACTTGACGGCGCCCTGCTGACCCCCGCCTTTGCGCGCGCACTGGCACCGGTCGCGGGCAAGGAAGCACCCGAAATCCTCGACTACCTGCAGGCATACCGCGCAGCCGGCTACCACACCCACACCGTACTCGCCGGCATGGAAGACGTACCCGACCTCGTCTCCGCACTCAGCTACTACAGCGCCGAACACGGCACCCCCGACATCCGTCTCATCCTCAACGCCACCGGCATTGAAACCGACGAACTCATCAGCGCCATCAAAGCACTACGCCCCCTCACCGAAGGCGAACGCGCCGTCAAAGGCCTGCAACTGGTCGGCATCTCTGTCGCACCCGACGAGGCACCCGCAGCAGCACAGGTAGCCGAAGACGCCGCACTCCTGCTCTCCATCGACGCATCCACCAGCTTTGCCGACGCCGCCGACGCCGCGCTCGCCGTACGCGGAACCCGCCCCTGGCTCTCCATCCGCCTCGACGCAGCAATCAGCACCCCGCAGGACCCCATCACCGACGAATACCTCACTAAACTGGCAGAAGCACGCATCAACCTCGGCCTCAGCGTCTGCGAACCCGAAGAAGACGAAGCAGCCAACGACACCGTCCAGGCACTCCTTGCACACGCCGGGGGAGAAGCACGCGAGTCAGTAGCCTCCGTAGCACGCCGCGCAAACGCAACCGGCACCTCCATCGCGCTGGGTTCTGATGCTCAGCTGTACGCACCCGGCGCCTGGTCCCTCATCCGCGAACTCGTCAACGACGAACACGGCATCTCCGCACGCAGCGCCTTCGCCGCCCTCACCCGCGGCGTATACCGCCTAGCCCACGAAGAAAACCCCTTCACCGGCCAGCTCACCCCCGACACCCCCGCATACGTCGCACAATGGCGCGTCGAAGCCCTCATGGTCCAGGCACCCGACTCCCGCGTCGCATCGTGGAGCACCGACCCCCGCGCTCGCATTCCGTTGTTGCCGGTGTTGGATGAAGAGTCTCCTCTGCCCATCCTGGAATCTATTTACACTGAAAGTAACTAATTTTTAGCTTGTCAGAGGCTTTTTAAGGGGTTAAAACCCCTCAATAATTCATTGATCTAGATGTTTACCCGGTATACTGGACATCTACCGGCCTATTTTATATACACCTGTGAGGGAGTAATATGCGCGTTCTAACTGTCATCCCGACGTATAACGAGAAGGAGAACCTGCCCATCGTGGTAGAGCGTCTTCGCAAGGCAGCTCCCGAGGTGGACATTCTCGTGGTGGATGATAACAGCCCCGACGGCACCGGCCAGATTGCTGATGAGCTGTCGGCTAAGGACCCCCAGATTCACGTTCTGCACCGCACCGTTAAGGACGGCCTGGGTGGCGCGTACCTTGCTGGCTTCGATTGGGGCCTTGAGGCAGGCTACGACGTTCTGATTGAGATGGACGCTGACTGCTCGCACCAGCCTGAGCAGCTTCCTTCTCTGGTTCGTGCCGTGGAGGCGGGCGCTGACCTGGCTATTGGTTCGCGTTACGTTCCCGGCGGCAAGACCAAGAACTGGCCGGCCCACCGCCAGATTCTCTCTCGCGGCGCTAACCTGTACACCCGCCTGATTCTGGGCACCTCCATCAAGGACATTACCGCTGGTTTCCGCGCGTACCGCCGTGAGGCTCTGCAGCGTCTGAACCTGGACGGTATTGACTCGAAGGGTTACGTGTTCCAGGTTGATCTGGCGTGGCGTTCCGAGCAGGCTGGTCTGAAGATTGTTGAGGTTCCGATTACCTTCGTTGAGCGTGAGATTGGCGCTTCGAAGATGGACGGCAACATCATCTTTGACTCGATGTCTAAGGTGACTCGCTGGGGTCTGACCAACCGCGTTCAGAAGCTGAAGAAAGCTCTGGGCAAGTAACTCGTTCTGAGACTTATACGAAAGACCGGGGCGGATACATAACGTATCTGCCCCGGTCTTTTTCTGTTTTCTGTAGCGCTCTTTCCTGGCTCACGTATCGACGAAGCCACCGCCAAAAGAAGGAAAGCCCGCTCAGAGCGCAAGTGGCTCCTAGCGGGCTCCCTATAGCCTTTCTACGGCAGGTCTACGGTGCTTTTAGAGCGCGTAGTGCTTGCGGTAGTATTCCAGGCGGTCTTCCAGGGTCTTTTCCAGCTCTTCGATGCTACGGCGTTCCATGAGCATGTCCCAGTGGGTACGTGCGGGCTTTTCCTCTTCGGCGTCTGCGGTGGAGTCGCCGTTGACGAGGTATGCTTCCTTGCCGGACTTTGCGGTCCAGACCGAGGGGATTTCGGCTTCTGCCGCGAAGGTCACGAAAACGCGGTCACCGTCTGCGGTACGGTATTCGACGCGCTGGCGGGGCGCGGGCTGTACGTTCGATTCGGTTTCCATCGACTGGGAACCCAGGCGCATACCGCGCAGGCTACGATCGCTCATTTTTCCTCCAGTGTCGTCGGGTGCGCTCTTTGGCGCTTTAGGCATAACGTTGGGCGGGGGAGAGCTATTCCCTCGAACGTTTACAAAACATCCATTATATCGGTAATAGTCTCCACCCGCCCAGCGTGGTGGTGTTTATTCGGCGTGATTTTTGGTGATTCACGCCTTTTTACGCGTTAGTTTTCGCGTTTAGCCGTTGATGCCGTAGCTTCCGGGTGCCTGCGGTGCGCTTTTGGGCGCCTCTGCTGCGGGTTTCTTCGGTGCGTCTGCAAGGTCGGATGCGGGCAGGGTGCCGAATGCGTTGCCCAGGCCGCGCAGTGCATCGCCCAGTTCGGTCGGGATGAACCAGAGCTTGTTGGCGTCGCCTTCGGCGAGCTTGGGCAGGGTCTGCAGGTACTGGTAGGTGAGCAGCTGCTGGCTGGGGTTGGATTCGTGGATTGCGGCGAAGACCTTCTGCACGGCTTCGGCTTCACCGTTTGCGCGCAGGATTGCGGACTGTGCGTCACCTTCTGCGCGAAGGATCTGTGCCTGCTTTTCACCCTCTGCACGCAGGATGGCTGCTCGGGATTCACCTTCTGCGGTCAGAATGTCGGACTGCTTCTGGCCTTCTGCGGTGAGGATTGCGGCGCGGCGGTCACGCTCTGCACGCATCTGCTTCTCCATGGAGTCCTGGATGGACACCGGGGGCTGGATTTCCTTGATGTCCACGCGGGAGACGCGCAAGCCCCAGCGGCCGGTGGTGGAGTCGAGTACACCTCGCAGCTCAGCGTTGATCTGGTCGCGGGAGGTGAGGGTCTGCTCCAGGTTCAGGCCACCGACGACGTTACGCAGGGTTGCGCTGGTCAGCTCATCCACGGCGCGAATGTAGTTGGTGATTTCGTAGGTTGCCGAGCGGGGGTCGGTGACCTGGAAGTACACGACGGTGTCGATGCCGACCACGAGGTTATCTTCGGTAATCACGGACTGCGAGGGGAAGGAAACCACCTGTTCGCGCAGGTCGATGAGGGGTAGCACGCGGTCAACTACGGGGATGACGATGTGCAGGCCGGGGTTGAGAACGGCGTGGAACTTGCCCAGTCGTTCGACGATGCCGGCTCGTCCCTGCGGGATGACGCGCACGGTCTTTGCGAGCATCGTCAGTACGAAGAGGATGAGTAGGACCGTCAGAATAAGGCTGATAGGCATTATTTCTCCTTATCGGTGAGTTATATGGTGTGTTTTTAGGGTATCTGAACCTGCTTTTGGAGCCGGTATTCAGATGGGTCTTAGGCGTGGGGGAGAGGCTCTACGATTGCGGTAGCACCCTCAATGGCGCGTACCCTCGCGTGTGATCCTGCAGGGAGCGTTCCGGAGGCGGTGCGCGCCGTCCAGGTGTCGCCAGCTAGTACCACCAAACCGGTCTCACCAGTCACATCTTGAGTGACGCGCACCTCAGCACCAACGAGTGCTTCAGCATTAGTGACAGCTCCGGTGGCTGATTTATTGAGCTTTTTCAGCAGCGGCGGGCGCAGGCCAAGAACCAGAATCAGGCAGATCACCACGAAAATAACGGTTCGAAGCAGCATGTTGTCCACGAAGGGAGATATTGCTGCGGTAATGCCTGCACTAATCGCCAGCATGAGAAAGAACAGGTCGAGGCTGAGCATTTCTATGACGGCGAAAACGAGGGCGAGTGCAACCCAGAGTGTCCAGGGTGTCTCAAAGAGCCAATCCACGAGTTTTCTCCTTTGATGTACATCAACCGGCGTGGTTGACGTTGAATCTGCATACGAGGCGACGACACCTTCGTGATGCGGGGTATATCCATTATTTCAGGTGGATTGAGTGCTGGCGATAGTTCTGGTGACCGGGTGAGGTTAATACATGAACTGTTAAGACTTTATTTAGATACGGGGAATCTTGGGTTCATTCTAGACCTCCCTAAAAAGCCGATAATATACATTATGTAAAGTAGAGCTATTTTTCACTACCCCACCGGATGCTCACCGGTGCTTTCTGCGTCTTGGTTGGCGCGGGTCGGACCTGTACTCCTCGTGATGCGACTATGCTGTTCTCGTCCGCCACTCTGAACTCCGCGCGCCTCAGCTTCATCAACCCGCAGCTGCGCACTCAAATGCTCCGAACCTTTAGGATCCTCAGTATGCCCCTCAGTGGCTCATATTAAACGACAAACACCCGAGACCCCAGCTCCACACCTCTCGGTGCGCTCTGTTCGTCTCGGGTGCCTGTCATCGATTTCTAGGGCTCTTCAGCTGCTGAAATCAGCTTCTGAGGCTCTCGCCTCTAGCCACAGAGTCCCTACGCTTCTGCGTGCTTTTCGCTGAACTCGACCCATGCGTTGAGCACGCGCTCCGCTGCACCGGATGCAATAGATTCGCGCGCATCGGCCAGTGCCTGAGTGAAGCGGGTCTCAAAGCTCTCGCCGTTGACCGGGCGGTATGCCACCAGGCCTGCGGCCGCGTTGATGAGCACGGCGTCGTGAATGGCACGCAGCGGGCTCTTCGGGGCCTCGCCCTCCCCCGCCAAAATGGCACGGAACACACCCGCGTTGTACTCGGCGTCACCGCCTCGCAGCTGCTCCAGCGGTGCGTTCTGCAGGCCGTACTCGGTCGGGTCAAAACGGTACTCGGTCAGCTTGCCGTCCGCAGCCTCCCACAGGCGGCTCGTGGTAGCGATGGTCAGCTCATCCAGGCCATCATCGCCGCGGAAAATCAGGGCGTGGTCGCCGCGCTCCGCGAAGACGTGAGCCATCTTCTCAGCCATGACCGGGTTAGCAACGCCGATAGCCGAGGACTTCACGCGAGCCGGGTTCGTCATGGGGCCCAGGTAGTTGAACGCGGTCGGAATGCCCAGCAGGCGGCGGGTCGGGCCCACGTGGCGCATTGCCGGGTGGAAGGTCATCGCAAACAGGAAGGTGATGCCGGTCTCGCGAGCGCATTCGGCGACAGCGGGAATGGGCATGTCGAGGCGGATTCCGAGGGCTTCGAGGACGTCTGCGGAGCCGGATTTGGAGGTGGAGGCGCGGTTGCCGTGCTTGATGACGGTTGCGCCGGTGCCTGCGATGACGAGGGCTGCCATGGTGGAGATGTTGACGGTGTTTTGCTGGTCTCCGCCGGTGCCGACGATGTCTACAGCGTGGGGGTCGATGTCTACGGTTTCGGCTTTGGCGATCATGCCGGCTGCGAGTGCGCCGAGTTCTTCGGGGGTTTCGCCTTTGGAGTGGAGGGCGGTGAGGAAGGATGCGAGGATCGGCTGTTCGGTTTGGCCGGTCATGATTTGGTCCATTGCCCAGGCGACTTCGGTGTCGGTGAGGTTTTGGTGCTTGACGAGCTGGTTGAGGATGTATTTCCAGGTAATTTCGTGCGTAGTCATGTGTTAAGTGTAAAACCCCCGTCTCGTATCTGCATGGTTGGGTGCAGTATGCGAGACGGGGGTTTACTAGGCGTGTTGCACCTTGGTGGTGCTTAGCGCTGGGGTGCCTTCGGTTTAGTGGAAGGAGTCACCGCATGCGCAGGAGCCTGCTGCGTTGGGGTTGTCGATGGAGAAGCCCTGCTTTTCGATGGTGTCTTCGAAGTCGATGGTGGAGCCGTCGAGGTAGGGTGCGCTCATCTTGTCGACGATGACCTCTACGCCGTCGAAGTTGCGGACTGCGTCGCCGTCGAGGACGCGCTCGTCGAAGTAGAGCTGGTAGATGAGGCCGGAGCAGCCGCCGGGCTGGACGGCGATGCGCAGGCGCAGGTCGGTGCGGCCTTCCTGTTCGAGGAGGGTGCGGACCTTGGTCTGTGCTACTTCGGTGAGGTTGACGCCGTGGGTCGGCAGTTCGGTGGTGGTTTCACTCATGAGTGTTGTCCTTTTGTTTTGTTGGTTGCCCGTGTGCGCCGCGTGTGGGTGCGTGTGGGCGTTTTAGCCTTCACGATACGCGCCGGGGAGAGCTGAGCACAACCTAGGGTGTGCATAGTTCGCCGGGGGCGTGAGTGTTTGCGTGGGGGCTTTATAAGTAATTCTGCTTCTAGGATACCGAAAAAGTGGGGGTTGGGGTTTGGTGACCCTTCTCCCCCACTTTTTGTGGATGTTCCTAGCGAGCGCGTTTAGCGTGCGCCGAATGCGCTCAGCAGCAGCGCCTCCGCAAGGATTGCGTTCTTGAAGTCCGGGATGTAGAGGGACTCGTTGGCGCTGTGTGCGCGGGTGTCGGGGTCTTCTACGCCGGTGACGAGGATCTGTGCCTGCGGGAAGAGGTCCTTGAGGTCGGAGATGAACGGGATGGAGCCGCCCATGCCGGTCTGTACGGGTTCGACGTCCCATGCGGTGCGCATTGCGTCGAGGGCGGTCTGTGCGCCGTCTGCGTCGACTTCGGTGGCGAAGGGCATGCCGGAGTCGACGGCGGTGTAGCTGACCTGCGCGCCGTGGGGTGCGTGTGCCTTGACGTGTTCGGCGAGTGCGCGGTGTGCGTTTTCGGGGTTGTCGCCGGGTGCCAGGCGGGTGCTGATGCGTGCGCGGGATACGACGGCGAGGGTGTTGGAGGAGGTTGCGATGCTGGGGATGTCCATGCCGATGACGGAGATTGCCGGCTGGGTCCACAGGCGGGATGCGACGGTTCCGGTGCCTGCCAGGGGTACGGAGTCGAGGATGCCAGAGTCGCTGCGGAAGTCTGCTTCGGCGTATTCGAGCTCGGGTTCGGGGGCGCGGTGCAGGCCTTCAACGGCTACGGCGCCGGTGGCGTCGTGCAGGGTTGCGAGGAGCTGCGCCATGAGGGTGTGTGCGTCGAGCATGGGGCCGCCGAACATGCCGGAGTGGATGGCGTGGCTGCCGACGCGCACCTCGATGTCGCCGGATGCGACGCC
>NZ_CAJZIE010000064.1:0-12774 GCF_916049665.1 uncultured Rothia sp. | reverse complement strand
AAGAAGGAGCCGGGGAGTGTCACCACTCCCCGGCCCTCACTTTATTCACTCTCAACCTCGCAGCCTACGCTGGCGCACCTACAGGCTCGCCAGCTCAAGGCCACTCAGCGTCAGGTTACTTAGTCCTTTAGCCCACCGGAACGTTAACGTTCACCAGCGAGTACAGATCCTTCGGATCATCCGGGCTAGCAACCAGGTCAATGAACTGCTGCAGGTCGGTATCCTGCGTAGCAGCACGGGCATAACGCAGACCCGAGAAGTCAGCAATCGCGAAGCCCACCGAATCAAACAGGGTAATCTGCTCATCCGAGACGCGGCCCGGCTCCTCACCAGTCAGAACCTTCCAGAACTCCACCACCGGGAAGTCCGGGTCCTTCTGCTGAATCTCGCCCTCAATGCGGGTCTGCGGCGGGAACTCAACAAACACGGTGGAACGGTCCAGAATTTCGCTTTCCAGCTCAGTCTTGCCGGGGCAGTCGCCACCAATAGCGTTCAGGTGCACGCCGGGCTTCACCTGGCGGTCCAGCAGAACCTTCGCCTGCTGCTTATCGGCGGTGCAGGTGGTAATAATGTCGGCACCCTCAACAGCCTCGTCCACGTCCTTAGCCAGGTGGATGCGGAAGCCCAGCGGCTCCAGGTTACGGCGGAACTTCTCCATCGCGTGCGGGTCAACGTCGTAGACGGACAGGTCCTCAATACCGAGCACCGCGCGCATACCCAGCGCCTGGAACTCAGACTGTGAGCCGGTACCGATCATCGCCATCTTCTTCGAGTCCTTGCGTGCCAGGTGCTTAGCAACCATGGCGGACACGCCCGCGGTACGCAGCGCGGTCAGCAGGGTCATCTCAGCCAGGAACACGGGGTAGCCGTTGTCCACGTCAGCGAGCAGACCGAACGCAGTCACGGTCTGGAAGCCGCGTGCCGGGTTCGACGGGTGGCCGTTCACGTACTTGAAGGAGTAGGTGATGTTGTCGGAGGTGGGCATCAGCTCAATCACACCGAAGGGGGTGTGGGAGGCGACGCGCGGGATCTTGTCGAAGCTCTGCCACTTCTTGAAGTCTTCTTCGAGGAAGTCGACCATGCCGGCAATGATGTTGCCTACGCCGTCCTTCTGAATCCACTTCGCCATCGAGGCGACGTCAACAAATTCCACCGCGTGTGCGCTAGGACGTTCAGTCATGATTTTCTCCTTTGAATATCTGCACAAAACTTCTTTGTGCATCTGGTGGTCACTGCGGATATCTATTATCTCAAAATATATTGCAGGACACACCGTATTAGAAATGCTGTAAATATGTACTTTGCTTTATGTATTACACGGATGTAATACGGAGCGAACACGAAAAGACGTGCAGGGAGGGGGTTCTAGAACTCCTGGAACCTACGGGCTAGGGTTTAGGACTAGGGCCTAGAACCCCCTCATCGCCTTCACCGGGATTCCGCCAGGATTCCACCGGGATCGGAAGCTGCCGTCGGGTTAGCTGCCCTTCGGCTTGTCCTCGTCCTCAGCGTCCAGTTCACCCAGGTCAATGTGGGTACGAGGCTCCGAAACAAGCTTCTTCACCACGGGGCGGGCAGCAATCACAGGCACGGAACCGGTGTAGCCTTCACGGACGCGAGCAATCTCGTTGACGCGGTCACGAACCGTGTACCAGCCGATAATCAGCAGCGGGATAACCACCAGCAGCGACGCCAGGGTGTAGGTGCCCACCGGGTAATCCAGTGCCATCAGCACCAGCACAACAGCGAGGAACACCATCACAGCCCAGTCGCTAAAGCGACCGCCGGGTGCGCGGTAGTTCGGGCGCTTGTACTTGCCCTCACCGACCATCTTCAGGTACTTCTGGTGCGACATTGCGATAGCCGCCCAGCTCGCCATGGTGCCCACCGACGCGATGTTCAGCACGACCTCGAACGCCTGCTCGGGAACGAAGAAGTTCAGCACAACACCGAAGAGGCCAACCACACCGGTCAGCAGAATACCTGCCACCGGAACGCCGGAGCGGGACACCTTAGTGGTGAACTTCGGCGCCGAACCCGCAACACCCATCGAGTGGAGGATACGGCCGGTGGAGTACAGACCAGCGTTCAGCGAGGAAGCAGCCGCGGTAATAACGACCAGCTGCATAATCGGTGCGGTACCGTCAATGCCGATCGAGTCGAAGAAGGTCACGAACGGCGACTCTGCATCCTTGTATGCGGTGTAGGGCATGAGCAGGCAGAGCAGAACCACGGAACCAACGTAGAAGATTGCGATACGCCAGATCACGGTGTTGATAGCGCGGGGGATAACCTTCTCAACGTTCTTGGTTTCACCACTGGTGGTGCCGACCAGCTCAATACCGGCGTAGGCGAACACAACGCCCTGAACCACGATAAGAGCGGGAAGAATACCGTTGGGGAAGAAGCCGTCATTGGCTGCAATGAGTTCAAGGCCGGGGCGGACGCCGTTGATGGGTTCACCGAAGACCAGGTACCAGATACCTACCGCCATGAAGGACAGCAGGGCAAGAATCTTAATGAGTGCGAACCAGAATTCCAGCTCACCGAAGAGCTTCACGGAGATGAGGTTCAGGGCCACAGTGATGACAACGACGATGAATGCGCTGAGCCACTGGGGAATATCTGCGAAGAACTGGTTGTATCGACCAAACCAGCTGATGTAGATAGCGATAGCGGTGGCGTCTGCAACGGCGGTCATTGCCCAGTTCAGCCAGTACAGCCATCCGGATACGAATGCGGCCTTTTCGCCGTAGAATTCGCGGGTGTAGGAGACGAAGGAGCCCGAGGAGGGGCGGTGAAGGATCAGCTCGCCGAGGGCTCGCAGAATCAGGTAGCCGAAGAAGCCGATGACGGCGTAGATGACGGCGAGCATGGGGCCTGCGTCCTGCAGGCGGCTACCGGTGCCCAGGAACAGGCCGGTACCAATAGCGGAACCGATGGCGATCATCTGGAGCTGACGTGCGCCAAGCCCCTTGTGGAAGCCTTCCTGTTCGTGTGCGAACGGGTCGTCTGTGGGGGGCTTGGTGTACTGATCCGCTGCAGAAGTCTGCGGGTTCTTGTTCGGTGAGGTGCTCATGCTATACCTCCTTGGATAGTTACGTCTGAAGCACGTGTTACATGAAATGTGGTTGGGAACACGTCTGTGGGTTGTAACGACTATAGCACGGTAATTTAGGTAAATATAACCCGCGTCACGTAACAATTTATATACATATAATGCATATCTTATGAATATGTTTGGTTCATGTTGTATTGTGTGGTTTTAATTGTTTTGTGAAATAGATTAATTGAACCCTGAGTCCAAAAAATCAATTACCCCACCACCGCACAGCACAAGAGCACCCACAACGGGGTGCTCCAGCAACCTAATCAGAACGGGACTCTAGCCCTCCATCAGGCGGTCAATCTTCGCCCGCAACGCGCGCTCACGACGATTCAACCACCACCAGCTCGGCCAGCGCATCAACGACTTACGACCCACCTGCACGACCGAGGGGAGCTTCGCCTCCGCAAGCGCCACATCAATCTCATGGTCGCTCGCGCCCTCATCACGCATTTTCTCCATCAACTCAAGGGATTTCGCCATATCGCCATGCCCCAAAACATGCCGACTCTTACGCTCCAGAACCTCATCCAACTGGGCACGCACGGGCGCAATAGCCGCCGCATTCGGATGCTCACGCTCAGCACGACGCTGCGCCTGGCGGGCACGCTTCTCACGCTTCGCGTCGAGCTGTTTCGGATTATTTTTAGCGCTCGCCTTGCTCATGGGAGGTTCCTTTCGTTGCGTCCGGGTCATGTGTACGCTGACCTGCACGCACAGAAGACATCAAGTCATTAACACCTCTACTTTACCGCGGTAATTCGCGGAAATTTCGCTGCAGTAAACCCAAAAAAACCCACAAAAAATTAACGATAAATAAGTCGTATCTTGGTAAAATAGTGCGAGTAGGAGGCGTCTCGCGCGCCAACAAAAAATGGTGAACCGGCCCAACAAACGGTAACCGGTCGCATCTATCCAAGGAGTCAGCATATGGCTATTGCAACCCCCGAAGTTTACGCAGAAATGCTGCAGACCGCGAAGGAAAAGGGCTTCGCGTACCCCGCAGTGAACGTAACCTCCTCCCAGACCCTGAACGCTGCTATCCGCGGCTTCGCAGAGGCTGGCTCGGACGGCATCATCCAGGCATCCACCGGTGGTGCAGCATACTGGTCCGGCGCTTCCAAGAAGGACATGGTCGTTGGCTCCCTGGCCTTCGCAGCATACGCACGCGAAGTTGCTAAGCAGTACGACGTGAACATTGCACTGCACACCGACCACTGCCCCAAGGACAAGCTGGAAGGCTTCGTCCTGCCCCTGCTGGCAGAGTCCGAGAAGGCTGTTGCTCGCGGTGAAGACCCCATCTTCAACTCCCACATGTGGGACGGCTCCGCAATCGACCTGGACGAGAACCTGAAGATCGCTGCTGAGCTGATCGAGCGTACCTCCAAGGCAAAGCTCGTTCTCGAGGTTGAGATTGGTGCCGTTGGTGGCGAGGAAGACGGCGTTGAAGGCGCTATCGACGACTCCCTGTACACCACCGTTGCAGACGCAATCAAGACCGTTGAGGCAATCGGCCTGGGCGAGAAGGGCACCTACATGGCTGCTCTGACCTTCGGTAACGTTCACGGCGTGTACAAGCCCGGTAACGTTCACCTGCGCCCCGAGCTGCTCAAGGAAATCCAGACCGAGGTCGGCGCTAAGTACGGCAAGGGCGACAAGCCCTTCTACCTGGTCTTCCACGGTGGCTCCGGCTCCACCGAGCAGGAGATTGCAGACGCAGTGTCCTACGGTGTTATCAAGATGAACATCGACACCGACACCCAGTACGCATTCACCCGCCCCGTTGCTGGCCACATGTTCAGCAACTACGACGGTGTGCTGAAGGTTGACGGCGAGGTCGGCAACAAGAAGACCTACGACCCCCGCGTTTGGGGTGCAGCTGCAGAGGCAGGCATGGCCGCACGCGTGGTCGAGGCTTGCCAGCAGCTCGGTTCCGTCGGTACCTCCATCAAGTAAGGTGCTGTTCGCCCGCCGCAGCTCCCGTAGGTGCTGCCGGGTGTGAACCTAAGCTTCGTTAAGCGAAAGCGGTGCCCGCTTCCTCAGTACGAGGAGGCGGGCACCGCTCTTTTAAATTTCGGGGGAGAGCCTGCCGGGGCTAGTTCTCACGCTAGTTCCCGTGCTGGGTCCCTGTACTGAGACTCAGCAGGGCTCTCAGTAGGGCAGTGGCGGGTTTACTTGCCGCCGCAGCCGCAACCACCGCATCCGCAGCCGCCGGACTTCACAGCCACCGAACCGGAGGTGGGGATGCCGTCGCCGGTGTCGCCGCCCATGAGGTTCACGCGGTTACCGATCTCGGGGCCGCCAACCGGCTGGGGTGCCTTGCCCGCCAGGGTTGCCGCGAAACCTGCGGGCTCCGCCAGGGGGCTCAGGTTCGGGATCATCGACGCCGCCGGGGAACCGGACGGGCCGCACGCCGCCGCTGCCGCGTTCGCCTTCGGCTGGGCGACCAGGTGAGCGCGCGCAAAACGCTTAATCTGCTCGGCGGTCGGGTACGCGAAGGACACCTTCACCTCACCGTTGACGAGCATGAGCGGCAGAACCTCGCGGCCGTTCATCTCAATCTGCTCCGCCACGGGTGCGCACTCTTCGAATGCGGACGGGTAGGAGTCGGTGGAGTACACCTCAATGTCCACGCCCGCATCCAGCGCCTCCTGCGCGGCACCCAGGAACTCGGAGCGCTCCATATCCTGCGGATCCTCCGGGTTCTCGCCGGGGCCCGGAATAAATACTTCAAGAACGGTTTCAGCCGCTTCAGTCATCAGTTTCAGCCTTTTCTCTCTTATAGGCACCGGCTCGGGGGAGGGGTGCCAGTCCTCCACTAAGTGTACTCGGGACCTCAAGAGTGCAGAAGTGTGATTTGAAGTTCCAGAATTGCGGAATATTTGCAGAATTCGAGTCGAATGACTCTCAGCTCGTGAGCTGCGGGTTCAGGTGTTGTATTCTGAGTGCATATGCACCGGAGTGTGCGAACCCTGCAATTATGTGGGTGCCGCCCGGTGTGAAACCAAGAAGGCAACGACGCCCGCATCCGACGCGGACGCATCAGCGCTACAAATACACGCTATTCATAGCGCCACACGACCAAAAGGAGCATATATGTTCGGTTTCGGCAAGAAGAAGAAGGAAGCTGCCGCACAGGAAGCATCGTCCGCAGACGTCTACGTCGCACCTGTTACCGGCGAGTACCTGCCGCTGAGCGAAGTCTCCGACCCCGTTTTCTCTCAGGGCGTTATGGGTGACGGCTACGCAGTGAACCCCACCGCAGGCACCATCGTCGCACCCGTTGCAGGTACCATCGCACTGATTCAGGACACCCTGCACGCATTCATGCTCCGCACCGAAAACGGTGGCGAGGTGCTGGTCCACATCGGTATCGACACCGTTGAGCTCGGCGGCGAAGGCTTCACCAAGATCGCTAACGTAGGCGACAAGGTTGAGGCAGGCGCACCCATCATCGAGGTGGACTGGGCAGCTATCGAGGGTCGCATCCCCTCCAAGGAAACCATGGTGATGATCACCAACACCGCAAAGTTCAACATCTCCAAGGACTCTGAGTCCCGCCGCCCCGTCGCAGCCGGTGACCGCGTCGCTCAGGCATCCAAGAAGTAAGCTGAACCAGCGAAAATAGCTCAGCTTCAATAAGGGTGAATACCCTGTGAAAAACGTTTAACGCAAAAGGTCGCGTCCTGTAGGCTCAATCGGGCTGTAGGCGCGGCCTTTTTCGTTGCACGAGAAATTTTTTAACACCGTATTAAAAGCCGCCACTAAAAGCGGCGGAAAAGGAGGAACACATTCACCCGCATTACACGGCGGGTAAGAATGAGGCGCACATAATACCCTATTTTCCTGTAAACGCAGTGAATCACCGATAAAAAATCGTTATCCTACTTAGAGTTGCAGTTTGAGTTGAGAGAATCCGGACCCTCAGCTATAAACCAAAACTTCAATGAACAACCACACACATTACGCTCAACTCATAAAAGAAAAAGGACTACTACGGTGACTGCATTCCCGAAGACCTCTAAGAATCTGAGCCGCCGCGGCTTCCTCGGCGCCTCCGCACTGGCACCCGCCGCGCTCATGCTCCAGGCAGGCGAAGCCCACGCCGCAGCCAACACCCGCGCACAGCTCGCGGCAGTACACAGCGGCTCCCCCGCACACCAGCTGCTCTACAAGACCGATGAATTCTTCATCGCCCACCGCGGTGCCGGCAACATCAACCCCGAGCACACCGCCTACGCCTACGCAGAGTCCGTACGCCGAGGCGCCCTCGCCGTCGAAATTTCCGTACGCACCACCAGCGACGGCCACTTCGTCTGCATGCACGACACCAACATCAAGCGCACCACCGGTGCGGCCCTGGACGTGCGCGGCCACACCCTCGCCGAACTGCGCCAGCACAAGGTCAACATGCGCAAGAACCTGGGCGAGAAGACCGACCTGTACGACATCCCCACCCTCGATGAAGCCATCGCAGCGGTTGACGCCGTGCCCGCAGGCGGCGAATACGCCTCCGTCGGCGGCAAGAAGGTCGTACTGTTCCTCGAAGCGAAGGACGGCCCCGCACAGGCAGGCCTCGTCAAGTTCATCACCGAACGCGGCCTGCAGCGCCGCACCGTCATCAAGATGTACCGTGACGGCAACGGTGGCTTCAAGCCCACCTCCCGCTACCTGAAGCTTGCTAACTCCGCAGGCTGCGCCACCTGGTGCTACTTCGACGGTGGCGACCCCATCGACAAGATCTCCGCAATGGCACGCCACGAAAACGTGGACGCCATCGGCGTACCCTACTACGAGAAGCCGACCGGCGTTTCCCAGGGCTCCATGAGCGAGGAGAACGTACGCGCCCTCACCGGCCTCGGCAAGGCAGTCATTGTCTGGGAAATCCACCGCCGCTCCGCCTACGAAAAGTACAAGGCACTGGGTGTTAAGGGCTTCATGTGCCCCGACCCCTACTGGGTAATTGGTGACCCCTTCGACGCCAGCGTCAAGATTAAGACCGGCCAGCGCCCCCACGGCATGCTGCCCGCCGACCCCTCCGTCGCAGCAGACATGCCCGACCTGACCGGTGCAGCCATCGTGCACAACCAGCGCTACGACGAATCCGTACTGCTCGGCCCCCTGGCGAACTACACCACCCGTGAAAAGTACACCCTTGACTTCTCCATGAAGTGGACCGGTGCACTGCCGCAGCAGGATGGTCACTACGGCTACATTGCGTTCGGCCGCGAACACGACGGCGCCTTCGGCATCGGTAAGAAGTTCTCCGCAAAGCAGGAAGACGGCACCTACGTGCTCGCCATCCGCCCCAACTACCGCGGTGGCTCCGTGGCGCAGATTCTCTGCTTTGAACCGAACCAGGCAAGCCCGCGCGTGCTGCACACCATGAAGCTGCGCCAGAAGGTCACCACCGGTCAGGCACTGAACTGCAAGATCGTGGTGAACAAGAACAGCTTCTACTACACCGTCAACGGCCAGTACTCCAGCCCCATCAACCACAGCGCCTACCGCGGCCCGTACGTACACTTCGGCCGCTTCCACGGCACCAACGATGGCGGCCCCCTGGAGCTGACCCGAATCGAGGCACGTCAGTCCTGGGTTTGAGAGCGCAGGTGGGCTTAAACCACCGCCGAGCATCCCGCAACTCGCGGCTCACCACCGCGGAGAGCGAGGCGCAGGGCTTCGCGGATGCACACCGAGCATCCCTTCCGGGCTAGGCCTCCCATAACCCCCCAGCTGCTCGCGTACCGAGCAAGAATCCACCCCGAAGGGGGTCGCATCTGTAATGGATGCGGCCCCCTTTGGCATGCCCGCGGTCGCGTCAGGGCGGGGGGGAGGACGGGCGAGGGTACACGGTGACGGGTGGGCGCCGGGCAGGTTCGAGGGGGCAGGGGAGGAGAGGACGGGGACTAGAATTAAAAGCGTCAGAGTCGACCGCACCGGCCGCCCCAACCCGAAAGGCACGCCATGACCACCTCACCCGAAAGCTCCGCCTCCGAGAGCGCTACTTCCGAAAAGCCCGCTGCAAAGTCCGCACAGCTGCGAGGCCGCACCGAACCGCACATGCAAAGCATCAACATGCCGCAGCGCGAACCCATCGACCCCTACGAGCGGCCCTCCTACCCCTTCTTCTACGTGCCTACCGACCTGCTCCTCGGCGGCAGTTGGGTCACCGGCGACAACGGCTCCTTCCCCGTGCACAACCCCTCCTGCGGCCAGATTCTCGCGCACGTTGCTGACGCCAGCGTCGAACAGGGTATCGAAGCACTCGACGCCGCCTGCGACGCCCGCGCTTCCTGGGCGGCAACCAGCCCCCGCGAACGCGCCGACATCCTCAACCGCGCCTACACGCTCATGACGCAGCGCACCGAAGTCATCGCCCGGCTCATGACCCTCGAAATGGGCAAGCCCCTCGATCAGTCCCGCGGCGAGGTCGCCTACGCCGCAAACTACCTGCGCTGGTACGCCGAAGAAGCTGCCCGCAGCTTCGGTCGCACCGCCGTCGCCCCCGAATCCGGACTGCAAATCACCACCGTACGCCGCCCCGTGGGTCCCTGCCTGCTCATCACCCCCTGGAACTTCCCACTCGCCATGGCGGCACGCAAGGTCGCCCCGGCGCTCGCGGCGGGCTGCACCGTGGTGCTCAAGCCCGCCTCCCTGACCCCGCTCAGCTCCCTGTACTTCGCGTACCTGATGCGCGAGGCGGGCCTGCCGGACGGCGTGCTGAACGTGGTGACCACCTCCCGCACCGGCGAGGTTGTCTCCGCGCTGATGGCCGATGAGCGCCTGCGGAAGGTGTCGTTCACCGGCTCCACCGCCGTGGGCCGCACCCTGCTCGCGCAGGCTTCACAGAACGTTCTGCGCACCTCCATGGAGCTGGGCGGCAACGCCCCGTTCATCGTCTTTGAGGATGCGGACATCCCCGCCGCCGTTGAGGGTGCCTACGCGGCGAAGATGAGGAACATGGGCGAGGCGTGTACCGCCGCCAACCGATTTATCGTGCACGAGGACATCGCCGAAGAGTTCACGCGCGCCTTCGTGGAACGCATGGAGGCGACCGTCGTAGGTGACGGAACGGTCGAGGGAACCGATTGCGGACCGTTAATTCAACCTTCAGCGGTTGAATCCATGCTTTTTATGGTGGAAGACGCCCTGGGCAAGGGTGCGCTCCTCGCCTGCGGCGGTTACATTCCCGAGCTTGAGGAAAACGTTCCGAGCGATACCGGCGGCATGCCCAAGAACCTTAACAAGGGCAATTTCATTCGCCCCACCGTGGTGACCGGCGTGACCGATTCGATGCGCGTGTGGCGTGAAGAAATCTTCGGCCCCGTCGCCCCGATTGCCACGTTCAGCGGCTACGGTGAGGAGGGTGAACGCACCGCCCTGAAGCTCGCCAACGACACCGAGTACGGCCTGGCGGCGTACGTGTACACGAGCAACCACCCGCGCTTTACGCGCATGGCGGCGGGTCTGGAGTTCGGTCTGATTGGCTACAACTCTGGCGTGATCTCGAACGCGGCGGCACCCTTCGGTGGCGTGAAGCAATCCGGCATGGGCCGCGAGGGCGGCCCCGAGGGTCTGGAAGAGTACACCGAGCTGCAGTACATCGGCGCGCCGAACCCGTTTGCCGGATAAGGCTGTTTGCCGGATAGGGCGAGATGCCGGTTACGGCAAACCCTGGATACAGTGAAGTCCCGACGGGCACCCGAGAAGGTGCTTGCCGGGGCTTCGTGCTGTCTAAGTCATGCGCGGGTTTTAGAGCTGAAACAGACCGCGCAGTTCGCGGCTGAAAGCATCTGCGGGACCCTTGCCACACGAGTTGGGGCGCGGCTCAAGGGTGACCCGCTCGAAGAAGGCGACCCAGGTGCGTCCGTCGGTGTGGGAGGTGAGTGCTGCCTCCATGGTGGGGTGCTTGGTGAATTCTTTAGGGGAAAACGCCGCAAAAAATTCAGGGGAGAACTCAGTGCTTGTCTCGACGTTCACGTCGACACCCGCCTCGCGGAGTGCAATGAGCGCTTCTCGCCCCGATGTTTCACGTGAAACCAAACCCCCAGAGGTTACTTCTTCACCCTTTTTCTCCAGTTCAAGGCGTACGGCAACCTCCGCCGCCTGCTCCACCGGGGTATCCGTACTGCGACCACGCAGACCGTGCAGGGACGGAATGGAACGACCCGCCAGCGACAGGTACGCCGCCAGTGCCGAAGGCTCCGAGAGGCGACCGTAGGTGTAGCCGGTGGGCAGCATAATGCCGACCGGGGCAAAGCGGTGACCGCCCGTATGCGAGCACTCCCAAACCGCATTCGGCGGCAGAATATCCGCCAGGTGCGCCGCAATGGGGCGACCACGCAGGGCGCAGCAACGGTCACGCTTGGAGTGGGTGCACACGAGAATAGCGGGGGAGTCCATGAGCTCCGCGCCGGTCACCTGAATCAACTCCTGCGGGTTGTCCAGGGGCAGGTTGAGCAGTTGCTCGGGGGCGCTCACGCTGAACGAGTAGAGCTTCTCCTCACCCGGGGTGCTCTGCGTGTAGAGCACCCGGTGGGTCGGGGTGCCGGATGCATCCGGCGCGCCGTGCAGTACGCGCCCCTCCCTGCCCGCCTGGCGGATCAGCAGGAACTTCAGGCCAGCCTGCGAGACTGCCTCGCCCAGTGCTGCCGAAAGCTCCTCGCCGAGGGCGGAGCCATCCAGTACGTCGCGGCCCCACTGTCCCACGTGTTCGAGCGCCAGCCAGGCGGTGGCGCGTCCGGCGGTGCCACCGAGCGCCTCGTCGTCGTAGAGGGAGCAAGAGTCCTCGGGGATCTTGGTGGCGCGGGTGCGGGAGGAGAGTTCGTCAGCGTGCGCGGCACGCAGATTGTTCAGCTCCGCGGGGTTGGTGGCGCGCGGCTCGGGGGTTGCGGGGGTGCAGGATTCAGTCATAGTTCCTCGATTCTACGCCTGCAGACTGTGGGGGCACTAAAGTACCCAAAAATCGCCTATAAACCTAAAAGACAACCTTATGGGGGTGATTTTTAGGGGTTATCGGGTGGTCAACTACTCAGGAAGGAGCGCCAAAGCGACGCGGTAGAGGTTTTCCTTTTCTTCGGGGGTGCCGAAGAACGAGCGGAGCATAAACCCCTGGAAGACCATCATGAAGGCGTCCGCGGTGTCGCGGGCATAGTCGGTGATGAGCGCTTCCTGTTCGGGGGTGCGCTGCGCCGGGTCGGGGTTGATTTCGTGCAAGACGCTCAGCTGGTCGACCGCCCAGGGGGTGAGGGTCTTGGTAATGATGCTCTGCAACAGGGGAATGACGTCCGCGGTTGCCTTGGCGATTTCGGGCGTGTGGAGCGATTCGAGGCGAATGCGCAGCATGGCGGAGAAGTTCTCGTTGACCTGCTGGTTGGTGTAGATAGCTTCGAGGAGATCCTGGGGGCCGGCGCCTTCGGGGAACGCGCCGTAGAGCTCCTTGAGGTAACTGAGGCGTTCGTTGACGGCGCCGATGAGGATGTCTTCTTTGCCGGAGAAGTGCGAGTAGATGGATCCGGAGGACAGCCCGGATGCCTTGATGATGTCGCTCATGGAGGTGTTGGTGTAGCCGCGCTCGAGGAAGCAGTCGATGGCGGCTTCGATGATTTGGGCTCGGCGGGCGGCTTTGGTGGCGTCTGTTAGTCGGGGCATGGTTCCAGTCTAGG
>NZ_CAJZIE010000063.1:0-12925 GCF_916049665.1 uncultured Rothia sp. | reverse complement strand
GGGATATGTAGGAGAACAAAAAGGAGAGGCACTCCCCTACTGAATACTTCAGCAGAGAAGAACCCCTCCCCATCTATATGTATCGAGAAGACTAAATCAGCTCTGTACTAGATCAGCTCTACAGCGCCCTGGTTCTTCTTGCCACGGCGAACCATCGCAAAACGACCGTGCAGCAGATCATCCCTAGAAATAGCTGCGTCCTCACCCTGAACCTTCACGCCGTTCACCGAAGCGCCGCCCTCCTTCAGAATGCGACGAGCCTCAGAGTTAGACTTCGCAAAGCCCAGCTCAGTCAGAACAGAAATCAGGTCCAGGCGGTCCTCAGACAGCTTAGCCGAAGGAAGCTCAGCAACCACAGATTCCAGGGTAGCCTCATCCAGAGCAGCGAAATCGCCCTTACCGAACAGAGCCTCCGAAGCAGCCACAGCCTGATCAGTAGCCTCAGTACCGTGAACCAGCGAAGTCACCAGGTACGCCAGAGTCTTCTGAGCCTCACGCTTGAACGGCTCCTTCTCAACCTTCTCAGCGAACTCAGCAATCTCAGCACGAGTCAGGAAGGTGAAGACCTTCAGACGATCCACCACATCCGCATCCGCGGTGTTCAGCCAGAACTGGTAGAACGCGTACGGCGAGCACATCTGCGGGTTCAGCCAAATAGCGTTACCCTCGCTCTTACCGAACTTAGTGCCGTCAGAGTTAGTAATCAGCGGGGTACCAATAGCGTGGACGCTCTTACCCTCCACCTTACGAATCAGCTCGGTACCACTGGTCAGGTTACCCCACTGATCAGAACCACCGGTCTGCAGGGTGCAGCCAAAACGACGGTTCAGCTCCAGGAAGTCCAGACCCTGCAGAATCTGGTACGAGAACTCGGTGTACGAAATGCCCTCATCAGAGTTCAGGCGCTTCGCCACAATCTCCTTCTTCACCATGGTGCCCACGCGGAAGTGCTTACCAACATCGCGCAGCAGCTGCAGAGCAGACATCTGACCGCTCCAGTCCAGGTTATTCACCATACGAGCAGCGTTTTCACCTTCGAAAGAAAGGAAACGCTCAATCTGCGCGCGCAGAGACTTAACCCACTCAGCCACAACCTCGGGCGAGTTCAGCACACGCTCAGAAGTCTGACGCGGATCACCAATCAAACCGGTGAAACCACCCACCAGACCCAGCGGCTTGTGACCGGCAAGCTGCAGACGACGCATCACCAGCAGCTGCACCAGGTGACCCAGGTGCAAAGAAGCCGCAGTCGGATCATAGCCCGTGTAGAAAGTCAGGCTCTCCTCGCTCAGCGCCTTCTCCAGAGCAGCCTCATCAGTGCTCACGTGCACCAGGCCGCGCCACTTCAGCTCCTGCCAAATATTCTCGAAGGTATCGTCATTATGCTGCGCGTTGAGGATCTCGGCAGACATGCTTCTCCCATTCACAAGGTAACAACGCCCAAAGGCGCTCGAACAAAATATGTAACAAGCCTAGCACCGCACCGGCACAAACGCTCAGAAAAACCCAAGCGAGCGCCCAAACCGGTACGGCACCGGCTCAAAGAAATAACAAGAAAGGTGCTACAGAGCCACGAAGACTACAGGCCCGCAGGCATCCGCGAACCCACCATGTGCAGGCGCTGAGTCGGACGAGTCATCGACACGTACAAGTCACCCACGGCACCATCAGCATCATCAATCAGCTGCTGCGGCTCAACAATCACCACAACATCAAACTCCAGGCCCTTAGCCTCCCACGGAGTCAGAACCAGCACCTGATTCTCCAAAGCCGTCTGCGCGGTACCCGTACGATCAGCATGAGCACGAGCCACAGCCTGAGCCGTCTGAACATACAGGCTCGGCGGGCACACCACACCAATCAGAGCGCCACCCGAATGAGCGACCTCCTCGCTGACCACAGACACGGTCTGCTCCACCACGGACTCGGCGGCAACCTCATGCACCAGCGGAGGCCACTTGCCCTCACGCACCGCACGAGGCGCAGACACCTCATAGCCTGCAGCCTGAGCAACCGACACCGCTGCCTCAGCAATCTGAGCCGGAGTACGGTAATTAATCGTCAGCTCCTCCAGGGTGAAACGCTCACCCACAAACGGCTCCAACGCCTGCGACCACGACGAAGCCGCCGCCGCAGAAGACGCCTGAGCAATATCGCCAACAATCGTGAACGATTTCATCGGGCAACGACGCATCAGCAGACGCCACTGCATCGGCGAGAGCTCCTGAGCCTCATCCACCACAATATGGCCATACGCCCAGGTACGATCAGCAGAAGCCGCAGCCGCAGCCGTCATACGCTCGCCACGAACCTCATTCATCATCGCAATCTGCTCAGGGGTAATCACGCCATCAGCGCCAATATCTTCCAGCGACTGGTGAACATTCTCCAGCGCCTTCGCAGCGTTCTCAAGGTTCGCACGATGCTCCGCCGCAGCACGAGCCGCAGCAGCCGCACCCGTCACCTTCGAAAAATCACCCAGCAGCTCAGCAGCCTCATCCAGCAGCGGAACATCAGCCTCGGTGAAGGGGGCATCCGCAGGACGAGCCAGCAGCTCACGCTCAGCCTTCGACAGCTCACGGGTTGCCGACTCCAAGTAATGCGGCTTCGAGAACAGCGAGCGCAACAGAGTCTCCGGCGACAGTGGCATCCACGCCAGGTTCAGGGCGCGGCGCACATCCATCGAGGCACGCACATCATCCTGCAAGTACGGACGCTCCACCACACGACCCGCCGCACGGTTCAGCTGATCATCCAGCTTCGCGGTCAGCTCCTTCAACAGAATCTTCACGAACGTCTCACGAGCCTCATTATGCGGCTTGCCAGTCGAACGAGCACGAGAACGAGCCGAACGAACCATCTCCGGAGTCAGCTCAACATCAGTACCCTCAACATTCAGACGCTGAACCTGAGCCGGCACCTTCTGACGATCCGCAACCGCACGCTTAATAACCTTCACCATGCGCAAATCGCCCTTCAATGCGGCAACCGCACGGTCCTTCTCCGGCACAGCACGCAGACCCGGGTACAGGGTCGCCAGCGAAGACATCACCACGCCGGTCTCACCCAGCGACGGAAGCACACGCTCGATGTACCACATGAACGAATTCGAGGGGCCAACCACCAGCACGCCAGCCTTCGACAGGCGCTCACGGTTCGTGTACAGCAGATACGCCGCACGATGCAGAGCCACAGCGGTCTTACCGGTACCGGGACCGCCCTGCACCACGCGCACGCCCGGCAGCTCCGAGCGGATAATCGCATCCTGCTCAGCCTGAATGGTCGCCACAATATCGCCCATGCGGCCGGTACGCTTCTTATTCAACGCCGCCAGCAGAGCACCCTCGCCGTGAAGGGTGTCCTCATCCTGCAGCATCTCTGAATCGAAGACCTCATCCTCAATATTTACAACGGTGCGGCCCTCAAGCATCAGGTGACGGCGACGGCGCACACCCATCGGCTGGAACGCGGTCGCCTGATAGAACGTACCCGCCTCCGGGGCACGCCAGTCCATCAGCAGACGCTGCTGATTGCTATCCGTAATACCAATACGACCGATATAACGCACCGCATCAGCACCCTCACGGTCCATATCCAGGCGACCAAAGGTCAGACGAGAATCCACAGCATTCAGCTGCGCCAAACGATCCTCATAGTGAGTAGCAAAAGAGTCACGCTCCGAACGGTTCTGATGACCGCCCACCGCCTGATTCTTACGCACAGCAGCCAGCTTCTCAGCCGTCTCCTCACGGAGCTCATCCAGACGGGCATACACGCGAGCAACATACTCACGCTCCGCAGCCATCTGCTCAGCAAACAGCTTCTCAGCCGCCGAAGAATCAGCAGACTGCTGGGGCAAAGATTCAGATGACACGTAAGCTCCTTAAACCTATGGTGTCTCAAAGACAGGGTGCGACAGACACCCAAAAATACGGGTCACTATTTTACAGGACAGGCTCCGCAGCGCCGAAATATTACCCCCACAGAAAACCCGCCCAAGCATACACAGAAAAGTGCCCCACCGGATCAACCGGCGGGGCACCCCTCATCTATAAAACTACTTCGACGGCAGCGGATACTCAGAGACCAAGCTCAGCGTCTCAAGACGGTAACCGTCCAGCGCCTCACGACCGCCGAGGCCCTCCAACTCCAGAAGAGCGCCGACGCCGGCAACCTTCAGATCCGCACGCTCCACCAGCTTCGCGGCAGCCACCAGAGTACCGCCAGTCGCCAGCAAATCATCCAGCAGAAGCACACGAGTGCCCGGCGCGAAATCATGACAGTGAATCTCAATCGCCGCGCTACCGTACTCCAGCGCATACTCCTCACGGTACGTCTCACGCGGAAGCTTACCCGCCTTACGAACCGTCATCACACCGGTACCGGTAGCGTACGCGAGCGCAGAAGCCAGCAAGAAGCCACGAGCCTCAACGCCAGCCACCACATCAAACTGACCCTCAAAACGGGCAGCCAGCTCATCAATGCACGCCTTGAAAACCTCAGCATTAGCGAAGAGAGTGGTCACATCGTAAAAGAGGATGCCCTCGTGCGGGTAATTCGGAATCGTAGCGCAAGCAGCCGGAATCAACTGCTCAATAGGGGTTCGCGAAGCCTCAGAAGCGGGAACGCTCATGCTCTCTCTTTCGTGGATGGTTCAGCCCAGGCATAACAACCGGGAACAATAACGCGGTAGAAGCCGCCTACAAGATTCTACCCTCTTAGCCCGCGCTTGTCCTCAGAATAGCGCCACAAACCACGTGGCGGGTTCAGCCCTGCTGAATCGAAACCCGCAAGTCACGCTTGAGGATCTTACCGGTCGGGCCCAGCGGCATGCTCTCCACCATCACGTAGCGGCGAGGATACTTATACGCCGCCAAACGAGTACGCGCCAAAGCATTCAACTCCGCCTGCAGCACGCCCTCATCGGCACCAGGACGCGGCATCACCACGGCGACAATCTCCTCGCCCACGCGCTCATCCGGCACACCCAGCACCGCTACCGACTGCACCTGCTCATGGGTGTAGAGAACATCCTCAATCTCACGCGGATACACCGAATAGCCATTACGCAGAACCATGTCCTTAATACGATCCACGATAAAAATATTGCCCTGCTCATCAACACGAGCAACATCACCGGTCGCAAACCACTCGCCGTCAAAAACCTCAGCAGTAGCCGCCGGATTATTCCAGTAACCAGCCATCACATTCTCGCCGCGAACCCACAGCTGACCGCTCACGCCCGGCGCGCACTCGGTGCCTTCAGAGCAGCGGACCTGCACCTGCACGCCCGGTAGCACACGACCCACCGAACCGAGCACCATGCCAAACTCCGCCTGATTAAAGGAAACCACCGGCGAGGTCTCGCTCAAACCGTAGCCCTCGTATACCGGGCACTCAATCAGCGTCTTCCATGCGGCATGCACCGGGGCGGGCAGCGGCGAACCGCCCGAAATACCGAAACGGATGCGACCGCGCAGCGAGCGCGCACGCTCAGGCTCAGCTTCCAGCGCCGCCGCCAACGACACGTACATGCTCGGCACCGCAGCCAGCACCGAAACCCCCGCACGCTCAATCAGGTTCAGCGCACCCTCGGGAGTAAAACGCGGCAGCAAAGCCACCGTAGCCGACGCCGCAAACGCCGCATTCATCGACACCGTCTGACCGAACGCATGGAACAGCGGAAGACCACCAAAAATAACGTCCTCAGCGGTGAACCCAAAAACGCTCACGCAGCTACGAGCATTCGAGAGGATATTCGCGTGAGTCAGCGTCGCGCCCTTCGGCTTGCCCGTCGTACCCGACGTATAAAGAATAATCGCTGGGTCACTCGCCACCACCGGAACGGGTTCCAGAACCGTCTCGGCAGGCGCATCAAAAGGAGCCACCGGCGAGCCCTCTCCCCCGGTGAAAATCTCGCAACGAACCGAACCGTTCTTCACCAGAACCGTCGACGAAGCCTCCGACGCCAAGCGAGTACCCGCAAAAGCAAAAAGTACCTTCGCCCCGCTATCGCGCAGATGATACTCCAGCTCCGCGCCCGACAGCAGCGGATTCAACGGAACACAAATCGCGCCCGCAGCCACAATGCCGTAATACAGAGCAGGCATCAACGCCACATTCGGCATAGACAACGCCACACGGTCACCACGCTCAACGCCGAGCGCCTCCAGATGACGCTGAACCTGCGAGGCGGCAGACGCCAACTGCGCATAACTCACCACCTGCATATCAGCAGGTTCAGAAGACGGAATCGCCAAAGCAGCCTTAGCCCCGGAAGACGATGCCGCCTCCGCCAAAAGGTAGGCAATATTGTTCGCTGAATCGTGCATTTCAGACATGATAAAAAACTCTCACCACAGAAAATTGGGATACCTAGAAAAGAAGAAGCAGAGCTAGAAGCCCGGAAAAGAGCCCGAAGACAGCAGAAGGGCGTACCCTCAACCACTCCCCTGAAACATCAGAGGAACAGCACAAGATACGCCCCAGCTACTACTGAGCAGCAGACCAATCCAAGAAGCTCTCCGCCAGCGCAGCCCCACCATTGGGGTCACGAGTCACAACAATGACCGTATCGTCACCGGCAATAGTGCCCATAATCGCCTCAAGACCGCCCTGATCAATCGACGAAGCCAAGAACTGCGCGGCACCCGGAGGAGTACGCAGAACCGTAATATTCGCCGAACCCTCAGCGGTAATCAGCAGCTCCTTGAACAGGGAAATCATACGGGCATCAGGTGCAGTACCGCCGCCACGACGAGCAGGGTAATTCGGCACAGCATAAATCAAGCCAGCGCCTTCATCACGGATACGCTCAGCGCCAATTTCAACAAGATCACGGGAAAGGGTCGCCTGAGTAACCTTCATACCATCATCGGTCAGGTACTGCGCCAGTTCAGCCTGGGAGCGGACACGTCGGGTCTGCAGCAATTCAACGATGCGTGCCTGACGCGCGATCTTGGTCGAGGGGAAAGGCATAATATCTCTTCTTCCTACGGTGCCAATCACGAATTCAGAACGGGCTGCCCAGCGGTGGCGCAGCGCAACATTCTTCACTACCCAAGATAATACATATGCACATAAATATGCGCACCAAATATGGATTATTCCAAGATATGGGGGAAATTTCAGGGTTTATCTCACCAGCTGTCACGCAAAACACCGCGAACGTAGCGTGTATCTACACATTCGGGCGCATAACCTCGCAATGAATGCATAGTGTGCAAGAACATTGTGGGCTGGTACGTCACCCCAGTCAAGAGATCTCCGGCAGGCGAGCGCGAAAAAGGAGCCCGCCTCCAGCAACACAACGTGCGCCAGAAACAGGCTCCTTCAACAAAACTTCGAGGTGATTCCTCAGGACTCAGAACGCCTAGCGCTCATCCTCCACCAGACCATCCAGGTCCTCGTACTCAACATCGTGCGAACGACGGTTCAGCCACACAGCAAAACCAAGACCCAGCAGAAGCACCAGCACCGCACCAACAATACTTGCGATACCGGCAAAACGCTCAGCATTCACGCTTGCCTCAGTCACAGGCTTCAACGTGCCCTTCTCAGCGGTATAAACAACCTCAAGGCTGCCGTTCTTCTCCACCAGCAGGCCGTCCACCTCACGTGGGAACTCCGAAGGAACATCACCAGTCTGCGAACCACGGAACTCAATCGAAGCGCCCGAAGTCACCTGGTACTTATCCTTCAGGTTCGACACGTACGTCTTACCGTTCAGAGCGTCATCAGCCGGCAGATTGCCCTTATAACGAGCCACATTACCCTTCGTAATCAGGTCAGGCGTCAAATCCTGATAAGTACCCTGAATAACCCAGCTCTTACCGGCATACTCGGCGTTATTATTGACCGACGCAAACGCGCGGACACCCACAACAGCCAAAACAATGGAAAGAATAACCGCAACAGCAGCAGAAAGAACCGACAGCCAGTTCACACCCGGGCGGTCATCCAGCTCTTCCTCACTCATCGCGAAAAGGGAGGAGTTCTCTTCCTCATCCTCGTAATTCTCGTACTCGTCGTACTCCTCATATTCATGGTCTTCATACTCAGAGTCATCGTACTGAGAATCCTCGAAATAGGTTTCTTCGACCTCAGACTGCGACAGCTCGTCCTGCTCGCGCGAGTTCTCTCGATTAGCCATTACTCTCTCCCTCACTTCATCTATCTTCTAGGGTACCCATAACCACATGAGTTCACCAAGGAAAGCGCTTATCAGCGCTTCATGAACACACCGACAGGTAAACCCACGACGCAACCCCAAAAGCTACGGGGTGGGAGCCAGCGACTCCCACCCCGTCAGCATTAGGCACTACGCCATAGGGTTAGACCCGGTTAGACACGCGGTTCTGCACCCAGCTGCTCAACAGTCGCAGCCACAGCAGCCTCACGAGCAGCCGACGCCTCATCGGCAGTTAGCGTACGATCCGGCGCACGGAAACGCAGCGCAAACGCCAAGGACTTCTTCGACTCATCAATACCGGTACCGCGGTAATCATCGAACACGCGGATATCCTCCAGCAGCTCGCCAGCGCCCTCACGCAGAACACGCTCCACCTCAGAAGCAGGCAGGTCACGATCCACCAGAAGCGCCACATCCTGAGTAGCAGCCGGGAAAGTCAGCACCGGGACAGCCTGATGCGCCTCAACACGACCAGCGAACAGCGCCGAGAAATCCAGCTCAAACGCGCAAGTACGCTCCGGCAGGTTCAGCTCCTGCAGAAGCTTCGGGTGCAGCTCGCCAGCGAAACCAACACGCTCACCGGCAGCGTTCAGAACCTCAGCCACACGGCCCGGGTGGAAGGCAGTGTGCACACCATTACGCACCTGAATCTCAGCCGAAACAGCGGCAGCCACCAGACGCACAGCATCCAGAGCGTCACGCCAGTCGTAGGCACGCGGAGCGGCACCCGGCATCGCCTCGTGCTCAGTACCTGCAAACAGACCAGCAATGAAAGTGGGCTGCTGCGGAATACCGGCGTTCAGATCAGCCAGAACCTCATCCGAGGGGCGAGCACCCAGCGGCGGAATAGACTCGGAGCCCAGCTGCTCACCCGGAATGAACACGTGACCAGCCTCGAAAATAGCCAGGTTCTTGAAACCGCGAGACAGGTTACGCTTCAGAACCTCAACCAGACCCGGCAGCAGCGAGCGGCGCATCCAGCCCTCAGCCGAAGAAATCGGGTTCTCCAAGCGAATCGAAGGAACCTCAGTCACGGGGTTCTCGGGGGTGCTCACCCACGGAGCCGACCACAGATTGTTCGCATCAGCCGACACGAAGGGGTACGCGAACACCTCAGTCAGACCGGAAGCCGCCAGCGCATTCAGTGCACGACGCTTACCCGCCTGCTCCGGAGTGTAACCGCGGCCCGCAGGAGCCACCGGCAGGGTCGAGGGGATGTTCTCGTAGCCGTCAATACGTGCGATTTCCTCGGTCAGGTCTTCCTTCGCGCGCAGGTCAGTACGCCACGACGGAACGGTCACCGCGTAACCAGACTCGGTACGCTCCACCGAGCAACCAATCTCGCGCAGGCAGGACTCAATCTGCTCCGGCGAGTAATCCACGCCAATGCGGCCGGCAGTGTAGTCAGCCGGTAGGTCAATCACGACCGGCTCGTAACCGAGGGATACGTCAGTAACGCCCGGCTCAACCTGAGCACCAGCCAGCTCAACCAGCAGCTCAACCGCACGCTGGGCAGCAGCTGCCTGAATCTGCGGGTCCACGCCGCGCTCGAAACGCTTCGACGCCTCAGAAATCAGCTTGTGACGGCGAGCAGTACGAGCCACCGACACCTCATCAAAACGAGCAGCCTCAACCAGAATGCGGGTGGTCGAATCGGTGACCTCAGTGGAGGCGCCACCCATCACACCGGCAAGACCAATTACGCCCGAATCATCAGCAATAACAATGTCCTCGGGGTGCAGAGTACGCTCCACACCATCCAGGGTCACCAGCTTCTCGCCAGCAACAGCGCGGCGCACAACAATCTCACCCTGAACCTTGTCAGCATCGTAGAAGTGCAGCGGCTGACCGGTCTCCAGCATCACGTAGTTCGAAATATCCACCGGCAGCGACAGCGAGCGCACACCCGCCAGACGCAGACGCGAAGACATCCAGGTCGGAACCGGCGCGTCCGCCTTCACGCCCGAAACCTCACGCATCACGAAACGCACGCAACCCGGGTTACCGTGAATCGGGGCGTCATCACGCAGAGCAACCGCGTGACCGGACTCGTTCGCCTCCGGGGCGCGCTCGCCGTACGCCAGCACAAAATCTTCGAAGGAAGAACCGGTAGCGTGGCACCACTCGCGAGCAATACCGCGCAGAGAGAACGCGTAACCGCGGTCCGGGGTCACGTTCACCTCGGCAGCCTGATCGTACAGACCCAGCAGCTCCATCGCATCGGTGCCAAGCTCCGGGTCCAGGCCCAGGGTCGAAAGCACCAGGATGCCGCCGTGATCATCGCCAATACCCAGCTCACGAGTCGAAGCAATCATGCCAGCCGACTTGTGACCGTAAGTCTTACGGGCAGTAATCGCGAAACCACCGGGCAGAACAGCGCCGGGCAGGGTCACAACAACCTTGTCGCCGGGTTTGAAGTTGTGGGCACCACAAATAATGCCCTGAACGCCGGAAGGCTCAATGCCCTTACCGGTCAGAGTCTGCTCCTGGCCCTCCGGAACCACACGCACCTGGCACCAGTTCACGGTCTTGCCGTTCGAGTGGGTCTCCGGCTCCATAGAGAGCACCTGGCCAACCACAATTGGTCCGGACAGCTCATCAGAGGGGCGGTGAACGTCTTCTTCTTCCAGGCCAACCTTCACCAGGGTTGCCATCAAATCTTCAGCCGAAGCATCCTCGGCTACAGGCACGAACTCGCGCAGCCATGACAGGGGTACACGCATAATTTAGATCTCCATCCCGAACTGCTCAGAGAAACGGATGTCGCCTTCAACCATGTCATGCATGTCAGCGACGTTGTTACGGAACATGAGGGTACGTTCAATACCCATACCGAAAGCGAAGCCCGAGTACTCCTCAGGATCGATACCCGCAGCACGCAGAACATTCGGGTTCACCATGCCGCAGCCGCCCCACTCAATCCACTGCGGGCCGCCCTTAGCGTTCGGGTGCCACAAATCCAGCTCAGCGGAAGGCTCAGTGAACGGGAAGAAGTTCGGGCGCAGGCGGATCTTAGCGTCCTCACCGAACATGGCGCGTGCCATGTACTCCAGGGTGCCCTTCAGGTCAGCCATCGTCAGGCCTTTATCCACGGCAAGGCCCTCAATCTGGTGGAAGACCGGGGTGTGGGTCGCGTCCAGCTCATCGGTGCGGTACACCTGACCCGGGCACACAATGTACAGCGGCAAATCACGCGAAAGTAGCGAGCGCATCTGCACCGGCGACGTGTGAGTGCGCAGCAGCAGGTGAGCGTTCTTCGGCTCAACGTAGAAAGTGTCCTGCATTTCGCGTGCCGGGTGATCCGGCTTAATGTTCAGAGCGTCAAAGTTGTACCACTCAGACTCCAGCTCGGGGCCGTCAGCAACCTCCCAGCCCATACCAACGAAGATATCAGTCAGGCGCTCCTGCATCAGAGCAATCGGGTGGCGGCCGCCCAGGGAACGGCGAGGCGAAGCAGCAGAAACGTCCACAGCTTCCTCAGCCAGGATACGAGCCTCACGCTCAGCCTCCAGCTCGGCGGTACGAGCCTCAATAGCCTCAGTCAGGGCTGCACGAGCCTGACCCATCAGCTTACCCACCGGGCCCTTGTGCTGGTTCTGAAGATCACGCATCTGGCGGTTAGCGATGCTCATGATGCCCTTCTCACCGAAGAAGCTCAGGCGCACCTCCTTGAGGCTGTCAAAGTCCTTAGCCTTCTCGCGAATCTCCTGGCGGGCGCGCTCACGCTCAGCCTCAAAAGCCTCACGGATAGCGTCCAAACCGTTCTCGGGGTTCTCCTCCAGAACCTGCGCAATGCGGGCGAGAACCTGAGCCGGGCCGTTAAGACCCTCGTGTTCCTGCACGGAATCGGTCATTGTCACTCTTCTCTGCATACCACCGGCACTATGCCGGCTGGCTCGTTATACACCTTAGGCAGCACCGTCTGCTCTCCCCCGGCTACCCGCACAGGGTGCGGAACAGGGGGATGGCGACGGGCGCATATCCTATCCATTTTAGACCAGAGAAGGAAGCGCAAACAGCAGAACGCCCGGATAGTCCATCCGGGCGTTCTAGAGTATATCTTTTCAACAACAGGGTTGAAGAGGGTACTTCTACTTCAGAGCCTGCTTCACAGCCGGGTCAAAAGAAGCACGAATCCACAGCACGTTCGCAATGAACCATGCCGCGTACAGGGGCACGAAGCCGTAGCGCTGAGCGTCAATGACATTACCAATCAGAGACAGAATCGCCACGAACGCACCCAGAATCGCAAAAATCAGACCGACAGTCAGGCCCAGACGCTTGCCCTTCTGAATCGTGAAGTAGACCCAGATGTACACAACCGCAGAAACAACCAGCAGGCCGATACCGCCTGCAACGCCGACCTCCGGCAGACCCTTCAGCGGGGACAGGTTATCCGGTGCGAACGAGGAAATAACACCGTGGATCAAGCAGAGCAGCGCGGAGACAATCATAATCTCCTGCAGACGCAGAATCTTCGGGTGCTTGGTCGGCGAGTGGAACAGAATTCCGCGCGGCTCAGCGCCGCCTTCCTGAATATAAATAGCTTGAGTGTCCGAGGGAACCGCGTCGGAGCGGTAGGCACCCGGATCAAACGGGGGTTGAGCAGTCATCATTGTCTCCCAATACGTATGTGATTTCTCCCTCAATACTACCCGCCTACCGATTGGTTTCCAAAGTATGTATCCGTGTCGAACCCATATATGACAAAATCCCCTCCCCAACAAACACACA
>NZ_CAJZIE010000062.1:0-13102 GCF_916049665.1 uncultured Rothia sp. | reverse complement strand
GGGGGAGTGCCCCCTCTTCAGCGCCTGGGGGCGCTTCGAGGACGGAGCCCCCGCTTCGCGTGTCCGGTACGCCCTCTAGGTCGCCTATCCCTCGGGGCAGATTGATATAGGGGTTGGTCTGTAGTTGGGTTTCAGAGGTAGCACGCCTGATTTGGGCTGAATAGGGGGTCGTTCTGTCGTTGGGTTGCGCTGCCCGTTTGCCTGGGTGCGTGGCCACTAAACGTTTCACAGGTTAAAAACGGGTGGCGTATCCGCTCCGGCACTGCGAATACGCCACCCAAACACACCACACTCCACAAGACAATGCAGAGCGCGCGGGATCAACCATCCCGCAAGGTTCCCGCAACCTCCATCGCGCACCACGGTAGGCGACGACAGAAGAACGGGAGCTTATGACCGTTCGACACGCACAACACCCCACACAAGTGGGTACGCCGTGCGATCATCCGGAAGTTTATTCGGAAGAGCTCCCACGCCGGTTCCGTCGAGAAAATAATTCGGTGTGGTTGCCTCCCGATGGTGAAGCACATCAACATCGTGTGCCGCAATACTGCGCAATCCAGTACGCGCAGATGTTGCGTGAAAACCATACTCGGGAATGCAGTCCGCGGGCCAGTTTTCCAGCTTCAAATGGCAGAAGCTTAAGGGTTTGATGTGAGTGCTCGGATGGTCCGAATCAAGTAGCTCTCAACGGAACCGGTTTATCGGTGATGGGAGCTCCTGTAGATAAGAATAACCTTAAATCACCCCTGGAGTAAACCTTAAACCAATAATTTAACCTTATTGTTATAATTCCTTGTCATAAAGGTATTGATGGGTGTTCAGCGTGCCCTGAGCAACCCCCTGGAGGCCTCCGTAACTCTTTGGTCTGTTTGGTGCTCTCCACCGTTATAAAACCGTGATAAATCGCTCCCGAAAAATGAAGAATCAGGTTCCAGAGAGGTCCCGTGAGTGGCTGCTCAGGGGAGTTGCGTAGCGGGGCTTGAAAGCATGCTTAGAGCACAGTCATAAAACGTCATCTTGTCACGTAAGTTATCCCAGAGAAAACAAATTAAACCCCCGGCGTGCGCTGTGGCATAATCAATATCGACATCGTGCTCCGGGGTCGGTGAAATTCCGAACCGGCGGTCACAGCCCGCGAACCGCTCTCGCAGGCAGGCAAAAAATCGTACGAATCTTCGCATCCGTGCAGGACGCTAAATCCACACAGGACGCTAAGACTCCGCTAGAGACGCCCGCCCGCAAGAGAGGCCGAACCGGTGAAAATCCGGTGCCGACAGTACAGTCTGGATGGAAGGTAGCACGAGCAGAAAAAGGCAGGAGCGCACTCCGCCGAGCATCCCGAGACCCCTCGAGATAATGTGCAGGGTGCACCGACGCAGTTGTTATCAGAGAGCTGCTGCTTGAGAAAACTGTTGCTGAGAGAGCGGTTTCTTGGCAGAGCATCAGCTTTCTGTGATACAGGGGAGAGGCACCTCGGAGGTGCGGGTACGTTAATCCCCTGCCGCGGTTGGCTGATTTCAGCTGTGTTTTTCAGCTGCGGTTGACTGGTTCGCCACTCCCGCCTCACCACGGATACCGGGCACCCCTAAGGTGCCCACGGTAGCCGCCCTTTCTGTTCCTCTCCCCGGAGCCGCCGCAGATGCGCACCCCGCGCATCCGAAACACGGTCCAACTCAGAGAGGAAAGAAACAATGGACATCCTGCGGTGGCTCTTCGACGCACAAATTCACGTGGGGGACCAGTCCCTCCTCGTGCGCGAAGTTCTCGGAAACGCATTCGGCCTGGCATCGGCGCTGGGCGGCATGCGACGCAAAGTATGGGCGTGGCCCGTCGGCATTCTCGGCAACCTGCTACTCCTCACCGTCTTCCTGGGCGCCCTCGTCGGTAGCCCGCACCCCGTGACCATGCTCGGCCAGGCAGGCCGCCAAATCATGTTTATTGCCGTGTCCATCTGGGGCTGGCATCGTTGGCGTGCAACCCGCGCCTCCGGCGGTAACGCGAGCGCTGGTGCCGCCGTCATCCCTCAGTGGGCAACCAACACCGAACGTGCAGGTCTGGTTGTTGCCATGGTTGCAGGCACCCTGCTGCTCACCCCCATCTTCCGCGCCCTCGGCTCCTACGAACCGGTCTGGTCCGACGCCTGGATCTTCACCGGCTCGCTGCTCGCCACCTACGGCATGGCGCGCGGCTGGGTTGAATTCTGGCTTATCTGGGTTGCCGTCGACCTAGTTGGCGTGCCGCTGCTGTGGAGCGCAGGCTACTACGCAACCTCCCTCATGTACGTGTTCTACGGATGCTTTACCCTGGTCGGCTTCTTCGTCTGGTGGCGCACCCGCAACCTGGAGGCGCAGAAGACCCAGGTGCAGACCCAGTTCCCCGACGTGACCGTTGAAGTAACTGACGTGCAGAAGGGTCGTGCATAAGATGCCGCAGAATCCCTCGCAGGAGGCGCTGGCTGGCGCGCACCTGCCCGCAACCCTTACCCCCAGCACGCACCTGCCGCATAACGATTTGGACTACTCCGCCGCAGAGTACGGGCACCTCGCCGGGTTGCCCGCCGCACGCACCCTGAACCTGCCGAGCTCCGAGCAGACCCTCAGCCACGATGAGGCGATGAGCCTGGCACTGCAGGCGGCACGCCAGGGCATCCGCGGCGCGAACCCCCTTGTCGGTGCTATCATCACCGACCGTGACGGGCACCTGCTGCACGTGGGCTACCACCGAGGCGCAGGCACCCCGCACGCCGAAGCCGACGCACTCGCCGCCGCCCGTGCCGCGGGAACCAACCTCACCGGCGCCCGCATGTACGTGAGCCTCGAGCCCTGCAATCACACCGGACGCACCGGCCCCTGCTCCCACGCCGTCGCCGAGGCGGGCATCAGCGAACTCTACTACGCCTACAGCGACGACACCGAAAACGCAGCCGGAGGCGCCGCATACCTGCGCTCGCAGGGCGTCACCGTGCACGCCATGGAGGAGTTCGCGAACGCCTCCTACCTGCTGAACGAGCGCTGGTTCATTGCCGCCACCGAACGTCGCCCCTTCATCACCGCAAAGAGCGCATCCACCCTGGACGGGTTCATTGCGGCTGCTGACGGCACGAGCAAGTGGATTACCGGGCCCGCCGCGCGCATTGATGGGCACCTGATTCGTCACCGCGCCGACGCTGTCATGATTGGCACCCGGACCACCCTCATGGACGACCCGACCCTGGACGCGCGCGACGCCAACGGGGAACGCTTCGAGAAGCAACCGTTGCGCGTGGTCATGGGCAAAACCGAGATTACCGAAAACTACCGGATTCGCGGCCTCAACCCGCCCGAAGGCGTGGAGGCAGACCCGCAGAACTTCCTGCAGATTTTCACCCACGACCCGCGCAAACTGCTCGATGAGCTGTATGCCCGCGGGGTGCGGCACCTCATGATTGAGGGCGGCCCCGGCATGGTCGGCCTCTTCGCCGGTGAGGACCTTATCGACGAGATGGTCTGGTACCGCGCCCCCATGATTATGGGTCGAGGCAAGAGCGCCGTCTACCGTCTGCTCGTGGACACCCTCGCGCAGGCACCGCGCCTGCAACTGGATGACCTGGGCATGTTCCCGGCGGTGCGCGTGCTCGGTCAGGACACTGCAACGCACCTGGTGCCGGCACCTCGCGGAACGGCGCAGGAACCGGGAGAGCGGCGCACCCTGCCGAAGCTGGACGCCTGCCACGCGCCGGAACCGCGGCTGGATTAGCCGCGACTGGCAGTGCTGGCTGGTTCGCATGCTGGCACAAACGCTCCCCGTCACGGGGAATATTCGAAAAATACGTATAGTTATACAGACGAACAAACCATCGCCGCCCGTCGCCCTCAACGACGACGATCCGGCGGACACGGCGAGAAAAGGAAAGCACACATGTTTACCGGAATCATTGGCGCCCTCGGCACCGTAGAATCCATCACCCCCATCGAAGGTAGCGACGCAGCCTACCTGACCCTCAACGCCGGAGACATCGTCGCCGACCTCGAACACGGCGGCTCCCTCGCCGTCAACGGTGTATGCCTCACCGCTATTGACCTTGACCAGCTGCAGCCCGGCCAGTTCCGCGCCTACGCCATGGGCGAGACTCTGCGCCGCACCAACCTCGGCAACCTGAATCCCGGCGACACCGTCAACCTGGAGCGTTGCCTGCCCGCCGGCGGCCGCCTCGACGGTCACGTCGTGCAGGGTCACGTGGATGCGGTCGGTACCCTCGCATCCGTCACCGCGCACGAGGCATGGAGCACCCTGCGTTTCAACCTGCCCGCCGAACTGGCACCCCTGCTCGCGGAGAAGGGCTCCATTGCTGTGTCTGGTGTGTCCCTGACCGTCACCGCGGTTTCTGAGCCCGGTGAAACCCCCGCGTGGTTCGAGGTTGGCCTGATCCCCGAAACCCTGAAGGCAACCAACCTCGGCGCCCTCAAGGTCGGCGATAGCGTGAACCTTGAGACCGATGCGCTCGCTAAGTACGTGCAGCGCCTGACCGCGTTCGCAGGTGTGCCGCAGACTGCTTCTGAGCAGGTCGCGCCGCGCCGTGCCGATGCCGCGAGCGTTCTGGACAGCGTGCAGACCGCAGTGGACGCTATCGCCGCAGGTCGCGCCGTGGTCGTCGTTGACGATGAGGACCGCGAAAACGAAGGCGACATCATCTTCGCCGCCGAGCACGCAACCCCCGAGCTGATGGGCTTCATGATTCGCTACACCTCCGGCGTAGTGTGCGCACCCATGACCAATAAGCGCGCAGACGAGATGAACCTGCCGCCCATGGTCACCAACAACGAGGACCCCAAGGGCACCGCCTACACCGTCTCCTGCGATGCGGCCTCCAGCGTGAGCACCGGTATTTCCGCAGCGGACCGCGCACGCACCGTGCAGATCCTCGCGGACGCTGCCTCCACCCCGGCGGACATTACCCGCCCCGGCCACATCTTCCCGCTGCGCGCTGTTGATGGCGGCGTGGCGGAGCGCCCCGGCCACACCGAAGCCGCAGTGGAGCTCTCCCGCGCGGCGGGCCTGTCTGGCGTGGGCGTTATCGCCGAGGTCGTGCACGACGACGGCTCCATGATGCGTTTTGACGCCCTGCGCGCCTTCGCCACCGAGCACAACCTGCCCATGATTTCCATTGAAGACCTCATCAAGTACGTAGCCGAGGCGGCATAGGAGAACGCATGAGCGAAACCCCTAACACCCCCGCAGAGCCGGTAGAGGCGCAGGCTGAAGAGCTCAGCGCCGAATCCCTGCGCATCGCCTCCGAGCTCGCTGAAGGCTACCGAGTCAGCCCCCTCGACATGGTGCCCAACCCCAGCCCGCTGCTGGTCGAAAGCACCGAAGAGGTCGCCGTACCCACCCCGCAGGGCGTGTTCGGTCTGCGAGCCTGGCGATTTGCAGACGGCGCCGAGCACATCAGCGCCCGCGCCCTCGACCGTGACGGAACCCCCGTACCCACCGAGGGCGGGGGAGCGCCCGCGGTGCGCATCCACTCAGAATGCGCCACCGGCGACATTTTCGGTTCATTCCGATGCGATTGCGGACCCCAGCTGGAGAACGGCCTGCGCATCCTCAGCCGCACCGGCGGGTACCTCATCTACGTGCGCAACCACGAAGGACGCGGCATCGGCCTGGTTAACAAGCTCCGCGCCTATGCGCTGCAGGATGCCGGACTCGACACCCTCGACGCGAACTTGGCGCTTGGCCTGGACGGCGATATGCGCGACTACTCGCAGGCGGCACTGATTCTGCAGGAGCTCGGCGTGCATGAGCTGAGGCTCGTGACCAATAACCCCGCCAAGCAGGAGGCGCTCGAAAGCCTCGGCGTGCAGGTCACCGAACTCATCCCGGACGAAATTCCCGCCCGAGTCGAGAACGCACACTACCTGCAGACCAAGCGTGAGCGCATGCGCCACGTGCTCAAAAGCGCGTAGCGGCACCCCTGCAAACTAAACTTTTCACAAACCCAGAACCCACAAGGAGAACACAATGAGCGGCGTAGGCGCAGCAGACACCACCCTCAACCCCGAAGACTACAAGGGCTTCAAGCTCGCAATCGTAGCGGCAAGCTGGCACACCCAGGTCATGGACGGCCTCATCGACGGTGCACAGCGTGCAGCACGCGATGCAGGCATCGAGCCGACCCTCGTGCGCGTTCCCGGCACCTTCGAGCTGCCCGTCGCAGCAACCCGCCTCGCTGAGAAGTTCGACGCAATCGTCGCGCTCGGCGTGGTTATCCGTGGCGGCACCCCCCACTTCGACTACGTCTGCCAGGGCGCAACCAACGGCCTGACCGACGTGTCCGTGCTGACCGGCCGCCCCATCGGCTTCGGCGTGCTCACCTGCGACAACGAGCAGCAGGCACTCGACCGTGCAGGCCTGGAAGGCTCTAACGAAGACAAGGGCTACGAGGCAACCGCAGCGGCACTGCAGACCGCAGCAACCCTCAAGCAGTTCAGCAACTAACACGGCTGAACGGTGCGCGGCTCAGTTTCACGAAGAGAACGTTCTGATCTTCACCATGGAACTGGGCCGCAACACCGGTTAAACTGAAACAACGCGCGGCACTAGAACCACACTGAGTCACAGCGCCAGAACGCCATGAGGTGACAGCGCACTGACGCGCTAACCTCCGGCTCGGCACACCTACTGACTAGGCTCAACACCCGCGCCGACATGCCCTAAGCTGGCATGCCCACACCGTCATGTCACGACTGTCATGTCATGCATCGGCAGGTCCAACCCAACACCAAGGAGTACAGCAATGCAGGATTTGGGCACCATCACCCCCAGCCTCGAAGAATTCCGCGCCCGCGCCGCCGGCACCCGCGTCATTCCCGTACACATCAAAATCCTCGCCGACTCACTCACCCCCATCGGCATCTACCGATCCCTCGTACTCCAAAACGACCAGGGCGAACCCGTCGAAGCCGCCCACGGCACCTTCCTGCTCGAATCCGCCAAGATCTCCGCAGAAGGCGAATCCGCCGCCTGGGACCGCTACTCCTTCATCGGCGCGTCCTCCCGCTCGACCCTCACCACCGTTGACGGTGCAGTCCACTGGCAGGGCCGCACCCCCGCCGGCGCACCCGTCGACGGCGACCCCGTAGAAGCCATCGCAAAGACCCTGCAGATGCTCTACACCGAACCCGACCCGACCCTGCCGCCGCTGACTTCCGGCCTGGTTGGTTACCTCGGCTGGGACGTCGTGCGCCACTGGGAGCACCTGCCGTACCCGCCCGCCGATGACGTGAACCTGCCCGAATTCGCGCTCAACATGGTCTCCGACATGGCAATCCACGACAACAAGGATGGCACCGTCCTGCTCGTCGCCAACGCCATCAACTTCAACGGCACCAGCGAAAACGTTGACGGCGCCTACGAGGACGCCGTCGCGCGCCTGCACAGCATGCTCCGCCGCCTGCAGCGCGGCGCCGCAGCGACCACCTCCATTCTCTCCGGCGTAGCTGACGTTGACCGTAAGGTCCGCGAAGACGTCACCCTCACCTGGAGCGAACAGGGCTTCAAGGACGCCATCGACCGCTCCAAGAAGAACATCATTGACGGCGACGTGTTCCAGATCGTGCTCTCACGCCGCTTCGAAGCCGAAACCAACGCCAAGGCACTCGACGTGTACCGCGTGTTGCGCCAGTCTAACCCCTCGCCGTACATGTACCTCTTCAACTTCGAAGACAGCAACGGCACCCCGTTCCACATTGTTGGCTCGTCCCCGGAGGCGCTCGTCACCCTCAAGGACGGCATCGCCAGCACCCACCCCATCGCCGGTTCCCGCCCGCGCGGGGCAACCCGCGAAGAGGACCTCGCGCTCGCCGAGGAACTGCTCGCCGACCAGAAGGAACGCTCCGAGCACCTCATGCTCGTCGACCTGGCACGCAACGACCTCTCGCGCATTGCTAAGCCCGGCACCGTGTCCGTCGACCAGTTCATGATTATTGAGCGTTTCAGCCACATCATGCACATTTCCTCCGCCGTCAGCGCCGAACTCGACCCGCAGTTCAGCGCCTACGACGTGCTGCGCGTCGCCTTCCCGGCAGGCACCCTTTCCGGTGCACCCAAGCCGCGCGCGATGCAGCTCATCGACGAATACGAACCGACCCGCCGCGGCGTCTACGGCGGCGTGTGCGGCTACTTCGACTTCGCCGGCAACATGGACATGGCAATCGCCATCCGCACCGCCGTACTCAAGGAAGGCACCGCCTACGTGCAGGCAGGCGCGGGCCTCGTCATGGACTCCAACCCGGACTCCGAAACCCTCGAAACCGTCAACAAGTCCGCCGCCCCGCTGCGCGCCGTGCTGACCGCCTCCGGCCTGGCACCCCTCGACGCAGACGCAGCCGTCAACGCCACCAAGTAACCCAAGGAGACACCATGAGCACCGTTCTCGACGAGATTATTGTCGGCGTCCGCGAAGACCTCGCTGCCCGCGTACAGCAGGTTCCCCTCGAAGAGATGAAGAAGCGCGCCCTCGCAGCTGCACCCGCCCGCGACGCCCTCGCCTCCCTGCGCGGCGAGGTGCCCGGCGGCGGCAACGGCGCAACCGCACGCATTATCTCCGAGGTGAAGCGCTCCTCACCCTCCAAGGGTGCCCTCGGCGAGATTCCGGACCCCGCCGCGCTCGCCGCACGCTACGAGGCCGGTGGTGCTGCAGCGATTTCCGTGCTCACCGAACAGCGCCGCTTCAACGGCTCCCTCGCCGACCTGGACGCTGTGCGCGCCGCCGTGAACATCCCTGTACTGCGTAAGGACTTCACCGTCGACGAGTACCAGATTTGGGAGGCTCGCGCACACGGCGCCGACCTGGTTCTGCTGATTGTCGCGGCACTCGACGAGCAGACCCTCCGCGAGTTCCTCGAGCTCACCGAATCGCTCGGCATGAACGCCCTCGTCGAAACCCACACCCCCGAAGAAATCGAGGTCGCCCAGCGAATCGGCGCCAAGATCGTGGGCATCAACGTGCGCAACCTCAAGACCCTCGAAGTCAACAACGAACACTACGCATCCCTCGCCGCGCACCTGCCCAACTCGGTCATCAAGGTCGCCGAATCCGGTGTCGCCAGCATCGAGGATGTGCGCGCCTACGCCGGCGCCGGTGCCGACGCAATCCTCATCGGTGAAGCACTGGTCCGCTCCGGCGACCCCGAAGGTACCGTGCGCGAATTCTCCAAGGTGCCTGTGACCCGCTAGCCTGTGGGTTAGGGTTTGGAGAGGGCGTACCGGTTCACGCTCGCGGGGGAGTGCCCCCTCTTCGGCGCCTTAACCTTCAAAGAACCCAGCCGCCTTGAGGAGGGAGCCCCGTCGCGTGTCCGGTACGCCCTCTAGGTCGCCTACCCCTCGGGTGAAGATATAGGGGGTTGGTAGGTGGTTACCTTCTCCGGTTAGCTCGCCTTGGGCTGGGGATATATAGGTGGCTTGGTCTGGGGTTGGGGGATGCTGTCAGCTCACCTAATTCTGGGGTTATTGATCCTGTCGGATTCTTTATCTATTTCCTGAACATAAGCCTGGTACGTGTAAAGCCGGTGTCTGCTATTCAGCAGGGGCCGGCTTTATGCGTCTCTTTCGTCATAATCAGCAGGAATAGCGCGTTCGCATTGAGACGCCGTCAGTTCGTTGATAGTCTACACATGGATATTTCACCAAACTGCACCACCCATCTTGGCTGGCTAGCACCCGCCACATCTAATAGACACGGTCCAACAGGTGCAGCGCCGGAATATCTATCATGCGTCCACACTACACTCGCGAGAATACTTATGGCTCAATCCCCAGGAAAACCTGTGTCCTTTATCGAACGTGACCTCTCATCCGGCTCCTCCACCGACCCCGTGCCTGCCCTCGAAGCGCAGCGCCCCTCCACGAAAACTAAGATGCGTAATACCGAACCCGCCGCCAACCCCCAGAAGCTGGCCGCATGGCGCACTTGGGTCCCCGCCCTCCTCATCTGGGTGCTAGCCTGCGCAACCCACCTCGGCACCTTCGCCTACTCGCTCGCCGAAGACCAACGGAACCCCCTCAGCCACGAAAACAAAAACCACAACGGCTTCCTCTCCTACCTCAACATTTGGGACGCCGGCTGGTACCAGCGCATCTACAAAGAGTGGTACCCCACCGAACTGCCCCTGCGCGCCGACGGGTCCGTATCCTTCAACTCCTGGGCGTTCATGCCCCTCCACTCAATGATCAGCGGCAAAGTCGCTGACATTTTCGGTATCGAATACCGCCTCGCCGCGGTCGGAGTCAGCCTCGCTGCCGGCCTCGCCCTGGCGGTCGTACTCTACCGCCTCTTCGTGGGCTCTCTGAACTGGCGTGCCCGCGGCGTCTTCGACACCCGCGCACTCGTCGGCGACGAGAACCGAAACCGCATCGCCCTGTGGGCGCTCGCGGTGTACGCGTTCAGCCCGGCAAGCCCCATCTTCGTCACCGGTTACGCCGAGGCTCTTTCCACTCTGCTCCTTGCCTTGAGCGTCTGGTGTGTGGTGCGTGAACGCTACATCCTGCTGCTGCCCGCAGCTCTTATGACGGCACTGTCCCGCCCGCTGGGTGTACCACTCGGCGCGTTCGTAGGCCTATGGTGGCTGTGGTGCACCGTGTCTGACTATCTTGCCCGCCGTGCCGATGAATCCTCGCAGTCTGTCCTGTTGGATGCGTGGATTGCGTTCCGCGGACGCTTCGGTCAGCTCCTTGGCGCCCTGCTCGTCTGCGGTTTCGCATTCGTGCACCCCCTGCACGCGGCACTGCGCACCGGACGTATGGATGCGTACCTCGCCACCGAACTCGGCTGGAGCTTCCGCAAGGTCGAAGACGGCCACCAGTACTTCGCCCAGTGGGTCCACCAGTTCAACCTCTACTACGTGGGCTCCGTACCCGCCATCATCATGTGGGCGGGCCTGGTGCTCCTCATCCTGAGCTTCTACTGGTGGATGTCGCAGAAGTTCACCCGAACCCTGCTGCACCCCGCCCTGTGGCTGTGGACCGCCTGCTACGCCGGATACCTGTTCATCTTCTGGCTCCCGACGTCGTCTACGTTCCGTATTCTGCTGCCGCTGTTCCCGCTGTCGCTGCTGGTCGCCGCCTACCTGCCGAAGAGCCGCGTGTACCGCCTCCTGCTGGTAGTGGCGGGTCTGCTCGGCTCCGCCCTGTGGATGCGCCTGCTCTGGGGCGGCCCGGACGTCATTGGCCCCTTCTGGCTCCTTCCCTAGAACTCCCTAACTAACAAGATCATGAAAGCCGGTGTCTGCTACATAGCAGGCACCGGCTTTGTCTATGGGCACCCCCAAATGATATGTGACTTATATCTATGGTTAGTTTTCAGGTGAGACCCCTGTAATGTGCCAAAAACTGTAGATTAGTTGGTATTCTATGGGAAACGTTTCATCATAATGCACTGCGCAACCCAGGATCATGACACACGCCAAGCACCCTGGCAGCAGCGCCGAAACACGCCACTATTCATTCACACATACACAGGAACACCATGGCTGAACACCTTGGGCGGGCCGTACCGTCCTTCAACCTGCGTAACTTCTTTTATGGCTTCCTCACCGGTCCTATACCGACGCTAGAAGCACACCGACCCTCCACACAGGGGAGAGGCGAAACCGCCTCCTCAGGGTCCGGAACCAACCAACCCGAGCTACTACCCGCCCGCCGCACCTGGATCCCAGCCCTCATCATCTGGGCTGTAGCATGCATCCTCCACCTGGGCATGCTCGCTATCGCCCTCGAACAGCACAGGACCCACCCCCTCATTGACTTCGGTCAGCACAATGACCTCCTCGGGTTCCTGAACAGGTGGGATGCCCTCCTCTACGAACGTATCTACACCGACTGGTATCCGCAAGAACTACCCATGCGCCCCAACGGCACGGTGGACAACAACACCTGGGCATTCATGCCGCTACAACCCCTAATCGCCGGCGGAATCGCTAACGTACTCGGCATCGAGTACCGTGTCGCAACGCTTGCACTGACCCTCACCGCCGGTTTCGCATTGGCCTATGTAATGTACCGCCTTTTCATCGGCTGCCTGAACTGGCGTGACCGCAACGTCTTCGACACCCGTGCACTTGTCGGCGACGAATCCCGCAACCGCCTAGCACTGTGGGCTGTCGCCGTGTACGCATTCAGCGTTGCCAGCCCCGTCTTCATCACCGGCTACGCAGAAGCACTATCCATCCTGCTGATTGCTTTAAGCGTATGGTGCGTACTCCGCGGCCGATACCTCATGCTGCTACCCGTAGCGTTCCTCGCCGCCCTGTCACGCCCGGTCGGCGTTCCCCTCGGTGCATTCGTCGGCCTGTGGTGGCTGTGGTGCACCGTCGTTGACTACCGTCGCCGTCTCGGCGGGGACCTACGTCTCGCCCCTGCGGATGCGTGGGCGGCATTCCGTGGACGCTTCGGTCAGCTCCTCGGTGCACTGCTGGTCTGCTTCTTTGCCTTCGTGCACCCCCTGCACGCAGCGATCCACACCGGACGCCTCGATGCCTACTTCGCAACAGAACTCGGCTGGAGCAACCGCAAACCCGGAGAAGGCCACCAATTCTTCACCCAGTGGATACTCCGCATCTACTACTACCTCGGAGGTACACTCCCTAAAGCCGTTGTAGCAATCCTGTTCATTGCAGCAATGGTGGGTTTCTACTACTGGATCTCCCGCAAATTCAGCCGCACCCTCATCCACCCGGCACTGTGGCTGTGGACCGCCTGCTACATGGGATACCTGTTCATTCTCTGGCACCCGATTTCCTCCACCATCCGTATCCTGCTGCCGCTGTTCCCGCTGGCACTGCTGGTAGCGGCATACCTGCCAAAGAGCCGATGGTACCGCCCCACGCTAGTGGGACTTGGGATTCTTACATCAATCCCGTGGGTCTTGATTCTCTGGGGCGACCAGATGATGTTCGGTATCGCCGTGCTCGTTCCTTAGAAAGAGGGCTAGTTGTTTGGAGATGGCGTACCGGACAACGCTCGCGGGGGAGTGCCCCCCTCTTCGGCGCCTTAACCTTCAAAGAACCCAGTCGCCTTGAGGAGGGAGCCCCGTCGCGTGTCCGGTACGCCCTCTAGGTCGCCTACC
>NZ_CAJZIE010000061.1:0-13506 GCF_916049665.1 uncultured Rothia sp. | reverse complement strand
GCGGTTTTCTGTATGTCCTCTAGCGTTTTAGAAGGCTGAGACTTTAGAAGGTTTTGAGCATGCGCAACGGCACCAGACGCTCAGCGTCCGTGAGCGAACCGTGCTGACCAACCATATGCAGGGCACGCTCCTGGTAGTGGCGCATATCGTACAGCGCCCAGTCGTCGCGAGCGCACACCATCAGGTCGCCAATGCGGGCGCGTGCCGCATCCGTAATGACCGGACCGAAGTAGCCGGCACGCATCAGTTCGCGAGAGTCAATCACCCAGGCGCGCTCGCCCCAGTACTGTGCCCAACGCTGAGCGGTGGCGGTGCGTGCCGCCTCCGAGGTGTCTTCCAGGTACAGGTGCACGGCGCGCGGTTCACCGGCGGTCATAGCGATGTTGCGGGTCAGCTCCTCAACGCCGGAGTAGTCGATGCGCTGGTGTTCGGGCATGTTCACCATACCGTGATCGGCGGTCACGAAGAGTGCCGCCCACGCCGGGGCGCGCTCTGTCAGACGCTTCAGAGCCGAGTTCAGCTCCTCCAGCTGCTGCAGCCACTCGTCGCTGCCCACGCCGTAGCGGTGGCCCGCCGCATCAATCTCGCCCCAGTACAGGTACACGGTGGTCGGGGTGCGGCTGGAGAGCGCCTCCAGGGCGTAGGTGACGCGCGCGTTATAGCCTGCAGCGTCCACAAAGTCGCCGCCGCGCAGCGCAGCCTCAGTCAGACCGGTGCCGCGGTACTTACCCAGCGAAATGGTGAGCACGCGGCGGTTCGTATGGTGGCGTTCCAGCACGGTCGGCAGCGGCTGCCAGGTGTGCGGGTCCACCGACTGATCCCAGCCGGAGAGGTGGTTCATGACCGAGCCCGCTCCTCCGTTACCTGCCGGGTTGCGCACCTCGTAGCCCGCAATGCCGTGCGCGCCCGGTGCCGTACCGGTACCCAACGAGGTGAGGGATGCGGCGGTCGTGGTGGGGAACGCGGCGTCCAGTGGTCCCAGGTTCAGGGTCTTACGCAGGGAGGGCGCGTAGCCGCCGTAGCTGTTGATGAGCTGCTCGCCCAGACCATCCACCATCACCACGCAGGCATGACGGAAGGATGCCGGGTCAACGTCATGCTCCGTCAGGCGACCGGCAAGGTTCAGCGGGTCGACTGCAGAGTTGAACGCCGGGTCGGAATCCAGGGCGTGCGCGGGGCGCGCCAGGCTTCGCTGAGCCACCAGAGAGGAGGCAGACTCCAGCACATCGGCGATGCTATTGCTGCCGTAGGCGGGCGCGGGAGGCAACGGCGCGCCCAGAACATCGTGCAGAGTGGGCTGTTCGGTGCGGGACGGGGCCGTCATAGGTTCCTCTCGGGTGTGTGTCTCAGGGGTATAGATGTTTATCGGCGGGTCGCGTACAGGCGCGCACGGTGCAGGGCACGCGCAAAATGCTGCGCACGCTGAACCGACTCCGGGCCGTCAGCGGTCGCAGAAACACGCACCGCAATGTCCTCGCGGCGCGCATCGCCGGTGAAGCCGTGGTCGGCATTGCACTGCGGATCCTGGCAACCGGCAGGAGCCAGCTCCATGTGCAGCGAACCGGTCCACGCAATCTGGAAGGAAATCTCAGTCGGGGCGGTGCTACCGGCGTTGTACGCCTGCGGCTGGCTGAAACCATAGCTGATGGTGACCGCGTTCAGGGCGCTCAGGTGCACCGCCTCCACGCTCACATGCGCCACGGTGCCCTGCGCGTCACCTTCAAGGTGCTGGTCGTCCAGGTGCGCAAAGATGACGTGCTCGCCGCAGAGCACCATCACGGTGATGTGGCGGTGAAAATCATCGCGGGAGAAGTGGGTTTCATGCTGTACGAAGTGCGCGTCCGGGTTCATGCCCGCCAGCGCGTCATCCACCACTTCCAGCACGAGGTCGGGGTAGAAACCGGCATGCTTAATGTCTGCGACCAATTGCTCGCGTTCGGGGGTGGTGGCGTACATCGTACCTCTTTCGTGCGGTGCCCTCATGAGGCGACGTCGGTCGGCGCACACGATGAGGGCGGTTAGGTATTACTCCCCTCTACCTTAGAGGGTTCCAGCCGGGCTGTGCTACTTGACCACGCTAATACAGGCTCATATGACGGTGTGCAATCCCCCGGTATGCTTCGGTTACTGCCCCGCAACCGCCTTGGCGCACCCCACAGATGACGCCGACCAACCAGCCCGTCTCATCCGCTACCACCCGCTAAAATAGGAGGAGCGAAAACACACCGACACGAGGAGATATATGGCTCGCCGATCCAAATCCGCCGTCAGCGACTACCCGGTGGATGTGGTAGAGAATATCGTCGACATCGACGTATCCGCCGAGATGGAAACCAGCTTCCTGGAATACTCCTACTCGGTGATTTATTCGCGCGCCCTCCCCGACGCCCGCGACGGCCTCAAGCCCGTGCAGCGCCGCATCCTCTACATGATGCAGCAGATGGGTCTGCGCCCCGATAAGGGCCACGTCAAGAGCGCCCGCGTGACCGGCGAGGTCATGGGTAAGCTCCACCCGCACGGCGACGCCGCCATCTACGACGCGATGGTGCGCCTCGCCCAGCCCTTCGCGCTGCGCCTGCCCCTCGTTGACGGTCACGGTAACTTCGGCTCCCTCGACGACGGCCCGGCAGCCGCCCGATACACCGAAGCACGCATGGCGCCCGCCGCGCAGGCACTCACCGCGGACCTCGAAGAAGACGTGGTTGACTTCGTACCGAACTACGACAACCAGTTCATGCAGCCCTCCGTGCTGCCCGCAGCGTTCCCTAATCTGCTCGTCAACGGCACCACCGGCATCGCGGTCGGCATGGCGACCAATATGGCGCCGCACAACCTGCGCGAGGTCATCGCCGGTACCCGCCATCTCATCGCCCACCCCGAGGCGACCCTCAAAGACATCATGAAGTTCATCCCCGGCCCCGACCTGCCTACCGGCGGCACCATCGTGGGTCTGGGAGGCATCCGTGATGCCTACGAAACCGGCCGCGGCACCTTCAAGACCCGTGCGAAGGTCTCCATCGAGCAGGTCAGCCCCCGCAAGCAGGGCATTGTCGTGACCGAGCTGCCGTACATGGTCGGCCCCGAAAAGGTCATCGAAAAGATCAAGGACGGCGTCAACTCCAAGAAGCTCACCGGCATCTCCGACGTGGTCGACCTGACCGACCGCACCAACGGTCTGCGCCTCGTCATCGAAATCAAGAACGGCTTCAACCCGGAGGCGGTGCTCGCCGCCCTCTACAAGCACACCCCGCTCGAGGACTCCTTCGGCATTAACAACGTGGCGCTCGTGGACGGTCAGCCGCAGACCCTCGGCCTGCTCGACCTGATGCGCGTGTACATTGACCACCGCCTGAACGTGGTCCGCCGCCGCACCGAGTTCCGCCTGGGCAAGCGCACCGACCGCCTGCATCTGGTAGAGGGCCTGCTCGTGGCTATCCTCGACATTGACGAGGTCATCCAGATCATTCGTGAGTCTGACGAGACCGCTCAGGCACGCGAAAAGCTGAAGGTCGTCTTCGACCTGACCGACACCCAGGCGAACCACATTCTGGAGTTGCGCCTGCGCCAGCTCACCAAGTACTCCCGCCTGGAACTGGAAGCAGAACGCGACACCCTGCAGCAGGAAATCGCGGAACTGCAGCGTATCCTCGGCTCCGATGCGGCGCTGCGCGAACTGGTCTCCGAAGAGCTCGCAGAGGTCGCCGAACGCTACGGCACCGACCGCCGCACCCAGCTCAAAACCAAGGACGACATGCAGGTCGCCATCGAGGCAGTCACCGCGCAGTCCAAGGCGAAGAAGAGCCTGGGCCTCGCCCTCGAAATCGCTGATGACCCCTGCTGGGTGCTGCTCTCCGCCTCCGGCATGATGGGACGCACCCCCGGCAAGCCCATCCGCGAGGCCCTCGTGGATCCTGGCAAGCGTTTCAAGCACGACGTGTTCGCCTCGATTGTGCCGACCACCGCGCGCGGTGAGATTGGTGCTGTGACCTCCACGGGCCGTATGGTGCGCCTGTCCGTCATGGACATTGCGGTGCTGGACGAGAACGGCGGCACCCCCTCCATGGCGTCGGCGGTGAAGGCAACCGAGCTGGTTCCGCTCGCCAAGGGTGAGAAGCTGGTTGCCCTCGTACCGCTGAACACGGTGCTGGCGATGGCAACCGCGGGCGGCGTCATCAAGCGCCTCAACCCGGATTACCCGCTCAACCAGACCGAGTGGGACATCATGAAGCTCAAGGACGGCGACGAAATCGTAGCCGCCGCTCCCTGCCCCACCGACGATGCGGTGCTCACCTTCGTCACTCGCGACGCGAAGCTGCTGACCTTCGACGCCGCGAAGGTCCGCCCGCAGGGACGCACCGGCGGCGGTATCGCGGGCATCAAGATTGCCGACGGCGACCGTCTCATCGCCCTGGGCGTGACCGCACCCGGCGACGCGGCGGAGGTCGTGACCGTCACCAACGGCAAGGACGGCCTGGCGAGCGCCAAGGTCACCGCCCTGGCAGAGTACCCGCAGAAGGGCCGCGCGACCGGTGGTGTGCGTGCGCACCGATTCCTCACCGGTGAGAGCCAGCTGGCTCTGGCGTGGGTGGGTGTGGGCCCGGCGAAGGCGGCGTCCTCCGGCGGTGTGGCTCGTTCCCTGCCGACCGAGCACGGTGCCCGTGACGGTTCCGGTGTGATGCTCACTCAGAGCATCGGCATTGTAGGCCCGAACTATGCGGCTGTTTCTGCTGCGCTGGCGGTTAGCCCGGAGGGTGAAAAGCTCTTCTAGGCACGCCGTTCACGGCCTTTCGTGGCGGCGCCACTACCCGCTTCTCAACGGCCGATTGACCCGCCAGACGGTAGCTAAATCGCCACAACTCCAGATGCAGGAATGCCCCGGTACTTCACGAAGTACCGGGGCATTCCCATGCACACTATGTTCTTTCGGGGCACATCATCGGCGCGCCCCGCCGCCTACTAGAGGGCAGCTGCTAGAGGCGAACCACCTCATCGCAGCGGGCAATATCCTCAGGACGGTGCGACACCAAGACCGTAGCCACGGAGCTGGAGCGGGTCGCCGCATCCAAGTCAGCCATCAGCGCACGAGCAGACTCGGCATCCAGGTGCGCGGTCGGCTCATCCAGCAGCAGCACCGGCGAGTTCACCAGCAGGGCACGAGCCACCGCCAGACGCTGACGCTGACCACCCGACAGGAACGAACCGCCAGCACCCACCTGGGTGCGCAGGCCCTGAGGCAGAGCATCAAACCACTCGCCCAGACCCACACGGCGCAGAACCTCAATCAGCTCTTCCTCGCTGGGTCGATCCGAACGGTCACGAGCCAGCATCAGGTTACCCTCAAGGGTCGACTCGAAAATGTGAGCCGCCTGCGGGCACCACGCCGCGTAGCCGCGCAGCTGCTCACCCTCCAGGACCTCACCGGAAGCCAGCACGCGGCCGGATTCCAGCGGCAAGAAGCCCAGAACGGTTGCAAGCACCGTAGACTTACCGGAACCGGAGGGGCCGGTCACCGCAGTCCAGGAGCCCGCGCGGGCGTCCATGTTCAGGTCGGTGAAGACCGGGTGGTCCATGCCGGGCCAGCGGGCGGCAGCGTCCTGCATAGCCAGGGCGGGTTCGGTGACCTTCACGCCGAGCTGCTGCGGGGTGCCGCATCCGACCAGCTTGGGTTCGCCGGGCTTGGGCGGGCGCGGGGTATCGCTCTTAGAACCAGCCGCAGATTCGGGGCGGTCAAAGCGGTGAGCACGCTGACGGTCAGCCTCCAGCAGCTCCTCCATCTCAGCCTCCGCGCGGGCACGCAGACGCTCAGCACGACGCGGCAGAACGTGAGTGTCCACCTCAGCCTCGGTCGGCACGGAACGCTTCAGGGTCGAGGTGGCGACAACACCCTCCAGGGATACGTCGCGCACGCTCGGGGCGATCGTCGCCAGCAGGCGGCTGAACGCGGGCCAGGAGCGGACCGCCTCAACATGGCCAAGGGAGCTTTCCAGCATGCCGGTACACAGCAGCACCACAATCGCCGCTTCGGGGGCACGCACGGTGCCGTCAACAGCCAGCGGGTACGCAATCATTGCGCTCGCCAGAGCCGCACCGAACCAACTCAGGGTCACGAGGGTACGACCCACACCCTGCGCGGTCGAACCCTTCTGCAGGGCGGACAGGTTCTCGGCGTCCAGGGCGCCGTTAGCCTTCTCAGCGGTGGATGCCACGCCGTTAGCGCGCAGGTCCTCAGCAGCCGAGAGCATGCCGGTACCCAGGCGCAGCATCTGCGCGGTGGAGCGGCGAGCCAGCGCCTCCGCACGGGCATCGGCGCGGAGCACAATCCACGGAGCCACAAAGGTGCTGACCAGCACGGCAAACAGGACCGGAATCAGGGCCTGCGGCAGGATGCACGCGGTCGTAATCAGCGCCGCGGTCATGACCAGCAGGTGCGCAGCCGGCGGAATAATAACGCGCGGCACGCCGTCACGCAGCTCATCAATACCGCCGACGAGGCGTTCGAGCAGCGCGTCACCGCGCAACAGGGCACGCACGCTGCTCACGCTCTGCCATGCGCCAACCCAGGCGCGCAGACGCAGAATATTAGCGGCGGCAAGGACCTTCGAGTGGGTCATCAGACGCTCAGCGTAGCGGGCGCAGGCACGGCCCAGGCCGAAGAAACGCACGCCCACGATGGCGACCATCAGGTACATCATTGCCGGGCCCTCGGCAGCGCGAACAATTAGCCAGCCGGACAGCGCGGTCAGTGCCGCAGCCATCAGGGAGGTAATCGCAGCCATGATGACCGGGCCGGTTGCGGCGCGAACGCCGATACCGGTCAGTTCCTTCAGGGTGCGCAGGCTTGCGAACAGGCCGGCAGGCTCGGCTTCCTTGACCTCTGCGGTTGCGGAGGCGCCCGCCGGGGCGGTGCTTTCAGCCTCGTACTCCGCCTTGTCCTTGAGCAGGTGCGCGGGTCCTTCGGCGGGAACCGCAACGCGGGCGGTGTTCGCCTCGGCGGTCCAGGTGTAACCCTGGGCAGTCTGCACGGCACGAACGAGGATGTCGCAGCCAGCGGCGAGCTCCTGCTCGTGGGTCACGATTAGCACGGTTGCGCCCAGTTCCGCCAGGCGGTGCAGAGCGCGGGTCACCAGGTATGCCGAGTAGGCGTCCAGGTGCGCGGTCGGCTCATCCACCAGAACGGTCAGCACGGTCTGCTCACCGCCGGCACGGTAGATAGCCTCGGCGCGAGCCAGGGTGCGTGCCACGGCGAGTCGGCGCGCCTGACCGGCACTGAGGGCACCGGGCTCAAGGGCGGTGAGCTTCTCCATGCCCAGCTGAGCCAGCGGACCAACCAGCAGCGCCGACTCGGCATCGGTGACGGACAGCTTCTTGGAGTCCATCGCCTCACCGAGCAGAGCGGCTGCACGCTCACGCTCCGCCTCGGTAGCGCTGAGCGCGTAGAGCGCCATTTCGGTCTGCACGGTCGGTGCGGTGAAGACCGGCGACTGCGGGATGACCAGGGTGGTGCCCAGACCGGTCACGCTACCGGTCAGGTGCACGGGTTCCTCCGAGCCGGTGGGCACCAGGCCCTCACGCACGGCACCGGAGAACACGTTCAGCAGGGTAGACTTACCGCAACCGGACTCACCCATCACGCCAATGACCGCGCCGCGCTCACCGTTGGCAGTGGCAACGCGACGGTCCAGGTTCAGCGACAGGTTAGTCAGCACGGCAGGACGCGCCGGGTAGCTCACCGACAGATCCTCAACAGCGATCACGGAAGGCTGAGCCTTCTGCGATACTGCACCCTGCGCTGCCGAATCCTGTGCAGTCGAGTCCGCAGCGGCGGCGGGCAGGGGTGCATCAATAATCTTCTGGGCGCTACGCAGGGCGGCAACGCCGTCCTCCGACTGGTGGTAGGCGGCACCCACGTCACGCAGCGGCTGGTAGCATTCGGGAGCCAGCAGCAGCACAAGAATTGCGGTGTCCAGGCCCAGGGTGCCGTTGACCAGGCGCACACCAATCAGCACAGCAATCAGCGCCACCGAAATGGTGGTGATGAGCTCCAGCGCGAGCGAAGACATGAAGGCGCTACGCAGGGTCTGCATGGTGCGTTCACGGTAACGCTGACCGAGGGCATTCATGGCGCGGGTCTGCGCACGTTCGCGGCCCAGACCGATAATGACGGGCAGGCCGCGCACGAGCTCCAGAATATGGTCGGAGAGGCGGTGCAGTTCAGCCTGAGCTTCTGCGGTTTCGTCGCGGGTGTTCTTACCAATCAGGATCATGAACACCGGAATAAGCGGCAGGGTGCAGGCCAGCACCATGGCGCTCATCCAGTCCAGGGACGCCACAACAACCCAGAGGATGAACGGCACAATCGCGGTGGAAACAAACGCGGTCAGGGTCTTGGTGTAGTAGTCATCCAGGGCGTTCAGGCCGCGGGACAGCAGCACAGCGGTCGCGCCGGTACCCTCGGGGGTGTCGGCGCCACCGGTGGCGAGCACGCGCTTAAGCAGCGAGGAACGAATCTGAGACTTCGCTCCGGAGGCGGCACGCTGCGCGCTCACAGCCAGCAGGTAGTCGGTACCCGAGCGGACAAGTAGCGCAATGACGGCGACCGCAATCAGGCCGGGGGTAATGGCGTCACCGTCACCGAAGATACCGCCGAGGCCGAGCAGCCAGCCGCCGTGTGCCTCCAGCTGCGCCTGTGCGGAGCCCGAGAACTCAATGTAGGCGCGGTACACGTCCGGGGCGCTCGTCTCTTTGAGGCGCGCGTGCTCGGCGGCAACAGCGGCGAAACCGGCGTGTGCCGCGCGGGCAATAATCACAGCCAAGGCGGCACTGAAAAGCACCGTCGCGATGGTGTGCACGGCGGTGATGACACCGAACGTGCTGAGGGTTTTACGGGCGTCAGGGCCCAGAGGTGGGCGGCGGTCAGTGCGGTCATTGCGCTTTCCTTCGGTCACCTCTGGTGCCTCAGTGTTCTGATGTTTGTCAGCGTGACGCGGTGTGTGCGTTCGACTCACGTGTTGTCCTTAGTCTTCTGCTGTTTTTACCTCCCATTATTTTAAGGGTTGGGCTATCTAATACCTATTTGACCAGTCAGGTTTCAGGTAATTGGTTGGTCCTCACCCGGCGCTCACTCTAGCCGCGCATAGCGTCGGCGGGGCTCTTGCGGGATGCCACCCACGCCGGGTATGCCGAAGACACCAGACCGGTAAGGGCGCCAACGCCCACGCCGAGCACCACGAATCCCGGGGAAAGAACCGCCTGCCAGCCCTGCACGAGCGAAAGAATTATGGTCGCAATCATGCCGGAGCAGGCGCCGATGGAGCCGCCGAGCACGCCGAGCATGACGCCCTCCATGAGGAAGATGCGGGCAATCAGCCATTTACTCGATCCGATGGCGCGGCGCAGCGCAATCTCTGCGGTGCGCGATTGCACGGACAGATACATGGCGGTTGCCGCCGAGAGGGAGGCGAGCACCAGCAGAATACCGGAGAGCACACCCACGTACAGGCCCAGATCCGAGGCGATAGACGCGCGTAGGCTCTGCAGGTCGGAGGGGGTTTCCACGTTGATCTGGCTGGGTTCAGCGGGCTTGAGGGTCAGCGGAATTGCCTTGGCGACCGCTTTGCCGTAGCCCCGTTCGGTTTCGGCAATGTATGTGACCTGGCCGCGTCCGGTGCGCTGAAGTGTGCCCGGCGAGACAATGACCGTATTCCTGAATTCGTAGCCGCTATTGCCGGGGTCGAAAAGGCCGACGACCGGCATCAGCTGACCATCCACCCAGATGCTCACACCGGGTGCCACCTGCGGCAGTCCGCCGAGCTTAATGCCGTACTCGACGGCGGGTAGCTCGCCGGGGCGGGGCTCGGTTGTGGCGTTATCTGCAGCCTTATCTTCGGGAATAATGCCGAGGGCGCGGGCAGCGGAGACCGAGACGATAGCGCCGGAGAGCTGCTCGGAGCGTTCACGGTCAGCAACGTTCTGCTGGGTGAGGGTCGAGTTCATCTGTTCGAGCGCACGCAGGGTTTCGGGGTTCATGCGGGCACCGATTTGCTCGAGCCGGGTCTTCGAGGTGGAGCTGAGGCCAATCGCCGTTTTGGGTTCGTCCTCGTAGGGGCTGAACCGGGTGATTCGCACGTCGGCGGGTGCCACGCTGCTGACGAATCCGGTGTTCTTCACGTAGTCCAGCGCGCTAATGCGGTCGGCAACATTCTGCGCGGATTCGCCCTGCCGGTAGGTTCCGAGCATGTTCTGGTCATTGTCCCTGTCGCTGATGTAGAGCGTGGATTGTTCGGATCCGAGCAGGCGCTGGTTCACCTGGTAGCTGGCGGATTCGCTCATGCCGGAGGCGCTGATGAGTCCGCCCACGCCCAGGGCGAAGGACAGGCCCAGCAGCAGGGTGCGTAGCGGTCGTGAGGTGAGCGCCGAGATTGCCTCGATGCTGTCGTCGGTGAGGAAGCTTCCGCGGCGATGCGTAGCGGGCTTCTCCCCCGGCGCGAGGCTGACGGGGGCATTCGCGGGAGCATCCACCGTGGCTTCCGCCGGGGTGTCTGCTACAGACGACACAGCCTCGGCGACCGGCACCTCAGTCACCGGCACCGTAGCCAAGTCGGTGCGGCCCTGCTCATGCAGCCGCCCATCCTCAATGCGAATTACGCGGCGGGCGGCGGCGGCAACCTCCGGGTCGTGGGTAATAACCAGCACGGTACAGCCGGTGGCGTTAATGCGCTGCAGAATCTCAATGACCTTGGCGCTATTGTGGCTGTCCAGGTTGCCGGTGGGCTCGTCAGCAAGAATCAGCGGCGGGCGCGTGGCGAGGGCACGAGCAATAGCGCATCGCTGCTTCTCGCCACCGGAAAGGTAGCGGGTGCGGATGCTAGCGCGGTCGCTCAACCCCAGAAATTCTAGGGTTTCTTCGGTGCGTTGCAGGCGCTCGCTGTAGGGTACGCCCTGCACGCGCAGGCCCATGGAGGCATTGGTTGTGCTGGTTTCGTCCAGCAGCATGTTTGAGGACTGGAAGATGAAGCCGAGGTGGTCTCGGCGCATTTCGTCGCGTTCTCGGTCGCTGAGTCCTTCCGTGTTTTTACCGAAGAGGCTGTAGGTTCCGCTGGTGGGCGTGTCAAGCAGGCCAATGGCGTTGAGCAGGGTGGATTTACCGGAGCCCGACGGACCAATAATGGCGAGGAATTCGCCGCGTTCTACCACCAGGTCGAGGTGGTCGAGAACGGGCCGGTCGCTACCCTCGAAGACGCGGGTAATGCCGTGCATTTCGATAGCGGGTGCGGTGTTGGGCACGGTACCGAGCCCGGCGGCAGGTGTAGCGGCGGACGCTACGTTGGGCGCAACTGTAGGCGCACGTCCTGGGCTTGCGTCTGGGGTTCTCTTACGGCGGCTCATGAGACAAGCACCTTCTGTCCCGTGCTGAGGTTTGCGTTGATTGCGGCGTATCCGCCGGCGGTGCGTAGAACCTCAACGTTGACTCGTTCGGTGGAGGGCGCATCCTTGCTGGTCGAGGTGGAGCTTCCGCCCTTTTCAACGAGCACGTAGGTGCCCTGGGAGTCCTGGCGTACCGCGGTAGTCGGCACGGCGAGGGTGGTTGAGGTGTTGCCCTTACTGGTGATGGATGCGCTCTGCCCCGGAGTGAGCTTGCTCGGGTCGTCGGCGCTGAATCGCACGCTCTTTGCCGCACCCTTGGAGGGGTCGTTCTGCAGCTCACCAATACTGGTGATGGTGCCCTCCACACTGCCGGTGGAGGTGCGCAGGCTAACGCGGTCGCCGGCCTTGAGCTTATTGGCAACGGAGAGCTCAACGCTGGATTCCACGTAGGGTTCGCTGGTTTCTACACTCGCGATGGGGTTGCCGTCGTTAATGAGCTGGCCGACTGCCGCAACTGCGGTGACGGTGTGGCTACCGCCGGGCAGAATCGCGTAGTTGCTGCGCGCAATGGTCGTGACTCCCTCGCTGGGCACGCCGGTCAGGTGCGCGCGGTGCAGGCGCGTGACGGCGTCGAGGGTGTCTTCGGTGACGGTGCCGCTCTGAGCGGTGGCGTACCCGGCGGAGTTCAGCGCCTTCTGGAAGGCGAGCACGTCGTCGCCGTTATCGCCCAGGTTGAGGTCGCGGTACAGCGGCAGCGGCCCTTCCAGCACGAAGACGGGGTCGGCGCCAATGATGCCGATGAAGTCACCGGCCTTGAGCACGTTACCGGGCTTCTGGTTCTGGTAGACGAGCACCGGCTCACCGTTGGTGCGCGCGCTAATCGGGGCGGTCTCCCCAGCCTTGGTGGTTCCGGCAATGGCGAGGCCCTCGCTGACGGTGCGTTCTTCAACCTTCGCCCAGACCGGAATCACGGTTTTCGCCTGCACGGCCGGGTCGGGGCCCGTGGCGGCGTAGCGGGTGCCCAGGTAGAAGGACAGCATGAGCGAGCCGATGGCGAGGATAGCCAGCAGCAGGAGCACGCGGGGTCGGGCGATGCGTTCGCTGAAGCGGTGCCCGCTGTTTTGGTTTTTCGTGTGAGTGGTCATGGCGGTGTCTTTCTGAACTGTGTCAGCGCTGTCTATTTCTTAGCGCCGTCTTTCGGTGCGCTGTCTTTTAGCGCCCCGGTTTACTGGTGCTCCAGAACGTACTGTTTGAACTTCTCGTCACGTTCACGTTCTGCCTTGCGGTCCTGCTCAAGCTGCGACTGGTACTTGCGGATGAGCGGCATCTGGTACTGTGCCTCCAGGTCGTAGAGCTGCTGACTCATGCCGACCTGTTGGTTGCATTCTGCCATGATGGTGGCGATGCGAATTTCCTCTTCGGAGGCTGGCGCATTCGTTCCCCCGCTCTTGCTATCTTCCTCAGCCAGCGGGGATTCCTCGGCTACCGACCCTGCCTTATTGGGGGTGAGCCCCCGGTTTGAGACGCACTGCTTCCACTTCTCTTCGAGCTCGCGGTGCAGTTTGCTACCGTAAACGGCGTTGATTGCCTCGGTGGAGATACGATTGTATGTGGACTGCACATCATTCTCGGGCCTCTTACCTTCGGGCACCGCGGCCTCCAGGGTCTCGCGGGCCTTGTCATCACATTCGATGATGAGCCTCTCCTCGGGGCTGAGGCTTGCCCCTGGGGTGACGGAGATGGGAGGTTTGGCGTTGGGGTCTCGCTTCTGGAATCCGTACTTCTTGGCGTATTCGACGTTCCAGGGGCCGTACATTCGGCCCAAATCACCGCGTGGCGTCTCTCTAGAGTCGAGAGATTTGATGGTGTAGCTCTGCCCGTGTTCGGCGAAGCACTGCTTCATGGCGATTTGATGGGCGGTGTATTCGTAGTGAGTGCCCCCCTCGTAGTAGAGGTAATCGTCCAGGGGCATCTTTACGATGTCCTGTTCCGCGTCAAAGATGGCGTGGACGCTTTCGTCACGTTCCAGCGGCGGGTCGAAGAGCGAGCATGCGCTCAGCGGGAGCACGCCGATGGCCAGCAGGGCACCCGTGGTGAGCAGGCGGCGGTTATGGGACTTCATCGTCAAACTCCTTATCGTGA
>NZ_CAJZIE010000060.1:0-13761 GCF_916049665.1 uncultured Rothia sp. | reverse complement strand
GCCCCGCACCCTGAGTTTAGGGTGCGGGGCGGTTTTCGTTACGGCGCCCCAGGAGGGAATCGAACCCCCGACCAAGAGATTAGAAGGCTCCTGCTCTATCCTCTGAGCTACTGAGGCCTTCCTCTAGGGTACATGAGATTTTGAGCTTCTCATGCACCGCGCCTCTACAGGCGGAGGATGCCACTGGGCTACCGGGCCAGACGGGCGCGTTAGGAGTTTGCGCTAGGAGCCTACCTTAGCGGCTTCCCGTTCTGCTTTCTTCACCTCGCGGCGGCGTGCACGGCGGCGGGTTGCGCCGGGGAACAGCTGCCACCACAGGCGGATGGTGGTGCGGCGAATCTGCGTGGGGTGCAGGCTCACGTACACCAGGCGGCGGGTTGCCGGGTCGAGGGCAACCAGGTAGATGATGTAGCCCAGGCAGATGACGGTCGCGATGAGTCGACCCATGTCCTGGTTGAAATCGCGCAGGTAGGGCGAAACGTTCAGCTGGTCGCTCACACCGTACGCCATGAAGAACAGCGTGGTGATGAAGTACCACATGAGCTGGAAGTGCGAGCGCAGGCCGGTTGCGGCGAGCATCGGGATTGCCCAGAGCAGGTACCAGGGCTGAATCATGGGGCTGCACAGGAGCATGAACAGGATTGCGAGGCCGGCGTGGCGCACGATATTGCGGTCGCGTCCGACGAATGCCATTGCCATGGCGCCGAGCATGCCAATGCCCTTGCCGACAGTTTCGATGAGCTTGCGGATGACCTCGAAGGTGTCACCCTGAACGAACAGGGAGGCGGCGCCGATGACCAGGCCGAAGGGGGTGTACCAGATGTACTGGCCGCCGGTGGTGGACAGCGCCTTGATCCAGCCGAATTCCAGTCCGGTTGCCCAGCCCATGAGCGCCATTTCGGCGAGCAGCAGCACACCGGAGAGAGCCCAGAAGATGAACTTGCGCGGCCAGGAGGCGTTCTTACCCGCCCAGAGCAGGCCCACGAAGGGCAGCACCACGAGGGCGAGCGGCTTGACGGCAACGCCGAAGGCTACGAAGGTCACGCCGAGCGGGCCGCCCCATAGGGTGTCGCGGTAGCGCTTGGCGTAGTAGAGGCCGCCGAGCATGAACATGGTCATGAGCGAGTCGTTGTGGCCGCTGGCGATGAACGATGCGATGAACAGCGGGTTCGGGCCGATCTGCCAGAGGGCGCGGACCTGGTTGAAGCCGTGCGCCTTGGCGAGCTTTGCCACGTAGAAGAGGATGCCGATGACCGCGAGCACGGAGAGCAGGCGGAAGTAGAAGAGGGAGAGGTCGATGTTCTCCCCTGCCAGGCGTACAATCCACTCTTCGAGTTTGAGGGAGACCGGTCCGTACGGCGGCGGGGATTCCGCCCACATGGGGTCCGCGCCGTTCTGCATGAAGTTCGAGATTTCGGAGACACCGTGCTTGTACGGGTTGAGGCCGTGCGCCATGACCATGCCCTGACCGTAGTAGGAGAACATGTCGCGGCTGTAGATGGTGAACGCGAAGACCTGTGGCAGGGACCAGCTGACGGTGACGGCAATCATCCAACGCATGGTGTTGGGTTCGTTCCAGTCGCCCATTTTCTGGTAGATGCGCAGCCATTCGCGGCACATGATCATGGCGCCGAGGGCGAGCAGGATAATGCCGGTGATAACCCACGCGGCTTCGAATCGGATGGCGCGAATAATTTCGTAGCGCCAGAAGTTGGAGCTGTCGGCGAGCCAGCCTACGGCGTAGGAACCGAGGGTGACCATGATGGAGCCGATGGTGCCGATAATCAGCGTGCGCAGACGGTGATTATTGACGTAGTCCAAGAGTTTGGGTGAGAGGGGTGCGTCGTGTGCGCCGGGGGTGGTGAGCCGGTGTGCTAGCTCCTTTGGTGCGCGCATAACTCCCTTTCTGTCTGCATCGTCGTTCTGGTTTTTATCATACCCGAGCGGCTCTGAGCACCCGGCGGATTCACTGTTGCGGTAGAACTGGCGGACAGGGCGGCGGACGCATCGGTGGGTACATCGGTGGGCGCACCCGCTCCCCTATTTCTTGTTCTTGTGTGCGTGCTGCGTGCGCTTTTATGACAGGTCGGGAGGCTGGTCGGCGGCGTTTGGGGGTAGAGTGGGAGGGTGAGTATTTCTAGTGAACGTATTGTATGGATTGACTGCGAGATGACCGGCCTGGACGTGGAGAATGACGCTCTAGTCGAGGTGGGCGTTCTGGTCACGGATGCCGATTTGAACATTCTGGGTTCTGGCGTTGAGTTCGTCATTAAGCCCGGTAATGAGTCTCCTGCCGGTGCGCTGGAGAACATGAATGACTTTGTGCGTTCGATGCATGAGGCGTCGGGTCTGTTGCCCGATATTGAGCACGGCGTGTCGATGGATTACGCGCAGGAGCAGGTGCTTCGTTACATCAAGAAGTATGTTCCGGTGGCGGGCAAGGCGCAGCTGGGCGGCAACTCCGTGGGCATGGATAAGCGTTTCTTGGAGCGTTACATGCCCGAGGTCATGGCGCACCTTCACTACCGCGTGATTGATGTGTCGACCATTAAGGAGCTGGCGGCGCGCTGGTACCCGGCGGCTCGTCATAGCGCCCCGGCGAAGACCGGCAACCACCGTGCACTGGGTGATATCAAGGACTCGATTGATGAGTTGAAGTATTACCGCCGCGCTATTTTTGTGCCGCAGGGCCCGGATGCGATTGCTTCGGCGCAGATTGCGCGTGAGGTGGAGGCGGAGCGTGCCGCACGTGAGGCAGCTGAACGCGAGGCTGAGGCGTCCGCTTCTGAGGCTACCGAAGCATAGTCTCTAGCCAGTGGCACTGCTTAGGTGCCGCAGTTGATTTTGAGGGCTTCGACGGGCCTCAGTGGGCTCCCCTCCCCCGCGGTTCACATCAGGCACAGCATGTAACGAGCATCACGGCTTTTCAACTTGGCAGGTTCCTGAATCTCCTGTACAGTAGTATCCGTTGCATATCGCAAGGGAAACCAAGCGAAGCACATGGTGGTCGTAGCTCAGTTGGCAGAGCGCCTGGTTGTGGTCCAGGAGGTCGCGGGTTCAACCCCCGTCGATCACCCCGATGGAAAGGGTCGTTATGGTTATCCGTAACGGCCCTTTCGCTTTACCCTCTGTTCGCGTTATCCCCTGTTCGGTTGCCCCGCACACGGTTTACCGGAATAGAGCTTTTACACCCGCACTTTAAACCAGCGAGCGGGAACAGGGCACGCCCCGTATCTTCATGCGGCAGGCGCATCCGGCAAGTTCCCGTTCAACAGTTCCCATTCAACACAAGCAAAGGATGATTCCGTGGCTATTCGCCCCATCGTTATTCACGGCAACCCCGTTCTGCACCGCCCCGCGGCACCCGTCACCGAGTTTAATGATGAGCTCAAGGAGCTCGTGGCTGACATGTACGAGACCATGGACGCATCCAACGGTGTGGGTCTGGCAGCACCGCAGATTGGTGTGGGCCTGCGCATCTTCACCTACAAGATGGAGAACGAGGACGGCGTGCCCCCGCGCGGCTGCATCATCAACCCGGTGCTGACCCTGGGCAAGATTTCTACCGCTGACCCGGACCCGTACGAGGAGGAAGAGGGCTGCCTGTCCTTCCCCGGTTACAGCTTCCCCCTCAAGCGCGCCGAGTGGGTCACCGTGAACGGTCTTGATGAGCACGGCAACCCCGTCCACTTTGAGGCGACCGGCTGGTTCGCACGCTGCATGCAGCACGAAACCGACCATCTGGACGGCAAGCTGTACGTGAACCGTCTGAACAAGAAGTGGACCAGCAAGATGAAGAAGGTCGTGAAGAAGGAAGGCTGGACCGTCGACGGTAACTCGTGGATGCCCGGCGTGGATCCGGATCCGTTCGGCCACTAATCACGACCTCTTCTGAAGGTCGGACCGACCTCCCGAGAACTTAAAACGAAGACCGCGAATGCACTCTCGAGCGCATTCGCGGTCTTCGTTTTCCATCAGCCGATGATCTTTTCCTTCAGCCAACGGTAGCGTGAAACGGGTCATCCTATGAGCCGGGTTCTGTCTAAAACGCCGCCCGAAGGGGCGTTTCGAGGCAATCATCTATCTAGAACGTACGTTGCCGCACGCCTCAAGCAGCCTACCCGAATACGCACCCCACCTCCGTGAAGGAAGCTGACGGGGATCGGGCGCACTACCCTACCATGGCGTATTCTGTTTGACCTTGCTCCGAATGGGGTTTACCTAGCCGGGCACGTCACCGCGCCCGCTGGTGGTCTCTTACACCACCCTTTCACCCTTACCGCAGCGAACCGCGGCGGTTTACTTTCTGTGGCACTGGCCTGCGGGTTACCCCGAGTGGATGTTATCCACCATCCTGTGCTGTGGAGCCCGGACTTTCCTCGAAGCACGTGTGCCTCGCGATTGCCCGGACGGCCCGTTTCACCCAACCCATTATACGCATACCCCTGGCGGCGACTATTTTCGCAGTTCGCCTCGCAGGCTTACTTCGCCTCGCAACTACGCTGCGCCTCGCGGGTACACTGGAGAGATGCTGATTCTTCTTCCCCCTTCCGAAGGTAAGACCCCCGCCCCGGCTGGCAATGCGCCGGTTTCTTTCGCTGACCTCTCGTTCCCTGAGCTCACTTCCGAGCGTGAGAGCGTCCTGGAGGAGCTGACCGCGGTCAGCTCGGGACCCGATGCCCTGGCAGAGCTCAAGGTGGGCGCATCCCTCGAAGCAGAGGTGGAACGCAACACGCGCCTGCTGACCGAGCCTGCACAGCCGGCAATCCACACCTACACGGGCGTGCTGTTCGAAGCGCTGGATTATGCGAGCTTCTCCCCCGCCGAACGCGACGCCGCGCACTGGTCGCTGCTGATTTCTTCGGCGCTGTGGGGTATTCTGCGCCCCGAGGACGCGATCCCCGCCTACCGCCTGTCCATGGGCGTGAAGCTGGGTTCGATTGGTGCGCTCGCCTCCTTCTGGAAGGGCGCGCTGGGTACCGCCCTGGAGGCAACTGCGAAGGACCAGCTGATTCTGGATTGCCGTTCTGCCGCCTACGCGAAGTCGTGGGTGACTCCCCCGTCGCAGACTCTGGCGGTTCGTGTGGAGCGTGTGGCGGCTGATGGTTCGCGTAAGGTCGTCTCGCACATGGCGAAGCATTACCGCGGCCTGTTTGCGCGCTACTTGATTCAGTCGGGCTTGGCGGCTCGTCCTATTGATGGCTCCACGGCGGGTATTGCCGAATTTTTGGAGGCGGTCAGCGAGGACTGGTCGGTGGAGTGCACCCTGCCGACGGCGCGTAAGGCGGGTGTTTTGACGCTGCTGGTGCATGAGCAGTAGGTTGCCCAACTATTTATTTCCTCTTATTTTTTGCATCATATTGAAAATTTTTTAACTATTTTTCTAGGGGCTTAAATCTGTATTACCCCTTGTAAAACCACATTTCTCCACATTTTAGGGGTAGCTTTTGATGAGCAGAGAAGGCGGTTAGTGTCTAGCTATCCGCCTTCTTTTTGCGAGTAAAAATGTTTATAGTGTTAAACGTCTCGCCATTGGTGGCGGGTATTTCACTCACTAACATTCACATTTTCAACTCAACACACATGGAAACACGTCACGCCACGTACGTATAGCAAACGACTAGAGGCTTACCCAATGGTTATTGGTTTGCTAGCGTAGAAGTAACCACTCAGAAACACATCGATGGGACAACGTTATGTCTACTTTTTCCTCTCGTCGCGCCCTTTTTAAGGGTGCAGCAGCACTAACAGTCGCTGGCGCTTTGGGCGCTTACCACGCCAGCGAGCAGAACGCCCAGGCTGCCACCTTGGACGTTAAGACCACTCCGCTGACGTTCAAGATTACCGAGGCGTCGTTTGATATTAGCGGCTTCAACCTCAGCTACGAGATTACCGGCCTGCAGGCTGTGCTTGATACTGGCCTGTACACCCCGTACATTGAGGCTGGCTACTACACCAAGGAGAAGGGCTTCAAGCAGTTCTATTTCTTCTCTCTTGAGCCGAAGAAGCGCATCGAGAATGATGTCTACATTAGGCATCACGTCATTGATTCTGAGATCACCGGTGGCCCGAATGGAAACTACGGGGTTCGCTTGTCTCTTCGTCCGCGCCGTCAGCAGTACACCATTCTGCGCACTCTTGAAGTTCGCCCCAAGATTGACACGGAGTTCGCGTGGGCACCTTTCATTGTGGACATTGATATGGATGGCGAGTACGCCCCCGATATCTACAGGTCATGTAAGGCAAAGGTTCTGCTGCTCGATAAGGAACGTTGCTTCTACCCTAAGCGTGCGGTGACCCGCGGCGACCTGATGGATGCAATCTACCGAGGCGCCCGCTCGCCGAAGGTGAAGCTTCCTGCGCGCTCTCCTTTCCCGGATTTGTCCCCGAAGGATGAGCGTTACCCGGCGTATATTTGGGCGTATCAGAACGGTCTGACTTCCGGCTGGTCTGACGGTAAGATGCACCCGGAGGCGGTGGCTAGCCGCGCTACGATGGCTGCGTTCTTCTACCGTTACTTTATGCTGACCCCCGGTCGTCGTTCTTATTGGTTCCGTCCCACTACCCCGCAGGATATGAAGCCGGGTGCCCCGTTCTACACCGAGTCGGTGTGGCTGCACTCGTCGGTGAATATCGATACGAGCTATCACTATAAGAGCAAGGATTTCCGTCCGACCAAGACTGCTACCCGCGAGGAGCTGGCTCGTGTCCTGTCAATGCTCGACATGCTTGACACCATCCCCAACAGCCCCTATATCGATGACTAAGATTCGGCAGGTACCTTGAACCGTACGGTTGCCCCTGCGTGTTTTAGCTTGGGTTGACTTCTAAGAACAGCAGCTGAAGATAGTGACCTGAAGAAGGGGCGGTGAGAGTTTTTCTCTCACCGCCCCTTTTCGTGTGCCTGTTTTCTAGCGCTGGCACTGTTGGGCACCGTTTTTAGTACTGGTTATGTGTCCAGTTTTTGCCTCTCTATTGTGTGGTCTTTTGGGGTTTTGGGCTTTATATAAAGCCGGGACGTAATTTTTGAATTTTTTGTCTTATAACTCTCATCGGCATGTTTTTCTCGTGTTTTCATTGATTGTTTAAGACGCGGGTTGGTAGGCTGAGATTGCACTTCAGAATGCCGCTGCGACGGGTCCTCTACGATATGGATTCGGGGCGAGTTCGGCGCGGTGGACTGTCACTCATTGATCCTCTCAACTTCTTTTCTCACTCACCTCTTTCATGCAGAAAATTCAGATTGGATAATGATGTCCTCATTCTTTAAGCCTGCCCGTGGCGCGCGCCGAAAAGTTGCGGGCGCTTCCCTGGCGTTGGGTTTGTCTCCGCTGTTGGGCGTGTCTCCGCTGTTGGCTTTGACGCCGGTGGCGGCTCAGCCGGCGCCCGCCTCCCCTGTGAACACGCAGCAGGCAACTACTCAAGAAACACCGGCCCGTCAGATGCCTCAAGTGCAGGGTGGCGATCCTGCCTCTGAGCTGGAGAACATTGATTTGAAGGTCACGACAGGCCCCCTCAACATTTCTCAGGGCGGTATCGTGTCGGTGACAACCTCTCCGTTGAGCGCCGAGTTTAGGCAGAAGTACACGTTCCATGAGCTCGCGTTGGTGGAACGTGGTTCCACGTACGTCCATGTCGGGCATCATAATTATGTTCCCCTCACTCAGTACGGTGGGATGGTTGAGGACCTCAAGCAGCAGGGTAATGTGCGAGAGAACCCGGATGGCAGCCTCACTTTCACGCTCGTTGTTCCCGCCCATATTGTTGAGGCTAAAGAGGGGACTCTCTTCGATACGGTGCTGACGTATTACCCGTCGAATGAGTATGCGCCGGATCCGTTGACGTGGTCGAATCGCCGGGTAGTCCGCACTCCTACCGATGTGGTGCAGGACGCTAAACCTACGAAGACCACCTACCTTTTCAGTTCATCTTCTATCGAGCATCCGGAAGAGGATACAACCCTGACGGTTGAGGGTTTCCATATCCTCTCGAAAAGCACCTTTTGGGGTCCTGAAGACCCGGCGGTCCTGACCCTCTATGAGGTTGATCCGGTGACCGGGCAGGGTATTGGTTCGCCTGTGTTTATGCAGAATCTGAATTACACCAGGTGCAATCAGTACTGTGATAGTTTCTTGAACGACCATTTCAGTACGGCTATCACGATTCCCGGGGGTACTCTCAAAGCGGGCAGGCTGTACAGGATTGGTTTCTACGGCGGTGGTTATCCTGGCCCGGGTTCCGAGGAATACCCTGGTGCATGGATGACCGATGTGGCAGATTTCATCCCGGTAGGTACCTCGGAGCAAGATGCAGCTCCCACCAGCATCTACGTCTCGGGAGATAAGATGAGCCCTTATCGCGAGAATAATACTTTGAAGGTGACTGTTTTGGGTCTGCCGCCGCTGACCAAGGGCTACTACCGTTTCTCCTTGCAGCCGATTGATGATCATGGCCGTCCGACCGGGCAGAAGTCTTGGGAGAAAGTGATTCCTGCCGAGAGCATTCAGAAGGGTCGTACGGGGCAGACGCTTTCTCTTCCCGGCTATGCCCTGAATTTTGAGGTGGCCTATAGGCTCTTTGTGGAGAAGGTAACCCCGAATCAGGGTGACGCTGTCGATTCGGTTGAGCAGGTTGCTTCCAAAGATCTGGACTTGGATATCAGCCAGGAACAGGAAATGGAGGCTGCCAGGAAATGGATTGTGAACCGTCAAATTCTGCCGGGCTACCCCTCTGATCGCGATTGGGAGTCAGTGAACCGCCGTTCTGTGACGGTGGCACTGTACCGGTTAGCGGGTGCGCCGCAGGTTGAGCTTCCGGCAGTCAGCCCTTACACGGATATTACGCCGGATGACCCTGACTATACCGCGATTATTTGGGCTCGTCAGCGGGGTATTACGTTCGGCTGGGTTGATGGTCGCTTCCACCCGAATGAGCCGCTTTCGGACCGTTCCACGGCTGCGTTCCTCTACAGGTATCAGCGATCCCAGGGGGAGGTGTCGCCAAGCTTGCCGACGTCTCCTTCGCTACCGGACTCTACCCCGAAGAAACAGACCCATTTCCCGTATAGCTCTCATTGGCGGCTCTGGATCAGCCCGGAGACTGCTTTTTCACGTGAGTCTCGTTGGGCTGTTGAGCAACGTATCTGGGGTTACATGCCTGATCAAGGTTACTTCTATGAGAGCTTTGAGGGCTTCAAGATGTCGTACCGTCAGGTGGCTGTGATGCTATACCGTATGGAGCACGGCGGCAGCCGCCTCAGGTAACGCCCGGTCGTGGTGAGGGGTAACCGGTGGGCTGGGTGCTCGACGTAGTTCAGCTTTTCAGCCCGCCGGTGCCGCCTCTGTTTCCCCTCCCCGGCGATCTCTCTTGCCTGACGCCAGGCTTTACGGGGCTTCTTCTCCCCTAGCCTGGCTTTTCAGGCTCAATCCGCTCAACTTCTTCACTCGCTTCATCTACTCACTCACTTCAATCACCGTATAAATTTTGTAGATGGGATTATGATGTCTTCATTTTTCGCCCCACGAGGTGCCCCGCACCATTCTGATACCCCGCGCCACCCGGCGAGCGCCCGCGCGCTCAGCCTGTCGCTGTTGCTGGGTTTGAGCCCGCTTGCAGGTCTTACTCCTGCGGCGCTGGCAGTGCCTCAAGAAACACCCGCGCAGAACGCGCCTGCCCAGAACAAACCTGCGCAGAACGAACCTGCGCAGAACACTCCCGTGCAGGGTGCTAAGCAGGATGCTTCCCTGCCGACCCTGCGCGTGTCCAGCGGCTCCCTCGACATTCTTCACGGCGGTACCGTGCACGTGGAGGGTACCGGGCTGAGCCCGGAGTTCTTGGCGCATCATGAGTTGCGTAGCCTCACGATTGCTCCGAAGGGCTCTTCAACCTACGCTAACCCCTACCAGAAGGTCGATTACCCCGGCTTTGTCTTTGACGCCCCGAAACCGGCTGCTGACGGCAGTTTCAGCGCTGATTTGACGGTTCCGGCGAATAGCCTGCCGGCAAACCTGGAGTACGAGGTTATTCTGACCTACCGCCCCGTAGATGATGCGCACCCCTATGCGTGGAACACTGAGGATCGCGTCCGTACGGCGCTGCCGGTGGAGTTCAACCTCCCGAAGGCGCAGCTCCCCTCCATCACCTATGATGTTTCGGCTATTTCTGAGGAGCAGATTGCTTCCGGCCAGCCGATTGAGGTGACGCTGACGGGTACCGGTTTTCAGGATGTCAGCTCCGTGGACTTCACCCTGTCCGAGCATGATGAGCAGGGAAAGGTCACGAACTCTAATGTGGCTTCGCTTGGTGAGCTGAAGGCACCGGATACGGAAGAGAATCAGCGCATTTTCAAGGGTCTGATTCCTAACGGCTATTTCCAGAAGAAGATTACTATCCCTGCGGGAGTCCTGAAGTCCGGTAAGGGGTATTCCCTGGATGTTTCCGGTGTAGAAACCCACGGGGGGAACGGGTGGAAGAAGCTGTCGCGTAAGTTCCCCTTCGTTCCTGTGGGCAATCACCCTGCGCGCATGGCATATCAGGATAATTCGTTCAGGAATACCCTGCCGAAGGTATCTGTTGCTGCGCAGGATTTTGATCCCGGTCAGGACCGCGTCTATAAGGTGACTATTTCTAATATCTCACCCGAGGTGGACCTGGGGTACTACCTTGAGTCTGTGGCGATTTATAACGCTACCTCTGGTGAGAAGGCACCTTTTGCGAAGAATGATGTAGCCGACCAATACTATAAGCGTGACGAGCTGGTAACCCGCAATGCTGACGGTACTCTGACCGTGGAGGTTGAGTATAAGGTTGACGGTTATTCCAGCTATAGGCCGACTTCTCGCGGTTCAGTGGCTGAAGTGCGTGTGGTGTTCTCGGACTATGAGTATTCGTACGGTCACCATAAGTTCACGGTGAGCACCCAGCTTCCGATGGCGCCTCTTGCCGCTGATGCTTTTGATTGGGTGAACCCGGCAAATGTTCAGTTGAAGGTCGATTCGGGAACCCTCAATATTTCTCAGGGTGGCACGGTGTCGGTGACGACTTCTCCGTTGAGCGCTGAATTCCGTAAGAAGTACACTTTCTACGAGCTGGTTCTGGTGCAGCGCGGATCGTTGTACGCGTATGCGGAACACAATAGTTATGCGCCTCTCGACGAGTACGGCGGGTTTCTCAAGGACTTGAAGCCCCAGGTGCGGGAGAACCCGGACGGTAGCCTCACCTACACGTTTGAGGTTCCCCCGCAGTACATTGAGGCTGCCGACGGTGAGCTCTTCGATGTGGTGATGACGTACTACTGGTCGTCGGATGAAGCTGAGCTGGAACCTTGGAGTTTGGCGGACCGTTTGTATGCCCGCGCCCATATTGATGTGGTTCAGGATGCGCAGCCGACCCGTGGGACCTACACCTTCAGTCAATCCGCTATCAATGACCCGTGGAAGGATACGACGCTGCGGGTTGAGGGACGCCATGTCCTCGTGCGGGCTAGGGAACTGATTTCTAATGATTCTCCGGTCATCGCTATCTATGAGGCTGACCCTGCAACGGGAAAGATGGTGGGTGAGCCTGTGTTCACTCAGCGGGTGGACTACACGTACTACGGGGTTAACTCCAGGTGGTTCCGCAATAACTATTTCAGCACGGAGATGAAGATTCCTGCGGGTACGTTGAAGCCGGGCAAGCTCTATTTTATTGGCATGTATGGGGACGGGCTGCCTTACCCCGGCATGGAAGATTCTCCGGGTTCTATGCTGAATGATGTTGCTGAGTTCCTTCCGGTGCATTCTCCCGAGCACGAGTCCACGGGGCCCGCACTGCACCTTGGGTCGGTGGGCCTGAGCCCGTACGCGAAGACGAACTCATTTACGGCACGCGCTACCGGGCTCTCTGCGCCGGGTGAAGGATCGTACCGCCTCTCGGTGCAGCATGTTGATGAGCGGGGGCGTTTGACCGGTCAGACGGTACTCCAGCAGGCGATTCCCGCCGATCGCATCCAGGATGGCAGGGTGGAGATGGACCTGACGATCACTCAGCAGCTGAGCTATTCGGGCGCTTATCGTCTGGTCTTGGAGAAGGTCACCCCCGGTAAGGATGGTGCTGCGGAGTCGGTGGAGCAGCTTGATGTCGAGGATATTCCTCTGAAGCTGACGCGTGAGGATGAGTTGCAGGCTGCTGAACGCTGGTTTGCTGATCGTGAGATTTTACCTGGTCCTTCGCCGATGTCCTGGAATAGCAATCTGACGCGCCGCGATGTGACGGTGGCGCTGTACCGATTGGCTGGTTCCCCGAAGGTTGAGCTACCTGCTTTTAGCCCGTATGCGGATGTGGCAACGAGCGACCCGGACTACGCCGCGTTCATTTGGGCTCGTCAGAAGGGTATTACCTTCGGTTGGGCGGACGGCAAGTTCCACCCGGATACGCACCTTTCGACCCCGTCGACGGTGGCGTTCCTGTACAGGTATCAGAAGGCGATGGGTAAGGTCACGCCGAAGGCGCTGACCTCTGCCTCGCTGCCGAAGAACAGTAGCCTGCCGGGCAATAATGATGCGCCCCGGAGCGCTAGCGGCTGGCAGCATAAGGTTCGTCAGGGTAGCGCTTTCTGGCGCGAGGCTCAGTGGGCTGTTGATCACCGCATGTGGGGTTACCGCATTGACGGGGAATACGCTTATGAGGACTTTGATAGGTCTTTCGTATCCGCTGGTGATTTGGCGTTGATGCTGTACCGTATGGACCACGGCGGCAGCCACCTCAGGTAACGCCCGGTCGTGGTGAGGGGTAACCGGTGGGCTGGGATGTTCGACGTAGTTCGGCTTTTCAGCCCGCCGGTACCGCCTCGGTTTTTCTTCCCTGCCTCTGCGAGTTCTTTTGCCCGACACCGGGCTTTACGGGGCTTCTTCTCCCCTGTTTTTTGGGGGGGTCTTTTCACGCTTTATCCGCTCAACTTCTTCGCTCTCTTCATCTACTCGCTCGCTTCACTCACCGTACAGTTTTTTGTAGATGGGATAATGATGTCTTCATTCTTCACACCACGAGGCGCCCGGTGCCATTCCACCGCCCCGCGCCACCCGGCGAGCGCCCGCGCGCTCAGCCTGTCGCTACTGTTGGGTTTGAGCCCGCTTGCCGGTATCGCCCCGGCGGCGCTGGCGGCTCCCGAACACCCGGCACAACCGGCACAGGTTGCACCTGCTCATGCAGACCCGGAACAGGCGACCCCCGCCTCCCCCGCTGCAGCTTTAGTTCAGAAGCAAGCAGACAACCAGCAGAATCCTGCGGCCCAGGGCGAGCAGACCAATTCGCTACCGACTCTGCGCGTCACTAGCGGAGCACTAAGAATTTATGCCGGAGGCACGGTGCATGTTGAGGGCACCGGCTTCACTCCCGAATTCTTGGCGCATCACGAGCTACGTAGCCTCGTTATTGCGCCCAAGGGTTCTTCTACCTACGTGGGTCCTCACCAGGAGCCAACATACCAGGGACCGCGCTTTGACGTTCCGGCGCCTGCCCCAGACGGGACTTTCAGCGCCGACTTGGAAGTATCCTCCAACGGCATCCCTGCGGGCATGGAGTACGAAGTTATTTTGACCTACCGCCCGCTAGATGAAGCGCACCCCTATCAGTGGAATACTGAGGATCATATTCGTACGGTGCTCCCTGTAACAAATGATTTTCCACAGTCTGTTCTGCCTTCTATTACCTATGATGTGGATTCTATTTCTGAGGAGCAGATTAATTCCGGAAAACCGATTGAAATCAATATGACGGGTT
>NZ_CAJZIE010000059.1:0-14143 GCF_916049665.1 uncultured Rothia sp. | reverse complement strand
CATACAACTATACAGACCCCCAAACACCCCTGCAACCCGAAAAAGGGTGAAGTAGGACACAAATACTGGGGTTTAGGTTCATCCTGACTCGAACAGAGTACTAAAACACCTAGTCAACGCAGGGTAACCCCTTCAAAATTTCTTCAAAAAAAGTTTAAAAAGCCTCAAAAGAGCCCTAAAATCCCCTAAAACTCCCCCACCCCGTATAGAAGAACCGGCTAGAGGGAGTGCAGAAGAGATAGAAAAGGAGGGCACCCCTCACGGGGTGCCCTCCTTATTCAAGCTACAGGGTTCAAACTACAGAGCTACATGCCGTAGCCCGCTAGCTTCAAAACTCTAGTTCGCAGAAGCGCGACGACGAGAAACATCGTACAGAGTAATGCCCACAGCCATCGCCGCGTTCAAAGACTCCATCGCCGAGTCAATCGGAATCGACACAATCTGATCGCAGTTCTCAGTCACCAGGCGGGACAGGCCCTTACCCTCAGAACCAACCACCACGCACAGCGGCTCATTCGCAAGCTCCAGAGCCGGCAGCTCAATATCGCCACCGCCATCCAGACCAATCACAAAGATGCCCTGCTCCTTAGCCTGCTGAATCACGCGAGTCAGGTTAGTCGCCATCGCAACAGGAATACGAGCCGCCGCACCGGCACTGGTCTTCCACGCACCAGCAGTCACAGCAGCCGAACGACGCTCAGGAATAATCACGCCGTCACCGCTAAACGCGGACACGCTACGAATAATCGCACCCAGGTTACGGGGATCGGTAATGCCATCCAGCGCCACAAACAGCGGCGGGGTCGACAGCTTACCCGAGTGCCAACGCTCCATAGTATCCAGAACCAGATCGGTAGCATCCGGGTACTTGTACGGCGGAATCTGCATCGCAACACCCTGATGCACAGAACCATCAGTCAAACGATCCAGCTCGCTACGCGGAATCTCCAGCATCGGAATGTTGCGCTTATTCGCAATAGTCATGATCTCGCGAACACGGTCATCAACCTCAACACGGCTCATGATATACAAGTGCTTCGAGGGAATCTCAGTACGCAGAGCCTCCAGCACCGCATTACGACCAGTCACCAGCTCATCGCTAGCACGCTTACCGCCCAGACGAGTCTGGAACTTACGGTTCGTACCGGTAGCAGCACGGCGCTCAGCCGCGCGCTTCATCTTATACGCCTTGTGATAAACGCGGTCCTCAGCCTTCGGAGTAGGGCCCTTACCCTCAAGCGCCTTACGGCCGTGACCACCGGTGCCCTTAGTAGCACCCTTCTTCTTGCTGGTAGCGCCCGGGCGCGAACCTGCCTTAGCCATTCTTCTCTTCCTTCGTCAAAGTTTTGAATACGAGTCTACGCGAGAGAACCCGCGCAACCTAAGCCTTGCGCACAAACGCGGGGCACATCACCCTCTAGCCAACACTCCAAGTCGAACCGTTCGCGCCATCCTTCACCTGCACACCAGCAGACGCCAACAAGTCGCGCATCGCATCAGCCTTCGCCCAATCCTTCTGAGCACGAGCATCCGCACGCTCCGCCAGAACCGCCTGAATCAGGGAGTCCAGAGCCTCATGCTCAGCACCCGAAGTGCCCTCAGCATTAAAGCTCATCAGCTGAGCCAGACCCAGAACCTCAGCCATCGCCATTACAGCGTTAGCCGCCTCCGATGCATCCTCACCAGCAGCGAGCGCAGCATTACCCGCACGAGTCTGCTCATGCAGAACCGCCAGGGCGCGAGGAATGTTCACGTCATCATCCATAGCCTCAGCAAAAGCCTGCGGAACCTCACGACCCGGCTTCAGCACATCCTGAGTAGCAGCAAGGAACGACTCAACACGCTCAATAGCGGTTGCCGCCTCCTGCAGAGACGACGGACGGTAATCAAGCACCGAACGATAATGCGCACTACCCAAGTAGTAGCGAACCACCAGCGGGCGCGCCATTTCAAGCATCTGCGCCGGCGAAATCGTATTACCGATAGACTTCGACATCTTCTCACCCTCATAGGTGACCATGCCGTTGTGCATCCAGAAGTTCGCGAAATCATCACCGGCAGCAGTCGACTGCGCCAGCTCATTCTCATGGTGCGGGAAACGCAGGTCCAAACCGCCACCATGAATATCGAAACGCGAACCCAAGTACTTGCCAGCCATCGCCGAGCACTCCAGATGCCAGCCCGGACGGCCGCGACCCCACGGAGACTCCCACGAAGCGGTCAGCGGTTCGCCTTCCTTATAACCCTTCCACAGGGCAAAATCGCGAGGGTCACGCTTACCGCGCGGATCAGCATCCGCAGAATCCTGCATATCCTCAACGCTCTGATTCGTCAGTGCGCCGTACTTATCCCACGAACGCACATCAAAATACACGTCACCAGAATCATCCAACGCCGGGTACGCGTGACCGCGATCAATCAGACGCTGAATCAAAGCAAACATCTCCGGAATATGACCGGTCGCGCGCGGCTCATACGTCGGCGGATCAATACCCAACGCCGCATACGCCTGAGCAAAAACCTTCTCAAAACGGTACGCGAGCGCCCACCACTGCTCATTCGGGAACTCACCCTCAAAACCGGGCTGCATAGAATCAGCAGACTTCGCCAAAATCTTGTCATCAATATCAGTGACATTGCGGACCGTCGTCACCTTCAAGCCACGGTAACGCATCCAGCGGCTCAGCTGGTCGAACACCAGTGCCGAACGGATATGGCCCAGGTGCGGTTCACCCTGCACCGTAGCACCGCAATAGTAGATACGCGCCTCACCGGGCACGACGGGCTCAAACTCGCGAATAGTCGCGGAAGCAGAATCATAAAAACGCATAGTCACACTCTCATTCTACGGGGTCGGTTCAGACACCGGGTCGGTAAATCAGCGATAGGTTACAGAATGGCTCAAAGCAACCAAACACCTACGAACGCGGATACACCAGCGCCGTCGCAATAGCAGCCACGCCCTCACCGCGGCCCGTCAAACCCAAACCATCAGTAGTCGTCGCAATCACCGTCACCGGAGCACCCGCCGCCTCGCTCAGCACGCGGTTCGCCTCCTCACGGCGCGGAGAGAACTTCGGGCGATTACCCACCAGCTGAACACTCACATTACCAATCTCAAAACCGGCCGCACGCACAATCGCCGCCGCCTCAGACAGAATACGAACACCCGAAGCACCCTTCATATCCGGGCGGTCCACACCAAAGTTCGACCCCAAATCCCCCGTACCCGAGGCAGCGAACAGCGCATCAGCGGCAGCATGAGCCACCACATCACCATCAGAATGGCCGCTCAAACCACGCTCACCCGGCCAATGCAGGCCAGCAATATACAGAGGAGTGCCCTCCTCACCAAAAGCATGGACATCAACACCGGTACCAACACGAGGAATAACAGTCATCACAGGACCCTTCAATCGAACAAAAATCTTCTCAGCGGCAGTGCCCGCCCCACTACAGAGGCAGGTATAGGAGGCGTTAGGCGGCAGGATTAGGAAGCAGAATCACCAAACAGCGCGCGAGCAACCCGCAAATCCAACGGAGTCGTCACCTTAAACGCATCCGCATCACCGGCAACCGTCAACACCGGCTCGCCCGCCGCCTCCATAGCCATCGCATCATCAGTCAACAGCTCAGCTTCCTCGGGCGGCAGGGATCGGCTACGCTCATGCGCCGCCAACAGGGCAGAGACCTCAAAACCCTGAGGAGTCTGCACCGCACGCATCTGCGCGCGCGAAGGAGTACCCGTCACCAGGCCGGCAGAATCCACGGTCTTCACCGTATCCACCACCGGCAACACAGGAATCACCGCACGCACAACACCCTGCGGACTCTCAGAACCCAGACCCTCAAGCACACGGTGATACACCTGCGGCGGAGTAAAAGCACGAGCACAATCATGAATCAGCACATAATCCACCGGAACCTGTGCATCCTTCAATGCATCCAACGCCGCAACCACCGAAGCAGTACGAGTATTACCGCCGGCAGTAATCAACGCGCCAGCACGGCGAGCATCCTCCAAAAGCTCCGGGCAGCTCACCGAACAATCAGCAGGAACCGTCACCACCACATGCTCAGCAACACCCGAAGCGAGCGCACCCTCCAACGCATAATCCAGCAGAGTACGACCATGCACACGCACAGCAGCCTTCGGAATCGGCTCACCCAGGCGAGTACCTGAACCAGCCGCCAAAACAATCACAGCAGTATTCGCCGCAGAAGCAGAAGTCATCAGTCTCTAGCCCGCCTACGCCTCGAACTTATAGCCCAAGCCGCGAACCGTCACCACATACTGCGGGGCAGAAGAGTCCGGCTCAATCTTCGAACGCAGACGCTTAATATGCACGTCCAGGGTCTTCGTATCGCCCACATAGTCGGCACCCCACACGCGCTCAATCAGCTGGCCGCGAGTCATCACACGACCCACATTGCGCAGCAGAATCTCAAGGAGCTCAAACTCCTTCAGCGGCATAGAAATCTCTTCACCATTAACCGTCACCACATGGCGGTCAATATCCATGCGCACCGGGCCGCCCTGCAGCACCGACTCAGTAGCAGAATCAGTCTCCGCCGAACGACGACGCAACACCGCGCGGATACGAGCAATCAGCTCACGCGCAGAATACGGCTTCGTCACATAGTCATCAGCGCCCAGCTCCAGACCCAGAACCTTATCCAGCTCAGAATCCTTAGCGGTCAGCATGATAATCGGGACCGAAGACACCTCACGCAGCTTACGGCACACCTCCATACCGGACATGCCCGGAAGCATCACATCCAGAAGCACCAGGTCCGCACCCTCGCGGTCAAACACCGGCAGAGCATCCAGACCGTTATCTACAACAATCGTCTGGAAACCCTCACGACCCAGCAAAAACGCCAGAGGATCCGAGAGGGCCTCTTCGTCCTCAACAATCAGAATTTTAGACATCAATAACTTCCTTCGATTCCATAAAACCTATACCGCTAACACTACACTGCGACCGGAGCCTCATTCAGCGGCAACGCCAACGTAAACGTCGAGCCCTCCTGCGGCATCGAACGAACCGTCACGCTACCACCGTGCTGAGTCATCACATGCTTCACAATGCTCAAGCCCAAACCGGTACCGCCCGTCTGACGCGAACGAGCCGGATCAACCCGGTAAAAACGCTCAAAAATACGCTTCTGCTCATCCTCAGGAATGCCCACGCCCTGATCAGAAACCTCAACCAGCAGCTGATCAGCCACACGATGCACCCAAATATCCACCTTCGTATGCTCCGGCGAATACCGCACCGCATTCTCCACCACGTTCTGCACAGCAATACCGAGCAGCTCGGCGTCACCATACACCTCGGGGACCTCCTCGATGCGGGTAGAAATCTGGATGTCCTTCTCCTCCGCCACAATATGCGAACGATCCACCGCATCAGCCACCAAAGAAGGCACCGACACCGGACCACCGCGCGCAATCACATCGGTCGACTGCAGACGCGAAAGCTCAATAATGTCACGCACCAGCGCAGAGAGGCGGCGAGTCTCCTTATGCAGACGACCCACAAAATACTCAATCGCCTCAGGGTCATCACTCGCCTGCTCAATAGCCTCAGCCAACAAACTCACCGCACCCACCGGAGTCTTCAACTCATGCGACACATTCGCCACAAAATCATTACGCATACGCTGCACGCGAGAAATCTCAGTACGGTCATCAGCCAGCACCAGAATGTACTCATCACCCAGCGACGCAACACGCACATCCAGGACCAGCGCCTCACCCTCACCGCGGTCAATCTCAAAGCTACGCTCCACAAAAATACCGCGATGACGCACCGTGCGAATCATATCCGCCAACTCATCAGACGCCACCGTATGGCCACGCACCAGACCCATCGCATAAGCACCCGGAGAAGCCTGAACCACGCCGCCCACCTCATCAATCACCAGGTAGGCGCGACCAATCACAGCAAGCACCTGAGCGGCACCATCACGCAGCGCCGGCGCCGACACCAAGCTACGCTCCTGCTCCCGCTCACTACGCGCCACCGCGTTCATGCTCAGGACGCCCACCAGCAGACCTATCATGCCCGCAATAAAGGCGATCAGACCGGCATCCATGTACTTCCCTTCCATTCGAGTACCCCACTCAGTATAAATGTGGCCGGTACCCAGCACTCAGGCGAGCGCGCCTCTTCTCAGACCGACTTCAGACCAACTCTCCGTGCAGAAACCTTGCAGAGAACGCAATGAGCCGCCCACCTTACCGGTGGACGGCTCATCACAAACACAGGGGAAAAACCCTGCCGAAGGTATTACTTACCCTGGTTTGCTACGGCAGCAATAGCGTCCTTAGCAGCCTCGGGGTCCAGGTACTCGCCAGCCTTGACGGGCTTGAAGTTCTCATCCAGCTCGTAGTACAGCGGAATACCGGTCGGGATGTTCAGACCAGCAATGTCCTCATCGGAAATACCCTCGAGGTGCTTGACCAGCGAACGCAGGGAGTTGCCGTGTGCAGCAACCAGAACGGTCTTACCTGCTGCGAGGTCGGGCTTGATGTCCGACTCCCAGTAGGGAAGCATACGGCCCAGAACGTCCTTCAGGCACTCGGTGCGAGGAGCGTTCTCAACATCCGCGTAGCGGGGGTCGTTTGCCTGCGAGTAGGGGTCGTTGTCGTCCAGCGGGGGCGGCGGAACGTCGTAGGAACGACGCCAAGTCATGAACTTCTCGTCGCCGTATTCCTCGCGGATCTCGGACTTGTTCTTACCCTGCAGAGCACCGTAGTGACGCTCGTTCAGGCGCCAGGTGCGCTTGACGGGAATCCACAGACGGTCTGCTGCATCCAGTGCAAGGTTTGCGGTGTTGATTGCGCGACGCTGCAGGGAGGTGTGAACAACATCGGGGAGGATGTTGCGCTCTGCCAGCAGCTCGCCGCCGCGCTTAGCCTCAGCGCGACCCTTATCGGTCAGGTTAACGTCCACCCAGCCGGTGAACAGGTTCTTCTCGTTCCACTCGGACTGGCCGTGGCGCAGGAGTACTAGTTTGTAAGTCATACCTCTATTTTTTCATTTACCCGCCGGTTTGTCATGCCTTAGAGCCTAGAAAATATGCATTCTCCCAAAAATTTATAAGGGTCTTTTCTACCAGAAGAGGAACGGCAAAAACCGCGCCAAGACGCGGCAAAGCCCCGCACACCATCCGACCGGGACAAACCCGGCAGAGGGTGCACGAGACCTCACACTCTATCGCTCAAAGCGAGCGCACAAGCTAACGCTAGAAACGGCGGCGACCCACCGAAGGCCACACGCCAGCCAGGAACACGCAGCTAATCACAGCAGCAACCAGCTGAAGAATCAGCACAGTATTACCGCCGCCAGTCACCGCAGCAAAAACACTAAACAGCGACACCGCGGCAGAACCACCAGTCAAAGCCAGCCACGTGTTCTTCGGGCGCTTACCGGCAAAATCGTACGCGTTCGCCGGAGACATCCACGCACGCACAAAAGCCAGCACACCAACCACGGCAGCCGCAATAGCCAGCAGCGTATCAACAAAAGTGGTCACATACCAGACCAGCAGAATAGGAGACATAGTATTCCTTAGAATCAGCAGCTTCTCTAGACAACCCTAGCAAAGTGCCTAGCGGACAACCTTAAAGGCCTCAACCAAGTCATTGTAAAGGTCATCAACGTTCTCAATACCCACCGACAGGCGCAGCAGCGACTCCGGAATCGAATCCGGCTCGTTACCGTGGCGACGGCGACGCTCCACCAGGGACTCCACACCACCCAGGGAGGTTGCCGGGGTCCACAGCTTCAGCGCCTCCACAACGTTACGGGCACCCGCCGCATCGGTATCCAGGGTGACGCACAGAATCGCGCCGAAACCGTCCATCTGCTTCTTCGCGACCTCATGGCCGCAGTCGCTCTCCAGACCCGGGTAACGCACCTCGGTCACGAAGGGGTGCTCGCTCAGGCGCTCCGCAAGAACCTGCGCGTTCTGCACCGCACGCTCCACGCGCAGCGCCAGGGTGCGCAGACCGCGCAGACCGAGCCACGCCTCCACCGGACCGGGGATTGCGCCGTTGGTGATGCGGTGGTGCAGCATCGCCTTGTACAGCTCCTCGTTCGAGGTCAGGGTCATGCCCAGCAGCACATCCGAGTGGCCCGCCAGGAACTTCGTTGCGGAGTGAACCACAACGTCAGCACCCAAGGTCAGGGGACGCTGCAGAATCGGGGTCGCGAAGGTGTTGTCCACTGCGGTCACAATACCCAGGCGGCGGGCGGCAGTCAGCAGGGCGGGCAGGTCAGCGACCTCAAGCATCGGGTTGGTGGGGCTCTCCAGCCACGCCAGGACCTTCGGTGCCGAGTAGTTCACGTTCTCGGGGGTCACGCCAGCGCGGGATGCGGCGTCCTCCATAGCGGCGATAACGCTCTCGGTGTCTTCAATGTCCACGCGAATGAGCTCGATGATGCCGCGGCGTTCCAAATCCTTGCACAGGGTCACCGACGCCATGTATGCGTGCTTCGGAATCAGCACAATGGAACCAACCGGAACCAGGTCAATCACGGCGGCGACAGCAGCCATGCCGGAGGGGAACAGCAGACCCGGCTGGGATGCGTTCTCCAGCTTCGCCACAACCTCTTCCATACCCTCCCAGGTGGGGTTCGAGAAGCGGGCGTACACGCGGTCCTGCTCAATGTTGACAGCGTCCACGCCGCGGTAGGTGGAAGAAAGAACGATCGGGGGGTTCACCGGCGCGTCATGCTCGTGTGCCGGGCGGCCGCCGGAGACGACGAAGGTCTCGGCGGAGTAATTCATGTCGTGGTTATCTGCACTCATGCCTTTAAGCCTGGCACACCCACGCCCAGAACGCACGCCCACGCCGGTGACGGTACACAGGATTTACATGTTTTTTACCTGTAAGCGCGCTCAATGCTGTTCGGAACCGTCGCCAAAGCCGCACCGAAGATTTGGGCAGACCCGGTACCCTTAAGAAGTGATGGATACTCTCAGCTACACCCCCGATGCGCAGAATCTTCCCGCCGACCCGACCGGTCGCCGCGGGCTTTTTATCGTGGTTGAAGGAGGCGACGGCGCCGGCAAAACCACCCAGCTCGCACTGCTGGATGAAGCGCTACGCGACCGCGGATACCGTGTCATCACCACCCGCGAACCCGGCGGCACCGAGATTGGCGAAAAGCTGCGCGCACTCGTCCTTGAGGCAGGTCAGGGCACCATTGACGACCGCACCGAGGCGCTGATTTTTGCGGCATCCCGCGCGGCGCACGCCTCCCAGCTGATTCGTCCCGCGCTCGCTGAGGGCGCCATCGTACTCAGCGACCGCTATATTGACTCTTCTGCCGCCTACCAGGGCGTAGGCCGTGATCTGGGCGTTGAAACCATCGTCGATTTGAGCCGCTGGGCCACCGCCGATCTGGTACCCGACGCAACCCTGCTGTTGAGCGTGCCGCTGAGCGCCGAGCAGGAACGCATGGACCAGCGCGGCACCGTCGACCGCATTGAGGCTGAAGGTGCGGCGTTCAAGGCGCGTATTCACGGTGCCTTCGAGCAGATTGCCCGCGAGGACGCTAACGGTTCGCACCGCATCATTGACGGCGTGGGCACGATTGAGCAGGTACACGCGCGCGTGCTCGAGGTGCTTGAACCGCTACTCGCCGCCCGTGAGCTGGTCCGCACCCCGCAGGAGGACGCATGAGTCTCTGGGATACCCTGCTGATTCCTGCCGATAAGCTCCAGCAGCTACGCGCAGACGCCGCCGCTGACCGTCCCACGCACGCTTGGCTTTTTACGGGTGCGACCGGTGCGCCTCACCGTGAGGCGGCGAAGGTTTTTGCTGCCGCTCTGCTGTGCGAGCAGCCCGACCCGCAGAACCGCGGGTGCGGACAGTGCAAGGGTTGTGTGACCGTCATGAACGGTTCGCACGCGGATTTTACGCACTTTAGTACCGAGGCGACGCAGATCAGCATTGATGAGGCACGCGAGCTGGTCATGAAGGCTCAGGACCGCCCGACCGTGGGTCGTTGGCGCGTAATTCTGGTGGAGGATACCGAGCGCATGCCGGAGCGCACCTCCAATGTGTTGTTGAAGGCAATTGAGGAGCCGCCGCCGCATACGATTTGGCTGTTGACGGCGCCCTCCCCCACCGACGTGCTGGTGACGATTCGTTCGCGATGCCGTCCGGTGCAATTGCCGGTTCCGATGGATGCGCAGGTGCACGAGTATCTGCTGGCGCACGGTGTGGCTGATCCGTTGGCGCAGCGTGCGGCACGCCTGGCTCTGGGCGATGCGCAGGAGGGGTACCGTTTGGCGACCGATGAGCAGGCGATGGCTCGTCGGGAGCTGATTACCTCCCTGATTCTGAATGTTCGTTCTATTTCTTCGGCTTTCAACGCCGCAGAAAAGCTCACCGACCTTGCCGATCAGGACGCACAGGCCGTCTCCGCTCTCAAGGATGAGCAGGAACGCCAGGAGCTACTGGCTCTGCTGGGTATCCGCGAGGGTGAGCGGGTTTCGCCGTCCTTGCGAGCGCAGGTTCGCCGCCTAGAGGAGCAGCAGAAGCGCCGCGCTAAGCGCGTTTCCTCCGATACGCTGTTGCGTTCTGTGGCTCAGGTTCAGACGGTTCTGCGTGATGCGTTGACGGTGGCTCTGTCTGCGCAGGCTCCGCTGGTCAATGAGCATTTGCGGGAGCCTCTGGAGGCGTTCTGCACCCGCCGTTCCGCCCAACAACTGCTGGAGGATGTGCAGGCGGTCGAACTGACTCTGCGTCGCCTGAAGACAAATGCGAATGCGCGTCTGGCGCTTGAGGCGTTGATGAGCCGCTTCGTGTATTAGTAGCTTCTTGGTAGCTCATACAGTACAAGGGGAGGCACCGAAGAGATATTCTTCGGTGCCTCCCCTTTTCTATAGACTCTAAAAGTGCCTAGAGGTTAGTTGCGGAAACCGTGAACCGGCGACGGAATACGACCGCAGCGGGCGATGAACGCATCCGCGCTCGGGGTGTGGGTCGGCATAACGGGTGCTCGACCGAGCAGGCCGCCAAATTCGACCATGTCGCCTACGCCCAGGCTGACGGCCGGAATCACGCGGACCGCGGTGGTCTTGTGGTTCATCACGCCGATTGCTGCCTCGTCGGCAATCATTGCGGCGAGGGTGGAGGCGGGGGTATCGCCGGGAACCGCGACCATGTCCAGGCCGACGGAGCAGATGGCGGTCATTGCTTCGAGCTTGTCGAGGCTGATGTGTCCGGCTGCGGCGGATTCAATCATGCCGATATCCTCAGAGATCGGGATGAAGGAGCCGGAAAGTCCACCGACGTTCGAGCACGCCATGAGGCCGCCCTTCTTGACCGCATCGTTGAGCAGTGCGAGAGCCGCGACGGTGCCGTGGGTACCGACGGTTTCAAGGCCCATCTCTTCGAGGATGTGTGCGACCGAGTCGCCAATCTCTGCGGTGGGCGCCAGGGAGAGGTCGATAATGTTGAACTGTACGCCCAGGCGTTCAGCAGCGAGGGTACCGACCAGCTGACCGACGCGGGTAATCTTGAAGGCCGCCTTCTTGATTTCTTCCGCGCAGGTGTCGAAAGATTCGCCGCGGACCTTCTGCAGGGCGCGGTGCACCACGCCGGGACCGGAGACACCCACGGAGATGGTGGTGTCTGCCTCCTGCACTCCGTGGAATGCGCCGGCCATGAAGGGGTTGTCGCTGACGGCGTTGGCGAAGACCACGAGCTTGGCGCAGCCGAAGCCGTGCGCATCGGCGGTCAGGTCGGCGGTGGCGCGGATGGTTTCGCCCATGAGCTTGACGGCGCTCATGTTGATGCCGGCACGGGAGGAGCCGATATCCACGGAGGAGCAGACCACGTCGGTCTCGGCGAGGGCGCGGGGAATGGAGCGAATCAGCTTTTCGTCGGCGGGGGTCATGCCCTTATCGACGAGGGCGCTGAAGCCGCCCACGAAGTTCACGCCCACGGCCTTGGCCGCCGCGTCGAGGGTGCGGGCGAACTCCACGTAGTCCTCGTCATCGGATGCACCGGCCACCAACGCGATGGGGGTGACGGCGATGCGCTTGTTGACGATCGGGATGCCGAGCTCGGCCTCGATGCCTTCGCAGACGCTCACGAGGTTTGCCGCGCGGGTGGTGATCTTCTCGTAGATCTTGCGGCGGGCTACTTCGCCGTCGGAGTCGGCGCAGTCGAGCAGGGAGATGCCCATGGTGACGGTGCGAATGTCGAGCTTCTGTTCCTCAATCATTCGGATAGTGTCAAGAATATTGTCGTTCATCATGGTGGTCGCCTAGATGGTGTGCATTGCCTTGAAGATGGATTCTGCCTGGATGCGAATCTGTACCTTCTGTTCGTGTTCGACACCGGTCATGGCTTCCTGCAGGTCGATGAGGTTCTGCTGGGTTTCGTCGAAGGAGCAGTGCATGATCATGGTGAAGTATTCGCCCATGATGGTCTGGGAGACGTCGAGGACGTTGACCTTGCGCTCGGCGAGGGTTGCGGTCACGGCAGCGATGATGCCTTCGTGGTCGATACCTGTGACGGTGAGGATGATCTTCACGGTGTTCTCCTAATGGTTTGGGGCTGCGTACCGAAAGAATGCGTGCATAAAGGCACAGGTATACGCATATTTATAAGACCAATTATAGGTTACTCAGAACACATTCTGCAGGGGGAACACAAAAAGCCGCCGTTACTCACGCTGACGGGGCATAAAAAATCCACGCCTTCCCGGTCTGAATAAATACAGGGAAGAACGTGGATTCTTTATTATGTGCCAGTCTTGATGTATCTTTCGACACTCCTTATATCTGGCTAGATTATAACTGTCTAGAAGTTTTAGTTATCGAGGATTATTTCCTAAACATAAGAAGCAATGTACAGCTCGCCATTACCGCTCAAGGTTGCCTCGGAGGGCTCACCCACGTGCAGTACCGACTCGGTGGCGCCCAGCACGAACTCTTCGGTGCCGTTGCCGTCTGCCGCGTGAATGGTGATTTCACCGGATACGCTCAGTGCGGCACTAATACCCTCAAAGGTGTATTCCTGCGGCTTGCCCTCTTCAACGCGGATGCGGGTTACGCTCATGCGCTCATCCCACATGGCATAGGTGCCCACGGGTGCGTTATCGGGGGTGGGTTGCTGAATCACGGGGGCGTCCTGGCTTTCGCCGAGAACCTTGATGAGCTCTTCGGTGTCGATGTGCTTTGCGGTCAGACCCGCGCGCATCACGTTATCGGAGGGGTTCATCAGCTCAATGGCGGTACCGGAGACGTAGGCGTGCACCTGGCCGTCGGGGGTGAATGCGGATTCGCCGGGTGCCAGGTGCACCAGGTTCATGACGAATGCGACGAGCAGGCCGCAGTCGCCGGGGTACTTGCCGGCAACAATCTGTACGAGCTCAGCGGCGTCAGCAATGAGCGCGTTTTCGGAGCCGGTCAGCTGTGCTGCCACCTCGATGAGCTGTTCAACAGCGGTTGCGGCAGCGTCTTCGGGCATGCGAATAATCTCGGTCAACAGCTGCTTGGGGGTAAGCTCCACGCGCTCTGCCAGCCAGTCAGCTTTGAATGCCCTCGCCAGTTCTGCCAGCTGCGCGGAGGTGCGCACACCGGTGAGCACACGCATCGGGGTCAGCGCAATGACGGTTTCGGGCTTGGAGTAGCGGTCCTTGTAGTTGCGGTGCGGCGCGTCAATCGCGATGCCGCGTGCCTGCTCGTCCTCGAAGCCAGCAATAGCCTGCTCGGGGGTGGGGTGCACCTGAATCGACAGGGGTGCATCAATCGCAAGGATCTTAAAGAGGAAAGGGAACCAGTCGGAGGTACGGTCCGGGCGCAGGAAACGGGAGGGCTCAGCCTGAATCAGTTCGTTGAGCGGGGACTCGGTGCCGTCAACGGTTGCGCGGGAGGGAGCAGCCGGATGCGCACCAACCCACACCTCAGCCTCGGGCTGCTCGGTGGGTACGGGCACGCCACGCATGCGTCCGAGAATTTCGCGGGAACCCCACGCATAATTCTGAATCTGGTTTTTTAGGGAAAAAATCTCACCCATGGGGGAAAATACCTCTCGACGTGAGTTATTTGAAGCAAGTGACGTGATAAAAAACCCATACATTCAGCGGAATTTATAAGGTTTTACCAG
>NZ_CAJZIE010000058.1:0-14167 GCF_916049665.1 uncultured Rothia sp. | reverse complement strand
CGAGATAGCTTCAGGTGACTGGAGTTCAGACGTGTGCTCTTCCGATCTAGTTAGCCTCTACTACCTCACTCTATGGTATCCCTTACCCAAACTCTAGCCAAAGGAAAAAGCGAAAGAACCAAAACATGACAAGATGACAGCGAGCGCGGGCAGCTTTCTCGCCCCCCCCTCGCCCCCCTCCCCAAAAACGGGGTCGAAAATTGGGGCGCCAGAATAGAGTGTACGAATAGGTTGCACGAACCGGGCGGTTAAATGAGATGAGGCACCGAGACCGTGCATCAAACCTCTCAAGTCGCAACTCTCAAGGTCTCATGCGGCAGTCTCGGTGCCTCATCTGCGGGTTCCCAAAATGGAACCTACCCAGTGCTCGTTTCCGTTCATGCGTCAAAGACGGGCGAGCACCGGGTAGGCGCCCTACGCGCAGGGGATCCTGGGTCCCTCAGATCCTAGCGTTCGCTGCTTGGCGCAATGCCGAGCTTTTCCACCCGTACTGAGACAGGTGGCGCAAACTCCCACGCGGCTTAGGGGCGAAAACTTATTTGCTTTCGCGGGCCGCCGAAATAGCGTCAGCGGCAATATGAATTGTTTGGTTCTCCTTAGGAATCACCAGAGGAGTACCAGTGCATGGATCAGGAATAATGACCGATTGCAGGTCAAAAACTTCCTGAATAAGTTCCGGTGTAATTATCGCACGCGGATCGCCCTGAGCGATAATCCGACCCTGCTTCATTAACACAACATGAGTAGCATACCTGAAAGCAAGGTTCAGGTCATGCAACACCACGGCTACCGTTCGACCTTCGGAGTGCAACTTCTTCGTCAGGTTCAGCACCTCAATCTGGTGCGTGATATCCAGGTAGGTGGTCGGCTCATCCAGCAGAATCAGGGGGGTCTGCTGCGCCAGGGTCATGGCAATCCACACACGCTGACGCTGACCGCCGGACAGCGCCTCAATGGGGCGTTCGGCAAGCTCCAGCACGTTCGCCGCCTGCATCGCCTCCACGCAAGCTTGCTCGTCCTCATCGGACCAGGAGCGCAGCAGCGACTGGTGCGGGTAGCGGCCGCGCGCCACCACATCCGCCACGGTCACGCCGCTAGGCGCCTCCGGGGTCTGCGGCAGCATCGCCAGGATCTTTGCGATAGCGCGGGACTTCATCTGCGGCAGCGGGGTGCCGTCCAGGCGAACCTCACCCTCCTTGAGCGGGTTCACACGGGCAAGAGCCTTCAGGGTGGTCGACTTGCCGCAGGCGTTCGGGCCCAGGATAACGGTCAGCTCCCCCTCCGGCACCTGAAAATCTACCCCGTTGAGCACCGTATGCTCACCGTAGGCAACCACCATGTTCTCGCCTTCAAGGCGGGTCGTCACACTAGTGTTCACTAGCCCTTCTTCCTTTCGAGGTAAATCAGGTAAATCAGGTACAGGCCGCCAATCGCGCCGGTCACCACACCCACCTGAATGATGCGTCCGGGAACAGCGAATCGGCCGATTAGGTCGGAGCCGAGTACCATGAGTGCACCCATGAGTGCCGCGGAGGTGAAGCCCACCCCGCCGCTACGAGACAGGGTCTTCGCGATGTGCGGTGCCGCCAGGGCGACGAAGGCAATCGGGCCGGTCGTCGCGGTCGCCAGCGACACCAGAAGCACACCAATAAACAGTGCCGCCACACGGTACGCATTCACGCTCACACCCAAACCGGATGCCACCTGGTCACCAAAACGAATCGCGCCCAGCGGGCGGACCAGCATCAGCAGCAGCGGAGTCACCACGAGCAGCAGGCCCAGCAACGCGTAGGTGCGCTCCCAGGTGATGTCATTCAGCGAACCAGCCAGCCAGGACGCCGCGGTCTGCGCCTGAGTCAGGGAAGCACGCACCACCAGCAGGGCGTTGAACGCCGCCAGGGTTGAACCCACACCAATACCGACCAGTACCAGACGGAAACCGTGCAGACCCGTGCGGCGCGTCAACAGCCACACCAGCACCGAGGTCGCCAAGCCACCAACCACAGCGCCCAGGGCAACTTCAACGGGGCCGGAATTGAACACAATAATCTGCAGCAGCGCACCGGTCGCGGCACCGTTCGTGAAGCCGATAATATCCGGCGAACCCAGGGCGTTACCCGAAATCACCTGGAAAATCGCACCCGACAGACCAAGCGCCGCGCCCACCAGAAGCGCCGCCACAATACGCGCCGCACGCTGCTGAGCGAAAGCCACAGCAATCTGCTTGCCCTCACCCATCAACGCCGGAATAACCTTCTCCGGGGCGATCTTATAGTCACCCTGCAGCATGCCCCAAAACGCCAGTGCCGCAATCAGCACCACCAACGCCACATTCAGAATCAGCACACGCCACGGCACCTGAGCACTCACAGGACCGCGCACCGTCAGCACCGGGCGGCCACCCAAATCACGGCCGCGACGACGCACCGAACGGTTCACGGAGGCGGTTGCAGTCGAAACAGCGGAAGAATTCGACATTAGAGAGCCTCCACCTTACGACGAGTCATCAAGAACAAGAACACCGGGGCACCGGCAAGAGTCGCCACAATACCCACCTGAGTCTCCTGCGGAGCCACCAGCACACGCGCCAACACGTCAGCACACAGCAGCCACACCGGACCCAACAGCGCCGAACCATAATTCACCCAGCGCACATCATTACCGAGCAGAGCACGCACCACAAAAGGCACCGCCAAACCCACAAAACCAATCGGACCCACCGCAGCAGTCGCCGCACCGGCAAGCACCGTCACCGCCAGAAGAGTCAGGTTCTGGGTCGTACGCACGCTCACGCCGAGGCTGGTCGCCGCCTCCTCGCCCATGCTCAAAGCATTAATCGCGGGAGCCACAAAGAATGCCACCAGCACACCCAGCACGATCACCGGGCCCACCGTCGACGCGATATCCATGCCGCGGCCCTCCAGCGAACCGGCAACCCACACGCGGAACTCGTTATACGCATCCTGATCAGCCAAAATCAGGCCCTGCGCAATCGCAGACAGAGCAGCAGAAATCGCCACACCCGCCAGAGCAAGCTTCACAATCGAGCCATCACGGCCACGACCCAGCGTGTACACCAGCACCGCAGCCAACGCGCCACCAATCGTCGCAGCAATCATGTACTGCCAAATACCCATCACGCCGAAAACCACCACGGAAGCAATCACAGCCACCGCAGCACCGGCATTCACACCCATCAGGCCGGGCTCAGCCAACGGGTTACGGGTCAGCGACTGCATCAGCGAACCGGCAACAGCCAACGCAACACCAGCCGCAAGACCCACCAGGGTACGCGGAATACGCTGCTCCATCACAATCGTCTGCGCCTGCTCAGAAGCAGTGCCATTGAAAACAGCCAGAACCTCATCCGGCGGAAGATTATTCGATCCGAACAGCAAAGAAGCAGCCACAGCACCTGCCAAAAGCACCGCAAACAAGAACAGAAAAGCCAGGCGCTTACCCAACTTCTGCCCCTGAATCACAGACCCCTGACGGGACGTACTCTCCTGCTGAACACCTCGGGACAATGAGCTCGTGCGGGCCACTATGCTCCTTATGCTCGATACAAGAAAACAGGGAGGCGCACCCCGGCACCCCACTGAAAGAGGGGGCACCCGGCACACCGGTAGATAACGAGAGAAACGCCGGAGCGGGCGGGTCACTCCCCCACCCGCATCCGACGTTAAGTCTTAGCGCTTACGGGCCAGCAGCAGCGCAGCGGCACCCACAATGCTTACGCCCAGAACCACCACGCCAACCCACGGGAACGCAGCACCGTAAGTCACGGTCTGCACGGTGGATGCGGTGTTAGCCGCGCCCGAAGCCGAAGCGCTCGGGCTCGACGCAGTACCGCGCGCAACAGCCGCAGAGGACGCGCTCGCCGAAGCGGTCGCCTTCTTCTCGCCCGCAGCCGCAGAAGCCGAAGGCGCAGAGGAAGCGTTAGAAGAACCAGAGGTAGTACCCGAGGAATCAGCCTCCGAGTTCAGGCGATCGTACTCTTCCTTGGTGATGGTGTTGCCATCAGCATCGGTGTACACGGTCTCAGCCTCAGCCGCACCGTTTGCGGAACCATTGGAGGAGCCGTTCGAGCCGCCGTTGGACGAGGACTCGTTGGAGTCGTTAGAGCCCTGAGCGTCGTCTGCAGAGTCGGAGTTGTTAGAGCTCGAACCGCTATTCGAGGAACCGCCGTTGCTCTTCGAGCTGGAAGAGCCACGGTTCGAGGAAGAACCCGAAGAGTTCGAGGAGGAGTTATCCGAACCGCCCTCCCCCACCACGGTGAACTCGGGGCTACGGTTGGTGTACGCCTCGGTACCCAGGTACTTGCCGTCCTTATCGCGCTTCTCGCCGGTCGCGAGGAAACGCAGGGTGTGGGTGCCAGCGCCAACATCCGGCAGAACGAAGGAACCGGAGACGTTGCCGTTGCTGTCGGTCTTCTGGGTGTGCACCACGCAAGCGCCCTGAGCTGCATCGGAGGGGCACAGATCGCCGTCATCCACCTTCACGGACACCACAGTGTTCGCGGGGAAACCGCTCACGCTAAAGGAAATCACTCCGTGCTCGCTCACCGAAGAGGAGACAGTCGAGGAGGTGCCGGGGGTCGAGGGCTTCGCGCCACCCGGAGGCAGAGCGGATGCGGTGCCAACGCCCAGGCCCAGCGCCAGGGTTGCGGCGGCGCAGGCGGTCAGCGCTTTAGAGGTCAGGGAAGCCTTCGGGGCTCCCGAAAAAGGTGCACGCATGGTGGTCCTTTCAAAAATTACCGGGGTCGAGCTGAACGCTACAAGATTCGTGTAAGTGCAGTTCAGAGGGTCTTGACCCAAGTGGTTCGTGGGGCATCCGGCCCACACCCCTGTTCAAGGGTGCGGGGCGTGAGCCGGTGCCGGTGTGAATGTGTGGTCAGAGAGCTTACTTCTTGGAGGTGCGCAGAATCAGAGCCGCAGCCAAAACCACCAGGCCAGCCGCCGAGAGCAGCAGGTTGTTGGCGTTGTTGACCACCCATTTGGTCAGGCCGGTCAGCTCAGTGCCTTCAATGACCGGGCCCTGTGCCTTGGTGCCTGCGGCGGAGTTCTGGGAGCCCTGCGTGTTCTGCGAGTTCTTCGAACCGGATACGCCCGCAGCCTTCACAGCCTTCTTTGCGTTAGCCTCGGTCTTCTGCAGATTGGTTGCCAGGCTCTTTTGCGCGCTCTGAACCTTCGCCTTCGCCTGCACACGGTTCACGACCGGAGCGGTGCTCTGCGAGAGCGCGGCGAGGGATGCGTCCACATCGGTGGCGCGGGTGCTGATGCGGCCGCCCGCGTTACGCATGGGAACCGGCGCGGTGGAGGTGCTGGTTGCGGGGTTCTCGTTCAGCTCTTCGACCAGCTGGTCGGTGGCGTCCTGCTCATCGCGGGAAACTTCCTGACGAGGGGTAACGGCACGTTCCACGGTCAGCTCTGCGAAACCGAGCACCGCATTTTCAGCGCCCTGGTTGCCGTTGTGAACGACCACGCGGTAGGTGGCGGCGGGCATGCTCACGCTGGTTTCGTAGCTGAAGCTGCGGTTACCGTCGAGGCGCTTCCAGCCGGAGCCGTAGAGGGTCTGCGGGGAGTTACCGAGGTAGGTTGCGGCGTACACCCAGGTGCCCGGCTCGGCGTTCGGCACGGTCACGGTCACGATGGAGCCCTCGCGGCTCACCTGCACGCCGTTACCAGCGGTCAATTCGGAGGCGTTGACCGGCTCGGGCGCATCACCGGGGGCGTACTCGCCAATGGTGAAGGTAGTGTTGATACCGCCCTGGCTGTTGGCGCCGCCGTAGGTTCCGGAGCGGTCACCGTCGCGCAGGCTACCGGTCAGCAGGCGCAGGGTGTGCTCACCGGAGGCGTACTTTGCGGCGTCTTCGTCATTCTTGAAGGCTGCGTTGTCGCGGGTGGGCAGGTCAATCCAGGTGTCGATGTGGCCGTTTTCGTCGGGGGTGACGATAGCCCAGATGGTGCGGTTGTCGTTGACTGCGGTGGCGTCGTTGCGGGACACCTTGCCGTCGTCAATCTTCAGACCGATAACGGATGCCTTCTTGTCCTCGGGGTTGCACCAGCCGTCACCGGTCAGGTGCAGCTTGCCACCCTGAACAGCCTTCGGGTTCTCGATGGTCAGGCGCGGGGTGAAGGAGCCGTCAGCGGGGGCGCAGGTTTTCGAATCTGCGCTGGGTTCGGGGGTCGGCTCCGCGGTAGGTGCGGGGGTCGGTTCTGCAGTTACGCTGGGGTCCGCAGTAGCAGAGGGGTCTGCGGTAGGTTCAGCGGTTGCAGAAGGCTCTGCGGTGGCGCTGGGGTCAGCAGTCGGTGCCGGGCTGGGGTCGCTCAGCGTAATATTCTGCGCCACAGATGCACGACGGTCGTAGGTGTTGCCGTCCGCATCCACACCGCCCAGGGAACCGGAAAGCACCTGAATACGGTGGCTGGTGCCCTCCACGGTCCAGCCCTTGTTCTTCAGCTGCTCAGCGGTCAGACCGGTGTTTTCGGGGGTCGGCAGAGCAACCTCAACCTCGAAAGTGCCGTCCTCGTTGGCGGTTCCCATGAAGTTCGCGGGCGAGTTGCCGCCCTGCTTAGTGAGCGGGTTAATCGCCTGGTGAGCCTCGTCAGGCAGGGCATCGAGGAACTTTACAGCGAACACTGCGCCGCGGCCGGATGCGGTGCTGGTGAATCCGGTTCCGCGCAGCACGAGCTTGCCCTCGCGCCACTTCTCGGTGGAGATGGTCACGGTAGCCTTAGCGTCCTGCTGGGTAGCGGCGGGGGTGTCCGCGAATGCGATGGTGGTGCCGGTCAGTGCCGCTCCGGGGGTGATGAGCGCGCCGGCGAGCGCCACGACGGCACCGTAGCGGGCTGCGGTGCGTGCGGGTCGGGTTTCGGTCATTGTGGTCCTTGAGGATGGTGTGGTGGGTCGTGCATCCCCTGCCCGCCGCTGGGGTTTAGGTCGCGGCGAGCAGGGGTTCAGGAAGCCTCGGCGGGTGATTACTTCACGCGGGGCGTTTAGAGCGGAAGTGCCTTCTTGACGTCCTCGATGATGCCGTTGAGCAGCAGCGGGCCGCCGGTGGAGGTCCACTTGGAGCCCTCAACCAGGATGACGTGGTCGTCCTTAACAGCCTTCAGGTTGGTGAAGCCGGAGGTTTCCTTCGCCTTCTTCAGTGCCTCTTCGGCGCCCTGCAGACCCGCGGTACCCTGGGCGTTCGGGTTCTGCTGGCTTGCGCCGCCGAGGGTACCGAGGAACATGTAGTCCGCGTCGATGGTTGCCAGGTTCTCCAGAGAGACAGGCTCGGAGTGGCCCTGGCCGTTGCGGTCCTGCGCCTCGGGGCGCTTGAGGCCCAGGTCGGTGAGCACCTGACCGGCGGGCAGTTCCTTCAGAATCAGGGCGGGGCCGTTACCTGCCCAGCGCACGATGGAGAAGGTCTTGTCGCCGTACTTGGGTGCCAGCTGCTCCTTCAGGGTTGCGGCGCTTGACTCGTATGCCTTGATGACTTCTTCGCCCTTGTCGACCATGTTCATGGCGTTAGCGACGTTGCGGAAGTTGATGCGCCAGTCGCCGCCCGCGTAGCCGCAGTAGACGACGGGGGCGATCTTCTTGAGGGTTTCGTAGGCGTCGGAGCGCTTGTCCACGCCGGTGGAGTCGACCAGGATCAGGTCGGGCTCGAGGTTGCCGATCTGCTCGTAGTTGACCTGCGCGACGGTGCCGATGATCTGCACGCCCTTGGCGCGGTCGGCGAGGTAGTTGGGCACGCCGGACTGGCCGCGGCCGGAGACGGAACCGATGGGGGTCACGCCGAGGGCGAGCAGGCCGTCGAGGGTGGGTTCGGAGAGGACAATCACCTTCTGCGGGTTGGCGGGAACTTCTACGTTCTCGTCGTCAATATCCTTGATGGTTCGGGTGCCGCCGTTACCGCCGGAGGTGGAACCGCCGGAAGTGGTGGTCGTGGTGGTCTCACTGCTGCAGGCCGCGAGGGCAAGGGCAGCCGAGGATGCGAGAGCCAGACCGAAGAAGGCGCGGCGGTTAACGCCCGATGCGCCGTGGTTCTCGGCGTCGGTCAGCTCGAATCGGTTGAAAGACATAGTTCCCCCTATAAATGACTAAACTATACCTAACCTTACAGATATCTGAGTGTTACATCAAGGCGGTTTCAGTTTGGCTTCTCTGGCCGTCGCAATGCCCGGTTTTACCGCGGAATTCCGCGGGTTAACATATTTCACGCTTTGTCATAGTCTTGCTGACACTATGTCACTTAAAAGGGGTGATTCTCCCCCCTCCCTACGCCCTCTCGGCGGTGACCTCATATATGCACCCAGGCACACAAAACGCCCCGCCGCGAGAATCCGCAACAGGGCGAACTCTTCACAACGGGGCGCATGAGGTTTTACAGATGCAAAGTTATAGGTGCGGGGTTATAGATGCAGGGTCATAGATACGGGGTACCATTCCCCGCGTGCACCGCTAGCAGCCGCAACCGCAACCGGCGCCGGAACGCTTGACCGATGCGGCCGCCGCACGCAGGGAGGCGATTGCCGCCTCCGGACCGCCGAGTGCCTCATCCACACCGTAGACCGAGCTACCGGCAACGAAGCAGGTTGCGCCCGCCTCCGCGGCACGCAGGATGGTCTCTTCAGTGATGCCGCCATCCACCTGCACGGTCACCGGCAGGTTCGCACCCTCAATCGCCTTGGCGGCGCGGGCAATCTTCGGCAGGGTCACGTCCAGGAACGCCTGGCCGCCGAAGCCGGGTTCCACGGTCATGATCAGCAGCATGTCCAGTTCGCCGAGCATGTCCAGGTAGGGTTCCACAGCGGTTGCCGGGCGCAGCGCCATACCCGCCTTCGCGCCCTCAGCACGCAGGGTGCGCGCCAGCTTGATGGGGGCGATAGCCGCCTCCGCGTGGAAGGTCACCGACTCGCATCCCATGCTGGCGTATTCGGGTGCCCAACGGTCGGCGTCCTCAATCATCAGGTGCACGTCGAACGGCACCGGCGATACCTCGCGCAGACGCTTGACCACCGGCGGGCCCCAGGTGAGGTTCGGCACGAAGTGGTTGTCCATCACGTCAATATGCGCGGCGTCGGCGGTAGAGATGCGTTCGAGCTCGCGCTGTAGGTTCGCGAAATCCGCCGAGAGAATCGACGGGTTAATGGCAATGCCCATTGTGTTGTCCTTACGTTGCACTCCCCCCGCGCTCGGCCCGCGCTCCGGGGAATGGAGCATGGGCCGGGCGGGGCGAGTGACGGTCTAATTTTGCGCGGGTTCGGGTCTGCAATTCCGGATCTGCGGGATTGAAACGCCCGGGTTTACGCCCGAGGCTTCCGGAGCCTAGTTCTTGCGCAGCAGGGCCAGGAACATGGCGTCGGTCCCGTGCACGTGCGGCCACAGCTGAGCGGTGGTCGCCGAGGCGTTCACGACCGGGGCACCCTTCTTGACCTTGATTTCGGGGGTGTGGCCGGGGTCCTTCTCCCCCGCCAGCACGCTCACGGGCTCGCCGTTCGAGTCCTCGGTGTGCAGGGCCACCTCGCGCAGGATGGCCGCCGAATCGAGCAGGCTCACCGCACCGCTTTCGAGCGCCTCGGCCACGATGTTCTGAGTCTCCGCCGCGTGCGGGGAACAGGTCACGTAGGCGATCACGCCGCCGGGGCGGGTCACGCTGATGGCCGCATCCAGGAGCTGACGCTGCAGGGGCAGCAGCTCGGCAATATCGCGCGGGGACTTGCGCCAGCGCGCCTCTGGACGGCGGCGCAGGGCACCCAGACCGGAGCAGGGCACATCCACCATCACACGGTCGAAGAGCTGACCGGGCTCAATGGATCCGGGCAGGTCGGAGGCGTTCTTGCGCAGGGTCTCGCGGATCTGGCGGCCGTCGCCGGTGAGTACCGTGTAGCTGTCCTCGGGCAGCGGTCGCAGGGAGCCTTCCACTAGCTGGGCGCGGTGGGCAGCTGCCTCGTTGGCAATCAGGGATGCGCCGCGCTGAATACCGAGCGCGCCGAGGAGCGCCGCCTTACCGCCGGGGCCTGCGCACAGGTCGAGCCAGGCGGTGTCGGTGCCGTCCAGGGGTGCTGCGGCGAGCGCGCGTGCTACCAGCTGGGAGCCGGCATCCTGCGCGCGGACGGTGCCTTCACGCACCGATTCGAGGCGGGCCAGGTCGCCGGATGCGTACAGCGCCGAGCCCTCGACCAGCTCGCCGTCGACGGCGCCCTGTTCGCGTGCCTCATCGAGGCTACCCAGGCCGGGCAGCGCAACCAGGTTCACCACGGGGGCGAGGTTATCGGCCTCAAGTAGTTGCTCGATTTCGGTGGCGGGGCGGCCGTGCGCGACCAGTGCCTGACGCATGGAACGCACAATCCAGGCGGGGTGCGAGGCGAGCAGAGCCATGCGCTCGGTGTCGTCCTTAGCCTCCTCGATGATGAGCTCGTACCACTCTTCGGGGGTTCGCTCGGAGACGCGGCGGAGCACCGCGTTGATGAAGCTTGCCGGGCCCGCACCGATCTTTTCGCGTGCCAGGGACACGCTCTGGTTCAGCGCAGCGTGGGCGGGAACGCGCATGTTCAGCAGCTGGTGCACGCCCATGCGCAACACGATGAGCGTGGTCGTGCCGACCTTCTCGAGAGGGCGGTCCACGCAGTGGCGCAGGATCGCGTCGTAGGTGCCCTGGTGGCGCAGCGTGCCGTAGGTCAGCTCGGTTGCGAAGCCCGCGTCGCGGTGGTCGAGGCGGTGGCTACGAATCGCCTTGGGCAGCACGAGGTTCGCGTAGGCGTCGGATTCCGCCACGGAGCGCAGCACCTCGAAGACGGTGGCGCGTGCGGTGTCTGCGGTGCGCGAGCGTGCGGAGGGTGCCGCCGCGGAGAATTCGCGGGCAGACATGGAGCGGCGGTTGCGTTCGTGGCCGCTCTTATTGCGCTGGGAGGTGCCGCCGCCACCGCGTTTGGTGTCGTCGTGCTCGGTCTTGGCGCGGCGTGCGGCGCGTTCGACGCTGGTCAGGCCGTCAAAACGGCGGCCGGTACGGGATTCGCCGCGGGAGTTGTCATCCCACTTCTGGGGGCGGCCCTGGGATCGCTGATTCTGGGAGCGCTGGTTCTGCTGGCGGTTCTGCTCATTCACACCAGCATCCGAGCCGGAGCGGCGACGCTTACGCTTCGCACCGCCCTCGCCGCTGCCCTGATTGAACTTACCCTGACCGCCGCCCTGGCTGAACTTGCCGTTGCCGGGCTTGCCATTGCCAGCGTGACCGGGCTTGCCGTGTCCTCCCTTGTAGGGGCGCTTTTCGTTGCTCATGCGAGTACCACCAGGCCTTCCGCCATGTCCTTGCCAGCGCCGCGAGCCCACGCGGGCGCATCCATCATTTTCTTACCGGCAGGCTGAACCTGCAGTAGCATCAGCGGTTCGGTACCGGTGCCGACCAGTACCTTCTTCGCGTGCAGACGCACCGCACCGGGTGCGAGGGGTCCGCCGTTCGCCTCGGTCAGGGACTGCACCAGGCGCTCATCGGCAACCGCGAGGCCGCCAATCTTGAAGCGGTTTTCACCCAGTTCGCACCATGCGCCGGGTTCGGGGGTCACGCCGCGGAAGCGCGCCAGAATCTGTTCGGCGGGTTCGGTCCAGGTGAGGCGGCCGTCGGCAATGCTCATCTTGGAGGCGTAGCTGACCGATTCGTCCTCGACCTGCACGGTGCCGCTCTCGCCGGCCTCGAGGCGTTCGAAGGTGCGCTCAAGCAGTGCGCCGCCGCTGGTGGCGAGGCGCATCAGCACGCTTCCTGCGGTGTCGTCGGCGACTACGGGGGTGGATTCCTGTTCGAAGGTGGGGCCGGTGTCCAGGCCCTCCTCAAGCAGGAAGGTAGTGGAGAAAATTTCCTGCTCACCGGCGATGAGGGCGCGCTGCACGGGGGCGGCGCCGCGCCATGCGGGCAGCTTGGAGAAGTGCAGGTTGACCCAGCCGTAGCGCAGGGATTCCAGCGCGGACAGCGGTAGCAGGGCACCGTAGGCGACCACGGCGGCTGCGTCAGCGTTCAGTTCGGCGATGGCCGCGGCGGCTTCGTCGTTCCAGCGGTTTGCCTTCACGACGGGCAGGCCGAGCTCTTCGGCACGCTGCGCGACCGGGGAGGGGGTGAGCACGCGCTTGCGGCCCACGGGGGCGTCCTCGCGGGTGAGCACGCCGACCACGCGCACCTTATCGGAGTTCGCGAGGTAGTCGAGCGGGGGCACGGCGACGTCGGGGGTGCCTGCGTAAATAATGTTGAGCATCTGAGCCTACTTTCCGAAGCTACCGAAGGAGGAACCAGCAGAACCTGCACCGAACGCGCCACCGGCACCGAAGGCACCGCCCACGCGGGTTGCACGTTCGGTCACGGTCTTCGCGGCGACAGTGTTGTAATCTGCGGCGCGCAGGGCACGCATCACGCGCTGGCGGTCTTCACCCACGAGGCGGTCGATAAAAAGCTTGCCGTGCAGGTGGTCGGTTTCGTGCTGCAGCATGCGCGCGAACAGTCCCTCACCCTCCAGCACGAGGGGCTCGCCGTGGCGATCCACGCCGGTCACGCGCGCCCAGTTCTTGCGCGGGGTCGCGGACTTCTGACCGGGCACGGACAGGCAACCTTCGCCGCCTTCCTGGTCTTCTTCGCCGATCTCAAGCACGGGGTTGATGATGTAGCCTTCGCGGTCGTCAATGCCGCCGAAGGTGAAGATCTGCTTGGAGATGCCAACCTGCGGGCCTGCAAGGCCCACGCCGCCCACGTCGTACATGGTTTCTAGCATGTCGTCGATAAGTCGTGCCAGGTCGTCGTCGAAGACGGTGATGGGGTCGCAGACGCTGCGCAGCACCGGGTCGCCCACGGTGCGGATGCTCAGGATGGTCATGGTTCTCCTCTGCCGGCAGGTGCCGGGAATGTGCTTACGGATTTCTTTGTGGTGGCAGAACTGCGCTGGCGGTTTTTCCCAGCAGGCGCATTCTTCACAGCGGGCGCGCGGGCGCCGTTCTGTCTTGTGTTCTATTGTCGCCGATTCAGTAGCGCGAATCTAGAACGAATCGAGGCGTTGGGGTGAGGGCTGAGCCTCGCCTCCCTGGGCTCACCTCCTCAGGGGGTTTGAGCCTCTCCCCTACGCCCGCTACTCCCCTATGCCGCCCAGTCTTCTAGTCGGCGGGGGTACTACGGGCATGAGTGCGGGGTCTTCAAATTCTTGGAGCTGTCGATCGAATTCCCAGACGCGGCGCAGCGCGCAGAATTTGTACCAGTTGCGTTCGAGTACGGCGGGGTTCGCCTGCTGCGGTAGCACCTGCGTTTCGCCGAGTGCCACGCCCATGAGGACGGGCGCGTCGCCGTATTTCCAGGGTTCCCAGGTGCCCTCGTCGGGGTCAACGATGGATTCTTCGGCTTTGAGTCCGGCGACGAGCTGCATGACGACTTTTTCGTCGAGTGCTTTGACTCGGCCGCGTTTGTCGGTGCCTTTGGTTTTGTAGTCGATGATGCAGGTTCGGCCCGCGATTTCTGCGACGAGGTCGAGGGTGCCCGCGTAGCCGACGGTGTCGTTCCAGATGGTGACTTCGGCGGCGAGGGGGCGGGGCTTGAACGCTTCCCACCATTCGTCGAAGCGGTCGGCGTAGGCCTGTTCGCCGTTGATGATGAGCTGTTCGCGGCTTTCGTCGAGGTTGTGTTCGCGACCCATGGCGCGCAGTGCGACGGCTTCGGCGTAGTTGTGGACGCGGTCGCCTCGGGCGGCGGCTGCGTCGCGGTATCGTTCGGAGGCACTGGCTGCGTCGCGGATGATGGCGAATTTGAGGCCGTGGGATCCGGTGGCGCGGTAGGCGCGCTGGTCTTCGAGGGCGGCTTTGGCTGCCATGTACCCGTGCCAACCGCTGAGGTCGCTGGCGTGCTGTCCGATGACGGTGGTGATGGAGGGGACGAGGAGTTCTCCTCCGCGTTTGCGGGAGTACATGCGTCCGTAGTCGGTGGCTGCGGCGAGTTCGGGTGTTGTCACGGGGTACCTCATTCTCGGGTGGTTGTGTCCGCTGCGGTGGACTGTTGCCGGTGGGTTTGACCCGGTGGGCATAATAAAACCCCCGTTCCTTGAAACGGGGGTTCTTTGGTGCGTGATACTGGGTTCGAACCAGTGACCTCTTCGGTGTGAACGAAGCGCGCTACCACTGCGCCAATCACGCTTACGGATAAGACTATACC
>NZ_CAJZIE010000057.1:0-14328 GCF_916049665.1 uncultured Rothia sp. | reverse complement strand
GCGTTCTCTCAAGCCCGGTGGAGGTGGCACCCCGGAAGCGAGTTACGCCTCCGCAAGGTTACTACCTCCGCGGGGTTACTTTAGGCCCATGCTTTTAAAGTCCTCATGAGCTTTGAAATACTGCAAGACCTGCGGTCGGGTCAGAAGAACAATGATGGCGATGTGCAGGGCAACATCAATTACGGTCTTACCTAGAACCAGCAGAACCATGACATTGGGATCTCCATAGTGGTATGCGCCTGCTGTCCTCGCCACTTCTAGGATGGGCATACCAGCCCGGCTCAAAACAGGGAGCATCAGCACGCTCGATAGGGTGAGGAGGATGTATAGCACACAGTCAACGATGACCAGTATGTGCGCCCAGCGGGCTCCTTGCCAGAGCTGCCAGATGACGAGCCCGCCGATAGCGGTAAAGCCAATCCATGAGAAATCATTAAAATCCACACCATCCCAGGCCATCATGTAGAGGGATGATAGGGCTGCCAATACCATCACAGCGATTGCACAGCCCATCGCAGCGCGCAGAGCGGCAGGTTGTGAAGGGACGTAGACTACCCCATAGGGGCCCGGTGTTCCGTATGAAGGAGCGGGTACGCCCGGAACCGGAAAGTTCGGTGCCATAGCGTTATTGGGCTGAGCTGCCTGCGGTGCCGGATTGGCGCCCGGCGGGTTGGGAGCGTTGTTAAACATCGTCGTTCTTTCTTGTATGTGCCCCACGCTGATGCGTGAGCCGGTGATTGTTCAAGTGATTGTTCTATCCCCCTGCTGGCTCATGCGAAACCTGCATTAGGGGTGGGCGGGGTATGCCCCGATTGGTTATGTCTTCTGCAACACGAGTTAGCGCACGCCCATGCGTCGCAGGTCTCCACGCATTTGGATGTAGCGTCCCACCTGCGGCTGGCAGAGAAGAACAATGATGAGGATGCGGCTGATGAAATCAAAAGCTATCTTCGCGTAGAAGACGTGAAGAGTCATAAACGGGCCAAAAAACATAGCTCTGGCCGCTTGCGTACTATAGTCCTCGGTCAAAAAGACGTGATAAAAGAAAGCTACAACCACAATATCCAGAAGCATGCGTAGCGCGCCCTCGATAATAATCACTACTCGTGCCCACTCATAGCCCTCGTTGAGGCGCCCGGCAGCAAATATTCCAAAAACCATATAGAAGATCATCGTAAGCCCCCCAGTCATGCCTGCCAGCATATACGCAAACGTGAACTCTAGACCCACAATAGGCTGTTGGGGATACGTAGACAGGAACACTATCATGAAGATGAATACAATCTTGATGGCGAGGGGGCGCGGGGGAAGATTGCTGGTTACCTGAGGGCTAGGCGCACCGTGTACGGGTCGAGCACCAGTAGGAACCGGAGGCTGAGGTGCCACTGCTGCGGGTGCTGCGAAGTTCGGTGCCGGAAAGTTCGGTACTGCGGTATTAGGCTGAGGCACCTGAGGTGCCAGCGTTCCCGCCGAGGCGCCGGAAGTATTGTTAAACATCGTCGTTCTTTCTCTCGTATGCTCGCACTATGGTGCGCAAATCGGTGTTTGTTCCACTTTTTAGGTAGATTTACGTGAAACCTACCTAAAAGAGTTATTTGATGTAGTTAGTTGAGAGAATAATACTTTTTCAGTATAGGGTAAGCTCTTCGAGGGAAATAGGTTTTTTATAGGAAGAATGGAACCTTTTAGGCAACTCAAAGGGTTTTACCAGCTAGAAGATTGCGATGTTTAACGCGAAAGGGTGGGGATACCGTTTGGTATCCCCACCCTTTTCATACTCTGAGTCTTTTGGTGATAGTGGTGTCGTCTGAGGCAAACGCCCTAGTTGAGGCGGTTCCCGCCCTCGTTGGAGTTCAGGTCAGGTGCCGGCGGATTCTGGCCGACCACCTGGCTATGCGACGTGCTGCCGGCAGTCGTGTACGCCCAGACAGGGGGACGGGTCAGTAGCACAATAATCCGGATGTAGAGGATAGTAAGGACAACACCAACTGCGGTACTCAAGAGAAGAGAAATCGCCAGGTCCATAGAGTCGTAGGACTGCAAATATTCCATCAGCCAGGTGAGATATCTGGAATCCATGAAGAAATCTTGCGCAAACCAATACATACGGCTCAAGACCTCGTAGGCGCTACACACGAGGATAAGTATGTGCGCCCATCTGTGCCCTTCCCAGGTCTTCCAGAAGAGGAAAATCTGGATAAGAATGAAGATGAGGGGGAAGCCCAGCGTGAAGAGAAGAGACAGCGCCCCCAAGCTGGAGGTTAGATTCTTAAGGAGTATGAACGTTTGAATATTCCTGAAGAGCAACAGAATAATGATGACGGTCATGCACCGCTTAGCGCTGCGCAGGGCCTTCGGGCGTACCCGACCTGCATGTTCGGAGGCGGTAGGGGCAGTGTAGCCGACGGTCGCCTCCCGGTAGCCGGTAGTGGTGTGTTCAGTACTGGCGTGCCCGGAGGCGCTGCCGCCGGGTGTGTTGTCCTCTGCCGCGTTATTGCCCACCGCACCGCTGCTGAGGGCGGTGCTGTTGGAGGCGGCGTTACTCTCTGCCGTGCTATTTTCAGCCTCGTCGGAGGGCAACAGCACACTGTACTCGGGAACCGTGTACTCCGGGTCATTCAACGGTTGCTTCGGGGTACGTTCTGACATCGTCATTCCTTTCTCCCCTGGCACCCACCCCGCGCTACAGTGCACGGGGCGGGCATTAAAGAGTCTTACCCCAAGGATATAAGGAGGCGCGCCGCACCCCAGGAAGACGTTACCCTTTCTCAGCGTATTCAGAGGTACCCGAGTCACCACGTGCACCATTCCGAGAGCCAGCCTCGGAACTCCTGACGTTGGTGCCCCTATTCTATGTGCCCCATCCAGCGCTACGGTGAGGGGGACGAGGGTTGTTTCTCTCTGATGAGGTACGTTCGCCGTCCTCATCATCAGCGAAAAGCTCTCGAAGTTCCGCCGGGACCTGACCGGCAGCCTGTCTCGTCTCAGACATCATCTGCTGGTGTTCTAGTGCACGTGCCCCGCTAACGATTTGGGTGTACGTCCTAATAGGAGCACGAGTCAGCAGCACAATCATCAGGAGGTAAAGAACGAGAGTAAAAACGCCGCTTACGATACGCACCAGGCTGGACGCCGCAGCCGCTCTAGAGCTTAACCCCGAGAAATTATCCGCAAGAATAAGCACACCGCTAGCAGCCGCGAGAGCGCAGTAGATGATGGTAAGTACGCGCGCCCACTCGCGGCCCTCCCAGATCTTCCAGAGAACAAAAATCGGGATGGCGGAGAGGATGAGGGTAACCACCAGGGCAGAGAAGAGAACACTCACCACCATCTCAAAATCGATATACGACCGGCTGAGAATCGGCAGAAAATTACTCAGGGGCCCCAGCACGATAATGGCGGCAGCGCACCACATGACGCTGCGCATAGCCTGCGGACGCTCCGGAATTACCTGCTCGGAGGCGGCAGCATAGCCGGCGGTCGCCTCCCGGTAGCCAGTAGTGGTTTGCTCAGGGGTGCTGGCGTGCTCGGAGGCGCCGCCGCCGGGTGCGTTGTCCTCTGCCGCATTACTCTCTGCAGTGCCGCTGGGGGCTACATTATTGGAAGCATCCGGGCTTGCCGCCGTGCTGTTTTTAGCCTCGTCGGAGGGCAGTAGCACGCTGTACTCGGGAACCGTGTACTCCGCGTCATTCAGCGGCTGCTTCGAGTTACGTTCTGACATCTATATTCCTTTCTTCTCTTCGCACCCCGCCCCGCACGCTGTAGCACGGGGCGGGTGGCAAAGAGTCTCCCCATGGGGAGGGGCTTCCCGCCCTAGTTGAGGCGGTAGCCTTCCTCGGTGTACACGGAAGTATCCTTGTAGCCGCGCTGTTCGTTGCGGGAGTTCTTCCGCGCACCCGCACGACGGGGCGTCTTGTACTGCTGGGCGACAGCCTCTTCAGCCCGTCGGTTAGCTTCCTTTTCTTCCCTGCGTGTCTGCTCTTCTTCCAGGTGAGTACGCGTTTCTGCGTCTGCGCTCTGATGACCAATGACATGACCGTCACCGGCGTTCGCCTGCTCGCGTGCTTCCATCCGTGCCAACCTCGCGGTAACCATAAACAACCTGGTGGGGCGGCTCAAGAGCAACACAACTATCAGAAGGGAAAGGAGCGTAATCAAGGTATCAGCAACATTCTCAGACAGCACAGCTGCCGCGTAGTACTGAGAACTCCACGTCTGTGTGCCATCCAGCAACCGGGAAAGATAACCAGTTGTCAGGAAGGTGTTCACAAAATCTATCAAGCCCCTGATAGCTATAAAAGCGAAGCTAATAAAGATGACGACATATGCCCAGAATCGGCCCCTCCACAGTCGCCAAAGGACAAACATCGGTATGGCGTGCTCAACGAGGAGGAGCACTACACCGGGGATGATGAAACCCACCCATAATTCGACGCCACCGGCTGAACGCCCATCAATCATATGTAGGAAGATTTTATGGATTGCTTCCACCGCCATAATGGCGACAAAGCATCGCATGACGCCGCGCAGCGCCTTCGGGCGGGGCGGGAGCACCACCTTAGGGGCGGCAGGCGCGGTGGAGGCGGCAGTCGCCTCCGCACCCTCGTGCGCTTCCTGTTGGGGCTTACCCGACCTGCCAGCGGACGCGCCGCCGAGGTTAGGCTTTACACCCGCCTTCTGGGCGCGCTGAACCTGCTGTATCTCAGCCAGCAGGCGGTTCTTCTCCGCCGGGTCCTTCGACAAAGCATAATCGGCGGAAAGCTCACGCAGCAGCTGCTCGGTAGATTCCTTAACCGGCCCCTCGTCTTCCTCGAGCTGGCGAAGAACATCCTCACGGGTCGGTTCTTCCTCATCATCCGCCATGCTGTCCTTGATGATCTGCATCTGCTTCCGAATCGCCGCGGGGCTCGGGACCACGCCCACAGCCGGGCGAGTCAGCAGGAACAGGAGAACAGCGCTACCCGCCGTAATCACCCCGACCAGAGCCTGCGACACCATAGACGAGGCGGCATCGGGATGCGATACAGGGTCAAGGGCGGTAAACGCGGGGAAAAGCACCTGCGCCAGACCAAAAACGCCGGCAAAGGCAAGAACACCGCTCAAGGAGCACAGCAGAAGGTACAGCATTATCAAGCGGCGCGGATTAATGTACCCATCCTTGACCCAATCCAGAACAATCCAGAGGAACGGCACCACCAAAATAGCGTCAGGTAGAACCTTCGGCAGGGCATAGCTAAGGAACGAGCCGACGTTCACACTACGACCCGCAGTAACGAGAATCTGGTACGCGTCCAATAGGAAGTACACCAGAATGAGCATCATCGCGATGGAATACGCTTTACCGAGAATCGCCATTCCCCGGTCGAATTGCTGCTCCTTATCGCCAACTATGCCGAGGTTTCTTTTCGCCTCTTCAAACGCCGCCCGCTCATCATATGTGCGCTTAGCAGCGCCGTGGGTAGTCTGCGATGTGGATTCGTGCGCAGGTTCGGAAGTAGGGTGCACGAGTCATCCTAACTGTGGTTGGGTGAATAAAGTTATCGGTGAGCCGCAGGTCCGGGACCCGCAGCCAGAATCTATAGGGCTAAATCAGGTAGTCCTCGCTGCGGCGCAAACGCCAATCACGGCGCGCCTCCATGTAAGAACGCGACTGACGCGACCACACCAACGCCAACGCCACCACACACACCAGCATGTACGGCGCAGCAATATACACCGGCGTGTACAGCGGGGAGGCGCTACTGAGCAGCAACTCAACATCCTGGCTCGGCGCACCATTCAACGTACCCAGAAGAGCCGCAACCGCCAGCATAATCAGCAGGGACGCCAACACACCCAACGCCAACGCCACCGACAGCACCAGCGCCGCCCAACGGTAACCGCGCAGGTACGCCACAGTGCAGAAACCGTGCAACGTCACGTTACCGAAGGCGCTCACCAGCAAGAACATCACCGGATAGTACGCCTGTGCCTCCACCAGCGACTGGGCGCGCCAGGTTGAAAAATGCGACAGCTGCGTCGTCGCATACGTGACACCCGTGTACCCGATCAGCACCAGCCAACCCACGGCAATAGCGAGCAGAACCCAACCCGCCACAGACACGAGAGTCGGAGTGGCAGGCTTCGTAGGATGCGTGGTGTTCGGGGCGGATGGCGGAGAGGACTCGACGGCGGACATAGCGGAATCTTTCGGATGTCGGCTGATAGTGTGCGGAAGATGTATGAGCGAGTGTGTGGTGTGTGGGTGGCGGCGCGGCATTCGTCTACCGCGCCGCCTCAAAAAACTTTAGGCAGAAATAGACGGATCAACCGTCGCAGAAATACTGTCAGGTAACGACGGCGAATCTGCCTGATTCGCCATCGCAATCCGCAAGTTATTGAAGCGGTAAATGGTCAGCAACGATAAGCCAACCTCGCTCAACCAGACCAGGCCCAAAGCAACAAGTATCAGTAGGGGGTCTAGGCCCATGGAAACCCCAGCCCAGTCAAGCATCAGCAGCAGGAACGTAATCGGTGAAAGCACCAGCCCCACCGCCACATACCCAATCAGGGAGCAGATAGCCCAGACGCTATACACGGAGGCGTCCGCCGAATCACGCGGAGGGCGCATCAGCGGCCACATCTGAACCACCAGGTAAAGCGCCGCCACAAAACCAAAGCAAATCGCCAACGGCTGCGTGTACTGGGAAATAATGAGGCCTTCAACGATGCTCAAGATGCACAGAATAACGGCGCGGACCAGCAGGTTCTTCTTGAGCTTCTGCTTGCGCTCCTTCACCTCATCGGCGGTGTAGGTGCGCAGAAAAGCGGGCAGCTGACCCTGCCCCGGGAACGGCGGTAGAGGACCCGTCGGATGCGTACGCACCACAATCGGCGGGTTCGTACCATCCTGAATGATGACGGTAGAAGTAGCCGAAATAACCGGATGCGAACCAGTCACCACCGGCGGCACGTTCAGCGGAACGGACACCTCCGGCGTAGCAGGAGTCGCGTGGCGAATAGGCGCCTGATAGCGAGTCTGCACACTGATATCTTCATCCGGATGTTCTGCGGATGAAGCGGCATCTGTGTTCAGGTGTGTAGCGCCCATGGGTGACCTCCTGGCAGGTGCTGGTCGTGTTTCTGTCTCTACCGTATCACGCGTACTTTAAGGGAATCTGAGCAGTAGCTGGGCGTCGCAGGCAACGCCGCCCAGCATCATTACTTGCCCCCGTTGAGGCGCAGGTTAGCCCTGCTCCGCCGCCTACGAAACCTCCGCGTTCGGCTCTGCTACCTTCTGCTCTTCTGCATTCTGGCGCTCTTCTTCCGCCTTCTTCCGCTTGCTACGGCGCAGACTCCTGCGAACCGCCAAACTATAGAACAGCGAGAACAGGATCTCCAACGCGAAGGACCCCATCACCGTCAGCAGGCTCACCGTATAGAACATGCCCACACGGTCCAGCAAAGTCTGCGGGCCGTGCAGGGTCACGAGTACATAGGTGAAGAACGCCGTCATGATGGCAGCCGCAACCCCGGATGCCACATTCGCAAGCAGCACCAACTTCACCGAACGGTTCGCCCGGTAAATCATGGCAAGCCACATGTGCATCACCAGGTACACCAGCGGCACCGCACCAATCGGAAAAAGCGTGACGCGAATGAAGTAATAAACAATAATCAGCGAAGGAACCACCAGCAGGAGCACACGCACCAGGTAAAGGTTCTTAGCCGGCAGCGGGTACTCACTGGCAACATTCCAGAACTCGTCAGCCTGCTGCTCCAGCTCCTCAATCGCCTGCAACTGCATGAGCTGCGCCTGCGACATGTGCTCCTGTGACATATGCTCCTGCGGCACAAGATCCGAGGAACCCGCCACCGGCGCAAGCTCAGCAGCAGAAACCGGTTCGCCCCTCCGCATACGAGCGGAATCAGCCATACTAGCCCTCAAAAATACCGCGCGAACGGTCCTTACGCACGCTCTCAGCAGGGAAAATACGGCCGCTCATGCTGATGTACACACCCGGCTCCAGCAGGTTCAGGGCGGCAATAGCGGCACCCAGGTTGAAGCCGGCATCCGAACGAGCCATCACGGCGGGCTGCATCGCACCGGTCAGCACCACAACCTTATTACCGAGGTTGGCGTGCTCCACCAGGTAGCGGGCGGTCTCCGGCATAGTGTCGGTACCGTGGGTGATGAGCACCTGGTCGTTGGTAACAGCGTTCAGCGCCTCGGTCAGCTCGGCACGATCCTCATCGGTCATGTCCAGGCTGTCCTTGCCAATCAGCGGGCGAATATCGAAACGCACATCAGTGATAACGCGGTCCAGCAGGTCCTTAGCGGCAGGCTCACCAATATCCATGGTGCCCGCCACCGAATAGAACTTATCGATCGTGCCGCCGGTGGCAAGAATCGTAATCTCTTCAGGGTTCTTAATGGTGACGCTCACGGGGGTTCCTCATCTTTTCAGGTCAACGTACACGAATCAAAAACTGCCAGACCAACCCGGCAGGACACGCCCCACCACACGGAATCAACACGGGGTAAAAACCCCGCACACGAGGGTGAAGACGCAAAAACCCGCCGACCCCCGCAAAGCGGGAGGCGACGGGTCGGCTAGTGCGCCCTGTGGGGCTCGAACCCACGACCTGCGGATTAAAAGTCCGTAGCTCTACCGACTGAGCTAAAGGCGCTCCTATCCACACAAAACTGAAAGTGTGCAGATAGAAATACTATACACTACCGGCTCCCAGCCAATGAACGGTACACTGGAAAATCCTATGTCTACACCCGCATCATCAACCGGCGCCTCCGGACGCTCACGACACCGCACCCACCACCGCCCCGTCCTCTACTCCGTCGAAAAGTTTGAACGCCACGAAGGCGGCATGGACCCCGCCGCACGCGAGGAGGCGGCACACGCCTCCGCACGCATCCTGCTGATGCGCGGACGCGGCACCGACGAACAGATGACCGAGCGGCTCGTCAGCTTCACCGACGACTACGGTATCGAGATGCTCGCCGAACTCTGGTCGCACGCGAGCGCCCACTCCCTGCCGGGTGCGCTGTGGCGCATGTACTGGCTGCGGGATACGGTGCACCGTTCGCCTCGCGGGGTGAGCCGTGCCTTTGAGATGGGCATGGCGGAGGATTACCGGTCGCACGTGGTGGCGGGTGTTCCCGACCCGCCCGGTGCCGATGAGGTAGTTCGTACGATTGATGAGATTCTGGCGGGCCTGTACACCGGCGATATGGACATTGCGATGGAACGCTGCGCGGCGTTTGCGCACGTGGTGGCGTTGGGTATTCGCGCCGACTATGCGCGTTCTGCAGGGCAGGATGGTGCGGTTCCGGGTAGCCACGAGGTGAAGCGTGAGGCGGTGGAGCGTCGTGCTCGCCTGCCGCGTCAGGCTCAGCAGATGGAGCAGATTGCGCACGATTTGGAGGCGGTCGCCGCCCAGCTGCGCGCCGTTGAGGCTGGTCAGCAGGCTAACGAGGGTTCGGGGGCTGATTCTGTGCAGGAAAAATCGCAGACCAACCTCGAAGCATTCTAGTCTTCTGCACCGTTTAGCCGCCCAAAAATGCGGGTTCGTGCCGCGAATTGGCACAGGTTCCACATTGGGTCGCACAGGCGTGAAAAGCCTGTTTCCGATTGACTCTGCGCCGGGTGCGGGTGGATAATAATTACAAGATGTCGGGTTGCTAATAGGTAGCCCCGGGCTCCAAATCTTTAGCCGCTTCGAGCGGCCTTCCGCCGAGAGGCGCTCCCAACCCGACATCCCTAAACGTTCCGGTGGGGGTCGAGAAATCGACCCCCACCGTTTTATGTTTAACTCCGGTCAAGAAGCCGCTGTCAGCTTGGCACGATTGCGCATAAAAACCGGGTGCCCGTGAGATACCCAGGAGCTACGCGCACCCGCAACCCCCAATACTGGTTAGACTGGGAACTATGCTGCACCGACTTTTCCCCCACGCTAACGAATCCCTCGCCTCCCTCGCTGAAATTTCAGCGCAGGTCGGTGAGGCCGCCGCGTTGCTCTCAGAAATGGTCGGCTCCCCCGTCGCGGAATACCCCGAACTCTTCGAACGCATGCTCACCCACGAAGCGGACTCCACCAACCTGCTGTTCCGCACCCTCACCGAAGTGCGCAGCTCCTTCTCCCCACCGATTCCGCGTGAAGACCTGTACACGCTGGCACGCAAGCTCACCAACGCCGTTGAGAAGCTCACCAGCGCCGCGCACGTACTGTCCCTGCACAGCATTGACGGCTTCGCCACGCACATCACCTCAATCCTGGACATTATTCAGCGTCAGGCGGTGCTGACCGCCGCCGTCATCCCCAAACTCGCCGATATTCGCGGCCTCGACAACTACTGGATGGACATGCTGCGCATCTCCCGCCAGGCACTGCGCACCGCCGAAGAATACGACGCGTACATCGCCGAACGCTACACCCCCGAACGGTACCGCCGCTACGCCACCTTCCTGGCGCAGCTGACCGCCGCCTCCAACGCTATGCGTGATGTGTCCGCCGAAATCGGCCGCATTATCGTTCAGGAATCCTAATGCTCCTGGGTCTTCTCGCCTGCTGCGCTTTTATTGCCGCGGTCTACGTCACCGGTGTGCACGACGCCTCCAACTCCGTCGCTGTTCCGGTGCGTACCCGCGCCCTCGGCGAGCGCTCCGCCCTGTATCTTGCCGCGCTCTTCAACGTGCTCGGCGTGGTCGGTGCGTTCCTGCTACTCGGGGAGTATTCCGCCTCGTGGGTGAGCGCCCCGGACGGTACTACCGGCCTGAACGGTATTGTTGCGGCGCTGCTGGTCTGCGCTATTTGGGGTGTGCTCACCTGGTTCCTACGGTTGCCGTCCTCTTCAACCCACGCGCTGGTCGGTGCCCTCGCCGGCGTGAGCTGGTGGACTCAAACGAGGATTGACAGCGCCGCTGAAGGCTTCGGGTCTCTCTCCTTCCTGCCGCATATTTTCGGGTCGACCCTGCTGCCGCTCTTCTACCTGCCGCCGCTGATTTTTCTGCTGTCCTGGCTGATGGTGGTACCGTTCTACCGGCTCGTGGTGGGGCATAACCCGCGCCTGGTGAATCAGCACGCCCGCGAGGTGCTGGCGGTGTCTGCCTCCGCGATTTCGCTGCTGCACGGCCTGCAGACCGGCTACCTGTACTTGCTGCTGTGGGCGCTGCTAAGCGAACGCATCATGGACCCGGCGCTACTCCAGTCCCTCACCAGGGGCGGGATGCTGCTGGGCGCCCTCATCATTGCCCTCAGCCTGGGTGCGGGCACGCTGACCGGTGGCCGCCGCATCGGCTACACCTTCGCCTACAAGATGGTGCGTCTGGATCCCTTCCGCGGCGCGGTCGCCCAGGGCACCACCGCCGTGGTTCAGGTGCTCGGCTACTTCCTGCTGCAGGTGCCGTTCTCCTCCTCGCACCTGGCGACTGCATCGGCGCTCGGCGCGGGCGTGAACCAGCGTTTTAATGCGTTGAAGTCCAGGATTGTTCTGCAGATTCTTCTGGTGTGGCTGGTAACCATTCCGGCGTGCTTTGTGCTCGGAGTGCTGGCGATGGTGGCGCTACAATCCATCAGCTAGTTTTTAGCGGCGGTGCATGCCTCTGCGTGCATGCTGTTGCGGCGTGAACGGGCGGCAGGTTGAGTCTGAACGGTGGACACCTTCATAATGGGTTGAGTTCTTGGGCTGGCACGCGCCCATTCACCCTCGACTGATTGTGGTTATGTCTTCTCCTACCGTAGCTATTCTGGTCCGTACAAAGGACCGCCCCCGATTCTTGAGCCGCGCCCTGGAGAATATTGCGCAGCAGACCTTCACCGACTACACGGTCTGCGTGATCAACGACGGTGGCGACGAGCAGGCAACCCGCGCCGTCATTGAGGCATCCCCGTTAGGTTCCAGCCGCGTGCAGCTACTGACCACCGCCGGCGGCAACATGGAGGTGGCCTCCAACGCCGGTTTGGCGGCGACCGTCTCCAAGTATGTGGCGATTCACGATGACGACGACCTGTGGGCACCCGAGTTCCTGGAACGCACCGTCGCGGCGCTGGAAGAGAGCGGCGCGCTCATGTGCACCACCCGCGTTGTAGAGCGGTACGAGCGTGAGAACGCCGACGGCGAGTTCGAGGTGTACGAGGAACGTATTTTCCACGACGGCCTGCCCGGCATGGGTTTGCAGTTCCTCTTCCGCACGAACCGTGCCGTGCCGATTGGTATTCTCTACCGCCGCAGCCTGCACGAGCTGGTCGGTTTCTATGACGAGTCTCTGCCGGTGGTCGGCGATTGGGAATTCAACATGCGTGCCGCCAAGGTTGCCGACATTCTGCTGGTGGATGAGCCGCTGGCGTACTGGTCGCTGCGCCCCGACGCGGAGGGTTCCGAGGCGAATAGCGTGAAGCGCCAGGCTGATCACGCCCGCTTCGATTCGATGGTGCGTGCCCGCGCTATCCGCGAGGATCTGCAGGCGGGTGCCCGACCGGGCGCATACCTGTACCAGGCGCATTTGGCGGCTGACCTGGAGCGCCGCGTCATTGATGGGCACGATCTGACCCGCGAATCCCTGGACATTCTGCGCTCTATTGAAAGCCGCCTGGAGCGTATTGAGGCTCGTCAGCAGGCTATTGAGTCCCGCCAGCAGAGCATCGAGGAGCGCCTGCGGGTTCTAAAGTACCTGCGCGCGCCCGGCCGTGCACTGCGTTCCTTTGCGCAGCGTTCGCTCAATCAGCGTTCTCAGGCTCGTCGCGCTGACGGTGCTAGCGAGGCTTGTTCCACCGGCAAGAAAGGCTCATAGCCGTGACAGAGAATAACCGTTCTACTAAAGCACCGCGCGTGCTCGTCATCGGCGATATCGGCCAGCACACCTACCACGTGGGCGACGAAGCCATGACCATCGCGAGCGCCCAGGCGCTTTCCGAAGGCGGCGCGGCGGTCACCCTCATGACCCGCGATGTGGACCATTCGGCGCGCTATATCGGCGCGGCTGCTCATGAGACCGGCGAGCCTTACAAGTACATGCCGTTCTTCCTCTTCCCCTGGGCGCCGGCTGAACGCGAGCTGACTCTCGCGGCACTCGAGAGCGTCCTGGTGGAGCTACACGCTGACCGGGAGCGCCCCTCCACCGCCGAACTGGTGACACTACCGCAGGTGCAGGCGCTACCCGAGGTGCTGCATCCGCTGGAGCAGACCGTCGAGCGAATGGTGGGCTTCGCGGACGCGATCGCCGCCATGGACGCGGTCGTGGTCTCCGGCGGCGGCAACCTCAACTCCCGCTACGGTTGGCTGCTCTACGAACGCGCCGCCGCGGTGTGTGCCGCCGAGCATGCGGGCGTACCCGTGTACGTGACCGGCCAGTCCCTGGGCCCGGTCCTCAACCCCGAGGACGCGCAGGTTCTGGAGCGCATGCTGCGCACCACCCACTCGGTAACGGTGCGTGAACGTTCTTCCCTCGCTTGGTGCCGTGAGCGGGGTATTGACGCGCGCCTGAGCGTGGACGATGCCACCGACTACCCGGTGGCTTCTCCGGCGCGTACCCTGCACTATGCGGAGGGTATGTCCGCAGGTCAAGCGCTGGATGAGCTACCGGAGCACTACGTCTGCGTGACCGTCAACGAGTGCACCGACCAGCAGGCGCAGCAAATCGCGCGTCTGCTCGACGGCATGTGGCGCGAGCACGGCTATGCACCCGTCTTCCTGAGCCACTACGGTGACCCGCAGGCCCCGTCAAGCGGCGATATTCAGGCGCACCAGCGCATCGCCGAGCAGCTCAGCGCCTCCACCCCGGCGACCCTGCTGCCGATTCTGCACGCCGACCAGAGCATCGCCGTGCACCGTGCGGCGGCATTCACTCTGACCAGCCGCTACCACCCGGCGGTCTTCTCAGCCGCGGCGGGCATTCCCGTGCTCGCCCTCGTGCCCGACGCGTTCACGCAGATGCGCGTGGGCGGCGCCCTGCGCCAGTACGGGCTGGGCGAGTTCACCCTGCCGTTGGGCATGCTCGCCGGTGGCGTTCCCGAGTTGATGGTTGCCGCAGCCCTGCGGCACGCGGCGGTGGCATCGGATGCGCGCCGCACCGAGCTGCTGGAGGTTCTGCGAGCCGAGCGTGCCTACCTGCTGGCGCAGATTCTTGCACACGGTGAAGAAAAGCCGGGTGAAAGCACGACACCGGCACCTTTCCCCGCCGTGGAGCAGGTTCCGGCGCTCCCCGAGCCGCTGGGTGCGACCGTCCGTGCCGCCCGCGAGCTCTTCACCGAAACCTCCCTCACCGCGGGGTTCGAGTGGGCAATGTCTGACCGGGCGCACTCCTGGGATGCCGAGCACCGCCGGCAGCTCGA
>NZ_CAJZIE010000056.1:0-14913 GCF_916049665.1 uncultured Rothia sp. | reverse complement strand
ACAGAAACAGGGTCGCCCTCGATAGCTAACTATCACGGGCGACCCTGTTTATTTCTATACCTACAGAGGGTGCGTCGGTAATGCGTGGCGGGGGCTCCGTCCTCAAGGCGCCCCAGCGCCGCAGAGGGGGCACTCCCCCGCTAGCATTATCCGACGTACCCTTTTACGGGATTAGTCCTCTACGGAGCGGAATGCCACAACAGCGTTGTGGCCGCCGAAACCGAAGGAGTTCGACAGTGCCACAATTTCGCCGGCGGGCAGCTCGCGTGCATCGGTCACCACGTCCAGGTCAATCTGGGGGTCCTTATTGTCCAGGTTGATGGTGCAGGGAGCGGTGCGGTGGTGCAGAGCCAATACGGTCAGCACAGCCTCGAGGGCGCCCGCGCCGCCGAGCAGGTGGCCGGTCATGGACTTGGTTGCGGAGACGGCAATGTTCTTGGTGTGCTCGCCGAAGGTTTCGTGCATTGCGGTTGCTTCGGGCAGGTCACCGGCGGGGGTGCTGGTGGCGTGCGCGTTGATGTGCACGACGGTCTTCGGGTCGATGTTGCCGTCTTCGAGGGCTTCGCGCAGTGCGCGGGTTGCGCCGAGTGCTGCGGGGTCGGGTGCGGTGATGTGGTAGGAGTCGGCGGAGACGCCGGTGCCTGCCAGTTCCGCGTAGACGCGTGCGCCGCGTGCCTTGGCGTGTTCTTCGGATTCGAGGATGAGCGCTGCTGCGCCTTCACCCATGACGAAGCCGTCGCGGTCGACGTCGTAGGGGCGGGATGCCTTTTCGGGTTCGTCGTTGCGGGAGGAGAGTGCCTGCATCTTGGCGAATGCTGCCATGGGCAGGGGGTGGATTGCTGCTTCGGCGCCGCCGACGATGACGACGTCTGCCTTGCCGCTGCGGATCATTTCGGCGCCGAGCTGCATGGCTTCGGTGGAGGATGCGCATGCGGAGACGACGGTCTGTGCTGCGGCGCGTGCCTTGAGGTTCATGGAGACGGCTGCTGCGTTGCCGTTGGGCATGAGCATGGGCACGGTCATGGGCAGGACGCGGCGGGGGCCCTTTTCGCGGAGGGTGTCCCATGCGTCGAGGAGGGTCCACACGCCACCAATGCCGGTACCGAAGGCTACGCCGGTGCGTTCGGGGTCGACTTCTTCTGCGGATTCGGCGTCGGGGCCGGAGAATCCTGCGTCTTCCCATGCTTCGCGTGCGGCGATGAGGGCGAGCTGACCCGAGGGATCCAGGCGCTTTGCTTCTACCTTGGTGAGGCGGCCGGATTCGAGGGCGGGCACAGCGAGCTGGCCTGCAATGTATACGGGCAGGTCGTATTCCTTGACCCAGGGGTGGTCGAGGGTGGATACACCAGATACGCCCTTGGTTGCGTTTTCCCAGGTGGTGGGGACGTCGCCGCCAATGGGGGTGGTCGCGCCGAGGCCGGTCACCAGCACTTTTCGAGACATTGTGGCACTTTCTCTTCGGTGGTCGATTTGGTGGTTTATCCGGTGGTGTGTGGATAAAAACCTGTAGGGCCCGGGGTTTGCAGTGGGCGTTTTCACGCCGTGGAGAGTGCAGTCATCGCACTCTGCGTGTTCCCGGGGGTGTGTTGGATTGAAAGCTGAGTGAATAGCGATGCGGCGCGGGCCGGTGAGAGCCCGCGCCGCCTCGTTATTGGTTATAGCTTTGGTTATAGCTTAGGCAGCGTTCGCGATGAACTCGACTGCGTCGCCAACGGTCTTGAGGTTCTTGACCTCTTCGTCCGGGATGGTCACCTCGAACTTCTCCTCAGCGTTCACGACGATGGTCATCATCGAGATGGAGTCGATGTCCAGGTCCTCGGTGAAGGACTTGTCCAGCTGAACGTCCTCAACCTCAACGCCGGTCTCTTCGTTAACGATTTCTGCCAGACCTGCGAGGATCTCTTCCTTGTTAGCCATTCAGGGGCTCCTTTGTTGTTCGATGGTCATCGCACCCACAGTTCGTGGGTACGCGTGCATTACCGAGTTTATCGTGTCTGCGTGGTGTACGCATGCGTCAACTCGGAGTTTTAGGGGATGCTTTCCCGCTTTATTTTCTTTCTCGTGCACCGGCTTGGTGCCGGGCTGAGGGGGCGGGGAGCATCGGGCTCCGGGGTCTTTCTTAGGGAAGGACGACTACCTGAGCTGCGAATGCCAGGCCGGCACCGAAGCCGATCTGCAGGGCGAACTTGCCGGAGAGTTCCGGGTTCTCCTTCAGCAGGCGGTGTGCGGCGAGGGGTACCGATGCGGCGGAGGTGTTACCGGCATCGACGATGTCGCGTGCCACTGCCACCGTGTCGGGAAGCTTGAGGGTCTTGACCATCTGGTCAATGATGCGGGCGTTTGCCTGGTGCGGGATGAGCGCGCCGAGCTCGTCGGGGGTGATACCGGCGGTTTCGAGTGCCTGCTTGGCGACCTTCGCCATTTCCCATACTGCCCAACGGAAGACGGAGGGGCCGTCCTGGCGCAGGGTGGGCCAGATTTTTTCGCCTTCCTGCACGGGGTTCGCAACGAAGTCGCGGTTGCGGATGTCCAGCAGGGAGCGGTCCATGCCGACGGTGCCCCAGCGGGAGCCGTCCGAACCCCATACGGTCGGGGCGATGCCCGGCTCGTCAGAGACACCTACGACTGCTGCGCCTGCGCCGTCGCCGAGCAGGAAGGAGATGGTGCGTTCGGTGTTGTCGATGAAGTCGGAGAGCTTCTCAACGCCGATGACCAGCACGTGCTTTGCGGTGCCCGCGCGGACGAGGGCGTCTGCCTGGGCGATGCCGTAGCAGAAACCTGCGCACGCTGCGGAGATGTCGTATGCGGGGCACTTGGAGCCGATGGCGTCGGCGACCAGGGTTGCCAGGGAGGGGGTTGCGTAGGGGTGCGAGATGGTCGAGATGATGACCGCCTCAATGTCCTCGCCTGCTACGCCGGATGCTTCGAGGGCGTCCTTTGCGGCACCGATGGCGAGGTCGGCTACCGACTGGTTTTCGCTGGCGCGGTGGCGGGTTGCGATGCCGGTGCGCTGCTTGATCCATTCGTCGGAGGAGTCGATTGCCTCAACAATGTCATCGTTGGGGACGATGACCTCGCCGCGGGCTGCGCCGTAACCGAGGATGCGGGAGTAGCGGTTGATTTCGTACTGCTTGAGGGTAGTCACGTATTCAATCCTTAGTGCTGATGCTTGCAAGGCAGTGTGTGCCTCGCATGTCTAAAGTGCATGTCTAGTGTGAAGGGTTCCTGGTGTGAGGAGAGCGGGGTGCTCTCCCCCGGCGTTTAGCCCTTCAGCGAGGCAAGATCCTCGGGGGTGTTGATGGAGGTTCCGGGCACGCCGCGCATCGCACGCTTAGCCAGGCCGACCAGGGTGCCTGCGGGGGCGACCTCGATAATACCGGCGACCTCACGCTCAAGCAGGGTTGCCATGCACAGGTCCCAGCGGACGGGGCTGGTCACCTGGGAGACGAGGGTCTTGACGAACTCTTCACCGGATGCCACGGCGGAACCGTCGCGATTGGTCAGCAGTGCGGAGGTCGGGTCGGAGACCTTCAGGGATGCGGCGAACTCTTCCAGTGCGGGCACGGCGGGTGCCATTGCCTCGGTGTGGAATGCGCCAGCGACCTTCAGGGGGATGACGCGAGCGCGTGCGGGCGGGTTCGCGGCGAATGCTTCGATGGCGGGGATGGGGCCAGCAGCTACAATCTGGCCGCCGCCGTTGGAGTTTGCGGCAACGAGACCCGCTGCCTCGATGGCTTCGCGGACGTTTTCTTCAACGCCGCCGAGTACCGCAGCCATGCCGGTCGGGGAGGCGGCTGCCGCCTCCGCCATGCCGTTGGCGCGCACGCGCACGAAACGCATTGCGTCTTCGTCGCTGAGTACGCCCGCGAGGGCTGCCGCGGTGATTTCGCCGACGGAGTGGCCCGCGAAGATGAGCTCTTCACCGTCGAGTTCGCGCAGTGCGAGGCGACCGGTGACGATGCCTGCAGCCACGATGAGGGGCTGGGCGATGGCGGTGTCCTTGATGGTTTCTTCTTCGGCTTCGGTGCCGTAGTGAATCAGGTCGATGCCTGCCGCTTCGGAGAGTCGTTCCAGGTGCTCACGCACACCTTCAATCTCGAGCCAGGGGCTCAGGAAGCCCTTCTTCTGGGAGCCCTGTCCGGGGCAAACGAGTGCGCGCATGCGGTGCGACCTTTCTGGTTTTTAGTACTCGTACGCGGTGCCTCCGTAGAGACGGAGACCACGGCTAGTCTGTTACCTATGCTACCTTGTTCAGCCGCTTTGTATAAACATCCCAGTGCAGACATTCGGGGCGCACTGGGAGTTTAGGCGGTGGTTGAACAGTGTATAGCTTAGATTGAACTCACCCATTCGTACAACCCGGACGGGCAAGGTTCAAATAGAGAGACATGAGCGGCGGCGTTCCGAAGTGCTCCCCCGTGCTAGGCGGCGGCCTTCCCCGGGCACGAAACCTAGGCTCGCGGATGCGCCCGCGCGTACGTCTCCGCCAGACGCTTCATCGAAACGTGCGTGTAAATCTGCGTGGTCGCCAACGACGAATGGCCCAGAAGCTCCTGCACCGAGCGAATATCGGCGCCACCGTCCACCAGATGAGTCGCCGCCGAATGACGCAAAACGTGCGCCCCCGACGCCTGAGTGTTCTCCACCGTGCGCAGCAGGCGGGTCAGATCCTCACGAATCTGACGGGCATTCGCACGCCCACCGCGAGGACCGATAAACAGCGCCGTCACGCCCTGCGCGCCTTCCGGAATCCACTGCGGACGACCATAGGACACCCAACGATTCAACGCCTTGAGCGCCGGGGTTCCCAGCGGCACCACGCGCTCCTTATTGCCCTTACCCAGCACGCGCACCGTCTTATTCGCCCGGTCCACGCTCTGCAAATCCAGGCCGGTCAACTCAGAAATACGCATGCCCGAGGCGTACAGTACCTCAACGACCGCCTCCAAGCGCAGTAGGCGCGCATCACGAAGATCCTGCGCCCTGCGCTCCTGCAGAGTCGCCAGCAGCTGGTTCATCTGCTCGCGGCTCAACACCGGCGGCAGGTGACTCTCCCGCTTGGGGGTGCGCATACCGCGCGTGGGGTTGGCGTTCACCAGCTCCTCCTCCTGAGCCCAGGTGAAGAACGTGCGCAGGGTCGAGCCGCGGCGCGCCACCGTAGAACGAGCCGCCTGCCGCAGGTGCAACGAACCCAACCACTCACGAATCAGGGACGCATCAATGCTGTCCAGGTGCCGCACACCGCGGCGCGCCATATAGCCGAAGAAGCCCTCCAAATCCGAAATATAAGAGCGGATCGTCTCTTCGGAACGGTGCTTCTCATAGCGCAGAAACCGCTCAAAACGGTCCAGGACGGGGCGGAACACTTCGCCGGAAACACCCAGTGCCGATTCGGGTAGAGCAGAGCCGGGTAGGGCGGAGCTCTCTACATGCTCCGGCGCAAGCGTGCGGGTGTAGGTTACCGGCAGGGTCGTGGAGGGAGCCTCGTCCCGGTATTCCTCGCGGTTCTCGTTCCGGTTTTCAGCCCGGTTTTCGTGCTGGCGGGCGGGGGTCATGCGTCCCTCCTTTCGTGTGTTCTCGATGCGCCTATCGATGGTGCGGCGGCGGGGTAGGCGGCGAGGGGTAGGCTCCGCGCCAGTGCGCGCAAGCCTACCCCCAATTGTAGAGAGGTTCCGCGCTCTCCACGTGCCGCCCCGTCATCAGGAAGATCTTTACGCCGCGATAGCAGGGCGGACCTTCCTCCAGCTCGTTCCGCTACTCTCAGCAAGACCGCAGCGCCCCAGGTGGAACAGGTCAGCCATCACGTCGCGGGCGCTCAGCCCGAGGGCTGCGGCAATCTCGTCCACGCCACGGTAGGAGCGCGGGCTCAAATCGTCCCAGACCCTACCCTGTCGTTCGGTCAGCTCATCCAGCGCCGTCGAGGATGCAGCAGATGCCGGATCCCACTCGCTCTCATGTTCGGTGCCCAGCTCGAAACCGGCGGCGGCATCATACTCAAGAATATCGGCGGCTTCGGTAAGCGTTTGCGCTAGTCCATCGCGCAACAGACGGTTCGTGCCCACCGAGTTCGGCGAATTAATCTGCCCCGGAACCGCCCAGAGGGTACGCCCAATCTCCATCGCGTGACGAGCCGTATTCAGGGCACCGGAACGCCAGCGCGCCTCCACCACAATGGTGTGCCGCGCCAACGCCGCAATCAGGCGGTTACGCTCTAGAAAACGCCAGCGCGTGGGGGTGTTGCCCACGCTCACCTCGCTCATGATGAGCCCGCGGTCAACAATCATGTTCAGCGCATCCGAGTTCTGCGCCGGGTACAGCCGGTCCAGCCCACCCGCCATGAAGGCGATGGTCGGCAGGTCGCTGCCCTGCTGGGTCAGCGCCGCCCGATGCGCCGCAATATCAATACCCATCGCGCCGCCAGAAATCACCGTGTACCCGCGGCGCGCCAACTCGGCGGCGAGGTGGGTCGTCGCCTCCGTGCCGTAGATGCTCGGGTCACGCGAACCGACCAGCGCAACGCTCGGGGCAGACGCCACATCCAGCAGGTGCCGAGAATCGCCTCGGCACCACAGCCCGTACGGTCGGGCGGGCCCCAAATCGTTCAGCTGCGGCGGCCACAGCGGATCGGCGGGAGTGACCAGCCACGCCCCGCAGGTTGCCGCCATGTGCGCCTCCGCGTTCAGGGTGCGTTCCATGCGGCGGTTCCAGCGCAGGCGGCGGGTTGCGAGCGCCTTGCCGAACTTATCGCGGCTCATCTGATGCTCGCCCGGCGTGTAGTAGCCATTCGCGCTGGAAAACAGGGCGGACTCCCCTTCCGCGGGTGCGCCCACCGAGTTCAGAAATTCGCTGAGCTGCGTATCCGGTTCGCCGTGCTCCCAGGTGTGCTCATCCGGGATATGCCCGGTCAGCAGGTAGTGCAGGGTCAGTGGGGCGCCCAGAGTGGTGAGGGACTCGACCACGAGCTCATCGGCGGGTTCGGCGTAGCGCATCAGCTGAGCGGTGCAGCAGCGGATGTACTCGCGGCACGCCGCCTCAAGCTCCTGCGCGCTGAGGGTGGGATTGAACAGGGGTGCGGGGTCGGGGCGCTCACCCTGATGCTCCTCCCCCGGCTGTTCCTCCCGGTTCATCTCTTCCGGGCTCAGCTCTTTCAGGTACACCGGGTTCAGACAGGAAGCGAGGAACCCCGGCAACCGCGCCGCGTTATAGGGGCTCGGCGAGGGTTCCTGCCCCAGCGACAGAATATGAGCCACCCTCTCACGCACCAAGGCGTGCGCATCCAGGGTGCGGCCGGGCAGGCGGATCTGCAGTTCCTCTTGCACAAAATCCTCCGCCGCGCGCTCCTCAGGCACGCTCACTTCTGGCAGGCTCTCTTCAGGAACATGCTCTTCCGGCGCTGTTTCTCTCAGCCCATTTTCTGTCAATTCAGCCTCTTCAGCTCGTTTTCTTAGCTTCTTCTCACTCATGACGTTCTTCTCCTCTCGTGAGTGACTCAATCTCGTTGCCACCTCGGCGTTCAAAGCTTCGGCGCACTATTCCAGTTGCCTCTATTTCAGCTGCCCCTGCTGCCTCAAAAAGAGCGCCACATCCAGGTGCTCCCGGCTCGGGTAGGCGGCGCCCTCCAAATCGGCGAGGGTCCAGGCGATACGTAGCACCCGGTCGTAGCCGCGAGCCGTCAGCGTTCCGCGATCCACGGCGGCGTTCAGCTCGCCGGTGAGCTTCGCATCCAGACGTAGCGGGCCGCGCAGAATCTTGCCATTCATCTCCGCGTTCGTCTTCAACCCGTACGGCTCCAGGCGCTCACGCTGAGCCTGCCGCGCCGCCATGACGCGCTCACGAATCTGCGCTGAACTCTCGTTCACCTGCCCGCCTGCAAGCTCCGTGGACGACACCTTCGGAACCGTCACATTCACGTCAATGCGGTCCACCAGCGGGCCGGACAGCCGCCCAAAATAGGCGCGACGCTCACGCGGGGCACACGTGCACTCTGTACCGGTGCCCACGTTCATGCCGCAGGGGCACGGGTTCGCCGCCAGAATCAGCTGAAAACGCGCCGGATACGTCGCCGATGCGCTCGAACGGTCCAGGGTCACGGTCCCCGACTCCAGGGGCTGACGCAGCGAATCAAGCACCGTGCGCTTGAACTCCGGCGCCTCGTCCAGGAAGAGCACGCCGCGGTGCGCTTTAGACACACAGCCGGGGCGGGGAATGCCGCTGCCGCCACCCAGAATCGCCGGCGCGGAGGCGCTATGATGCGGCGCCTCAAACGGCGGCTGACGCACCAGCTCACTCAGGTGCTCCCCCGCCGAGCAGAGGGAACGAATCGCGGTCACCTCCATCGCGGCATCGTTATCGAGGGTCGGCAGGATGCTCGGCAGGCGCTCCGCCAGCATGGTTTTACCCGAACCGGGCGGGCCCGTCAGCAGCATGTGGTGGCCACCCGCAGCGGCAATTTCCAGGGCGAAACGCCCCTGTGACTGGCCGGCAACATCGCTCATATCCGAGGGAATTTCAGCCGGTTTCGCCGCCGGTGCGCTCGCCTCCATCTGCGGGGCGGGCGGGTAGGTCAGCTTCTGGCTCTCCGCGCCGAGAGCGGCAAAAACCTCCGCCAGGCAGCGGAAACCGCTCACCTGCGCGCCGGGGATGAGCGCCGCCTCCTCAGCATTTTCGGCGGGCACAATCACGCGGTGGTGACCGGCGTCCACGGCGGCTTTAACCGCGGGCAGGATGCCCGGCACGGGGCGTAGCGTCCCGTCCAGGCCCAGCTCGCCCAGGAAGACGCTATCGCCGCTGGGGTGAAGTTTCTTCTCCGCTTGCAGCGCCGCCACTACGATGGCAAGGTCAAACGCCGAGCCGCGCTTGGGCAGGGTCGCCGGGGTCAGATTCACGGTGAGCCGATGCTGGGTCAGGGTGATGCCGGTGTTTTTCGCCGCGGAGCGCACACGCTCTTTCGACTCGTTGAGGGCGGTGTCCGGCAGGCCCAGTAGCACGAAGCCGGGCAGGCCCTGCGAAATGTCCGCCTCAACGTCAACAATGTGCCCGCGCAAGCCAACCAGCGCCACGGAATAGGTGCGTGCGAATCCCATTACGCCACCGCCTTCAGGTGCTCGAAGGTGAAGGTTTCGCAGGTCCCGGTCACCGCAATTGCGTCAATGCGAAAGCGCGGAAAATCCAGGTTCTCACGCAGGCGGCACCAGAGAATCGCCAGCGAGCGCGTGCGGCGCGCCTTGTCGCGGTCAATGGACGCGAACGGGTGCCCGAAGTCTTCACTGCTGCGGGTCTTGACCTCAACGAACACCAGCTCGTCCTCGGGGTCAATGGCGATCAGATCGAGCTCCCCGCGGATCTGTTCGTGTTCCAGCCCGGCGGGCGGTCGCCAGTTCCTCTCCAAGATTCGATAGCCGTTCGCCTCAAGGATGCGGGCGGTCAGTTCCTCGCCCCACCTGCCGACGCTGTGGGCGCGGGGCAGGGTTCGCTGGAGCTGGGTTCGCGGAGGCTGGGTGCTCTGGAGCAGGGGTCTGTTGGGCGCGCTTCGGGTTGCGGCGCGGGCTGTTATTCGGGCTGTTGTCATGGGTCTCTCCCCCGGTAGATAGCGGTTGTGCTTCTACTGTGCCCGCCGCGCGCGTGCCCGGATGCGGTTAACGAAAAACTGTGGATAACCTCGGCTCCCAGAAGGAATTAGAGGTTATCCACAGTCGTTTATTTGAAATTTTGGGGCATATTTTTCAAAAATACCGCCCGGGCGCCGATTCGGCGCGTCATATTTGCGCGGGTTCATCGCCTGCTTCCTCCGCATTCCAATCATCCGGCGCCGGTGCACTGACCCCGGTTAGGTATCGAATCAGGCTTGAGCTAGGCGTTGAAGTCCGGCATTTCCGGCACGGTGAACTCCTGGTTGGGCAGGCGCTCCTCCACGTTTACGTCACGCACCGAGTAGGCGTGCACCTTCTTTACAAAGCGGTTGGAGCGGAACACGTCCCACACCCACACGTCGCTCATGCTCACCTCAAAGTAGAGGGTGCCGTCCTGCACGTGCGGGGTGACGTCCACCTGGTTTGCCAGGTAGAAGCGTCGGTCGGTTTCTACCGCGTAGCTAAAGAGCGACATGACGTCTTTGTATTCGCGGTAGAGCGCCATTTGGGCGTCGGTCTCGTAGTTTTCGAGGTCTTCTGCGCTCACTACTCTTCCTTTCCTGGGCTTTCTTAGTACTGATTCAGCGGTGGCATGGGGGCTCCCGAGGGTGCCGCACCCTGCGCCTTAGCCGCGCTGTGCTGCCGCCGCCTCAATCTGCTCGGCAGTCGCCGGAAGCGACCATGACAGTCGATGCTGCGGGCTGGGGCCCTGCACACTAATCGCCTCGCGGTGCGCGGCGGATCCGTAGCCCTTGTTCTTTGCCCAGCCGTACCCCGGGTAGCGGGCGTCCAGCTGGACCATCAGCTCGTCACGTTCCACCTTCGCAACCACCGAGGCGGCGGCGATGGAGGCGCACTTGTAGTCACCCTTGATGACCATGGTCACCGGCATCTGCGCGGGCTCGCCTACACTCCCCTCGCCCACACCGTCCCATGCCTGTGCGAGCAGTGCGTTGTAGTGTGCCTGCGCCGGATCCGGTGCCAGCGCACTGAACAGGTCCTCCTGCGGAGGGGTGAACCAGTCATGCTTACCGTCCAACAAAGCGGCGTCGGCACGGTATCCGCGGCGCGCCAGTTCGGCGAGCGCACGCTGGGCGGCAAGCCTCAGCGAGAGGGTCATGCCGAGCCGGTCAATATCTGCCGGTTCCACGTGCCCGACCGCCACGGCGCACCACTGGCGAATCTCGGGAACCATGGATTCGCGGCGTGCCGGTGAAAGCGCTTTGGAGTCAATCAGACCACCCACCTCGAGGGTGGCGTCCGGGGTGAGGATTGCGACGCCCACGGTCACCGGGCCCGCCATGGAGCCGCGGCCCACCTCGTCGATTCCGGCAACCGTGCGGGCACCGGAAGCGAAGAGCTGCTGCTCGTATTCGAGGTCGGCGGCGGGCGGGGTTGCCTTCGCGGGCTTAGTCTTCGCGGGTTTCGTTGCGCTCTTCTGGGCGCTCGCCATCATTCCCAAGCTCGCTTACTCGGAGGGGGTGGAGGTCGGCGCAGGAACCGAGGAGAATACGGAGCTCTCGTCAGTCAGCAGGCCGAAGTGGTTCAGCGGCCACGCCACGACGAACACGTTACCCTGCACGTCGTCCTTGGAGATGAACGCGGTGCCGTCACTAATGTGGTAGCGGGAGTCGGCGGAGTTGCTACGGTGGTCACCCATCACGAAGTACTTGCCAGCGGGCACGGTCACCTTGAAGGGGACCTCCGAGGGGTTGTTGCCGGGGTACAGGTACGGTTCGTTAATCTCTACGCCATTGACCTTGATCTTGCCGTTGCCGTCACTTTCGACCACGTCACCGGGGGTACCGATAACGCGCTTGACCAGGAAGTTCGAGGAAGTATCCGGCAGAATACCGGCGAAGGACAGGGCATCCTTGAGCGGGCTGCTGGTCTTCTGGGTGGAGGGAATCCAGCCCTGAGAGTCCTTGAAGACGATGACGTCGCCGCGCTTGGGCTCGCTAAAGTAGGAGCCCGCCACGTTGATGAACACGCGGTCGTTGACCTGCAGGGTCTGCTCCATGGAGCCGGAGGGAATGTAGAAGCCGCGCAGCAGGAAGGTCTTCACCAGGAACGCGATGACCAGCGCGTAAAGGATGACGGTGCCACCCTCGCGTGCCTGCACCCAGAACCATTCGCCGAGGCGGCCTTCTTCCTGCGCCTGGGAGTAGGTCAGCTCCGCCTGTTCGGCACGCTTTGCCTTGCGGCGTTCCCTGGGGGTCATTTCGGAGAAGTCCTTGGTGGGCTCCACGTCTGCGGTAGTCTCCTCGTCGGTGGCTTCTTCGCGCTTAGTATTCTTCTTCGCGTCCTTCGCGGCGGTACCTGCGGAGGCGGCGCTCGCCTCGGCGCTGGCTACCACCTCGTGATCGCGCTCAGATGCGCCCTTGGCGTCACGTTCGGTGGAAGAGGTAGCGCTCCAGGGGGTAGCCTCCTCGGTAGCGACCTTTTCAGCGCCATCATTCTCTGCGGCAGCCTTCTCAGCTGCTGCCTTTTCGGCGGCGAGGCGCGCAAAGTATTCTTCCATTTCGCGGCGCTCGCGGCGGCTTTGAGGCTGGTATCCCTCAGGGAAGGGGCTGGTGTTCGCAGTGTTCTTGTCGTCTGCCATGCTGGAGTGAGCCTTTCGTTTGAGAGATACCTAGCTCGAGTGAAACGGTACCTAGCTATTGTATCGAGAGTGTTTGCGCTCTTGGGCTTTTGTTTCCTGAGAGCGGCAAGGTTCTCAGAATATGCAAAAACCGCTCCTCTCCCGCGGAATGCGGTTGGGGAGCGGTTTGCAACAGAATTCTGTATCTATAAAGATTAGAACTCGCGCTTCTCGCGGATACGAGCAGCCTTACCGTGGCGGTCGCGCATGTAGTACAGCTTTGCACGACGGACGTCACCGCGGGTCACAACCTCGATCTTCTCGATGGAGGGAGAGTGAACGGGGAAGGTACGCTCAACACCAACGCCGAAGGAAACCTTGCGGACGGTGAAGGTCTCGCGAACGCCTGCACCCTGGCGGCCAACGACGAAGCCCTTGAAGACCTGGATACGGTGGTTCTTACCTTCAACGATCTTAACGTGAACGTTCAGGGTGTCACCGGGGCCGAATGCGGGGATGTCGTCACGGAGGGACTTCTTGTCGAGGAAGTCAAGAGTCTGCATAGTTGTAGATCTCCAGAGTCATCTGCCGCAGGTCAAATAGACTCAGATTGCTCTGCCCCACTGCGGGACAGAAAACTTGATGCTTCGGACAGGATTGGTGCCCGAAGGCTGACACCGTTGGTCGCTCTCCCCCCTGCGGCAGGGGCGTGCCCGATGTCAACACAATGCTCCATTATCCCAATGCACCCGCGTTTATGCAAGCATCCGGGGAGCACTTTTAGAAGGGGGGTTCGTCACTCTGCGCTCCCCCGCTCTGGGATGCGCCGTCCTGTACCGGAGCGCCCGGAGCGGTCATGCCCGGCGCCTCCGGGTTCTGCTGGGGTGCGTACTGAGGTGCTTCCTGCGGCGGCGCGTACTGCTGCGGCGCACCCGGCATACCCTGCTGAGGTGCGCCCTGCAGGGAGCCTTCGTTGACCGTGCGCTTCTCCACGGTGCGGGCGAAGGTGCTCGTACCGTAGTTCAGGTCGTGACCGATGCCGAAGGCATCCACTTCTACCGTGGTGCCCTGCGTGCCGTCTTCGCGGTTCCAGCGGCTAATGCGCTGGCGGCCACTCACGACCAGCGGCTGCCCCTTCTCAATGGAGGTGGCAATGTTCTGGGCGAGGCGACGGTAGGCTTTCACGGTGTACCAGTTGGTGGTGCCTTCTTTCCAGGTGCCGGTAGCATCCTGCCAGCGAGGGGTACTGGCGAGGCGAAAGTTCACGACGGGCACCCCGTTGGGCAGGGTGCTCAGTGCCGGGTCGGAGGCGGTGAATCCGCGGATCAGGATGGTGTCGCTCATGGTTTCTCCTTAGAAACTAGTGGGTGGGTTCCTTCACCTTGCCAGGGCTGACCCGCTCCCGCATCCGGCGGTTACCGCTCCTGTGGATAACTTCGCGTTTTACGGTTTTAAGCACCGCCTGTGGATAGGATTTTTGAACTTTTCACCCCGTTTTTTCAAAAATCGCCCGCGGGCAACGCATTCCCTTCAGAAATATGACGACTACGCCCCATCCGGCATCGTGATAGGTATCTCAGCGCCGGGGCGGCTATTTTTGCCCTCCAGTTCACTATTTCCACCCCGCTCCCTCTATCCTTGATGATGCGGTGCACTCAGCCGCATCCCGTCTACCCGCCTTGGAGAACCCGTGAGCAAAAAGCCCGCGAACAACAACCTGCCTTCCCTGCAGGAACTTCAGCAGCTGCAGCGCAACCTGCCCAAGCTGCCCGATTCGATGGACCCGCAGAAGAAGCGCCTCATTTACGGTCTGCTCGCCCTGTTTGCCGTAATCGTGTTGATCATTGGTCTGGTCTACGTGAGCAAGAACGGCGTGGATGGGCTGCTCGGCACCGATAAGAGCACCTCATCCACCGCAGATGACGAAGAAGCGAACGTCGCAACGGAAACCCTCGCCGAGGTCAAGAACCCCTACAAGGCGGTTGACCCCGCAACCGCGCTCGCACCGGATCTGGCGACCGCGAAGAGCGAACTGGCGTCCCTACAGGTGAAGGATCGCGCCTCGAAGGCCGGCTACTCTCGCGACCAGTTCGGTCCCGCATGGGATGACGTTGACGGCAACAAGTGCAACACCCGCGACGATATTCTGCGCCGCGACCTGACCAATGTTCGTTTCAAGGCCAGGACCCACGCTTGCACCGTGATCAGTGGCACTCTGGATGACCCGTACACCGGTAAGACCATCGAGTTCAAGCGCGGCAAGAAGACCTCTTCGGCTGTGCAGATTGACCACGTGATTGCTCTTTCGAACGCATGGCAGACCGGCGCGCAGGATCTGACTGCCGAACAGCGCCGCCAGCTGGCGAACGACCCGGAGAACCTGCTTGCCGCGGACGGTCCGGCGAACCAGCAGAAGTCCGATGCAGACGCCTCCGAGTGGCTGCCGAGCAACACCGCCTACCGCTGCACCTACGTGGCTCGTCAGGTGCACGTGAAGGCGAAGTACAAGCTGTGGGTGACCGCGGATGAGAAGAAGGTTATGGAGCGCGTCCTCAACTCCTGCAAGGACACCAACCCGACTAAGAAGAAATAGTCCCGACCAAGAAGTATCCTCCCGGCACCGCCTCCTTACGTACGGCGGCGCAAAACGTAAATGCATAAAGAAAACCGCAGATCGGAAGAGCACACGTCTGAACTCCAGTC
>NZ_CAJZIE010000055.1:0-15505 GCF_916049665.1 uncultured Rothia sp. | reverse complement strand
CTTGCTTCGCTGCGGAGAGCGTCCGTGTGACACCCTGAGGGCGCTTCCGGAAAACACGGCTGCACCTGCAACACAAGCAAAGAACCCCCACACGAGGTAGTCGTGTGGGGGTTCTTTGCTGTTCACAGTGCAAGCTGAGCCTGGAACCTACCGCGGAAAGGCGGTGTCGTCCGTAGCGACATCAGGGTGCCCGAGCTCTGCGAGGGCGGGTGCCCCTGTAGGAGCGAGGACGAGCACCGCCATCCGCAAATAACCGTATTCCCTGAACTAACGCTTGATGGTGTCCAGAGCCTCACGCTGAGCCTTTGCAATGCGCTTCTCAGAGACCGTGTAGGCGGTGCCGAGCTCCTGGGCGAAGAAGCTGACGCGCAGCTCCTCAATCATCCAGTTCACGCGGCGGAGCGCATCCGGAACGATGGTGCCGGCCGGCAGCGACTTGACCGCGTTATCGTAGGAGTCTTCCAGATCTTGCACGGTGAGCATCAGCTGGTTGTCGCGGTGCAGGTTCGGGCCGAGCTTCGTCAGGCGCACCTGGGCGGCCTTGAGGTAGCGCGGCAGGTGAACCAGCTGGTCGTATCCGGTTTGTGCGACGAATCCGGGGTAGACCAGGTTCTCCATCTGTGCCTTCACGTCGGAGACGGCGTGCATGGTCGTCAGCGAGGTTGCCTTCTTGATTGCCTTCTTCAGCGCGGTGGCTTCGGAGAGGATTTCGGCGACGAGCTTGGTGACGTCGAAGACCGTCTCGATGAGTTCGGCGCGCACGTGCTCGTAGAGTTCGCTGTATTCGGCGTGCGTGAAGATGGGCGTGTGCGGCACGAGGTGGTCGAGTGCCGCGACGGTGCAGTCGCGGATGAGCTCGTCGATGGAGCCGTGCGGGTTCTGCGTGAAGACGATTTTCTCCTTGTGGGAGAGGTGTTCGCTCACGTAGCGTACGGGCGAGGGTACCTGCAGCTGGAGCAAGCGGATGATGCCGCGGCGCTGGGCGTGCAGCTGTTCGGCTTCGGTGGGGAAGATGCGCAGTCCCACGCTGGAGCCTTCGTCCACGAGGGCGGGGTAGCCGTTGACCGCCTGGGTCGCGATGACGCGCTGTACCTTGCGGGGGATCTCTCCGTTGGGGAACATATCGGCGGGGAATTCGGTGAGGCCGCTGATTTCGCGCACTCCGCCGGATGCATCCGCGTTGGCAGGGACACCGGGGTTCTTCGCGCCCTTCTTCGCAGGGGCTGCCGAGCTGCCAGAGCCACCCTGTGCGAGTGCCACCATTTTTGCCATGGTGTCGTCGGATGCGCCGAGCGAGTCGGCGAGGGCGCTGCGAATCTCCTTGTGCAGTTGCTGCTGCAGGGCTCGCAGGTCCTTGCCCTCACCCAGGATCTTGTTGCGGGCGTTGCGCACCTGGAATCCCATTTTCAGGTGCTCGGGTACGGCGTCCCAGTTGAAGGCTTCGGGCTCGACAACGACGCCGCGCAGGCGGCGTAGTACGAGTGCGAGGGAGGGGATGAGCTCGTTGGTGGCGGGGGAGTAGTCCTCTTCCAGGGCGGCGCAGGCGGCGCGTGCCACGTCGGGTGCGGGCACGAAGTTGCGTCGAATCGCCTTGGGTAGCGACTTGATGAGCGCGGTGACGAGTTCGTGGCGCAGGCCGGGGATCTGCCAGCGGAACGGTTCGGGGCTCAGCTGGTTGAGGAACAGAATGGGTACCTGGACCGCTACGCCGTCGCGTTTGGCGGCTTCGGTGCGGGCGCCTCCCACACCGGCGGTGGGGGCGTACTCGTAGCGCAGGTCGAGGGTCAGTTCGCCGCTGTCGGTGCGCTGCACCCACTGGCGCGGGAACTGGGAGTCGTCGTAGTCGGCGGCTTCCTCGTTGATGAGCTTTTCGGGGTTGAAGTCCAGGTAGTTGTCGTCTTCGAGACGTGCCTGCTTCCACCACTTGTCGAAGGCACGCACATCCGTCACGTGGGCGGGGATGCGTGCGTCGTAGAAGGCGAAGAGCACGGAGTCGTCCACGCGCAGGTCGCGGCGGCGCAGGCGTGCCTCAAGCTCTTCAACCTCGGCGAGGGCGCGTTGGTTGCGCAGGTAGAACTTGTGCTGGGTGTGCCACTGGCCTTCGACGAGGGCGGACTGGATGAAGATTTCGCGGGCTGCAACGGCGTCTACGCGGGCGTACTGCACGGGGCGGTCGGCGTAGATGGTCAGGCCGAAGAGGGTGCCCTTGGCGTAGGCGACGGCCGCGCCGGAGCTGAGGGACCAGTGCGGTTCGGAATATTGCACGCTGATGAGGTGCTTGCCGACCTCTTCGATCCACTGCGGGTCGATGGATGCGTTGGTGCGTGCCCACAGGCGGGAGGTTTCGACGAGTTCGGCGGAGAGTACCCAGTCGGGGCTCTTTTTGAACAGGCCGGAGCCGGGGAAAATCGCGAACTTGGTGCCGCGCGCGCCGAGGTATTCGCGGGGGCCGCGGGTGCGTCCCTTGGAGTCCTTTTCGCGTTCTTCCTTGACACCCACGTGCGAGAGCAGGCCGGAGAGCAGGCTCTTGTGGATGTCGACTTCGTGGGCGGAGGCGTTAATATCGCGACCGCCGCTGGCGTGAATGTTGGCGGTGCGGCCCATTTCGCGCAGCTGGGCGAAGAGGTCCTGCCATTCGCGGATGCGCAGGTAGTTGATGAACTCGCGGTGGCACATTTTGCGCAGCTGCGAGGAGGACAGCGCCGCCTGCTGCTCGTTGATGTAGTCCCAGAGCAGCAGGAAGGAGGAGAAGTCGGAGGTGTCGTCGACGAAGCGGGCGTGCATCGCATCGGCTTCAGCTCGTACGTCGGCGGGGCGTTCGCGCGGGTCCTGGATGGTCAGGGCGGCGGCTAGCACCATCATTTCCTTGGCGCAGTTGCGGCGGCCGCCCTCGATGATCATGCGGGCGAGGCGCGGGTCCACGGGGAATGCCGCCATGGCTCGGCCGATGGCGGTGAGGGTTGCGCTGTTGCCGCGTCCCTTGCGGGGTCCGCGGGGGCGTTCGGTGAGCGCGCCGAGTTCGCGCAGCAGGTTCACGCCGTCGTTGATGGCGCGGGATGCGGGCGGCTGCACGAACGGGAAGCGGGAGATGTCGCCGGGTTCGCGCACAACGCCGATGGCAATCATCTGCAGGATGACGGCGGCGAGGTTAGTGCGCAGAATTTCGGGGTCGGTGAACTCGGGGCGCGAGTTGAAGTCTTCTTCGGAGTAGAGGCGGATTGCGATACCGTCGCTGACGCGGCCGCATCGACCGGAACGCTGGTTGGCGCTTGCCTGCGAGATACGTTCGATGGGCAGGCGCTGCACCTTGGTGCGTGCCGAGTAGCGCGAGATGCGGGCGGTACCGGTATCGATGACGTACTTGATGCCGGGCACGGTCAGCGAGGTTTCGGCGACGTTCGTGGCGAGCACGATGCGCGGGCGGGAGCCGGGGGAGAACACGCGGTGCTGCTCGGCGAGCGAGAGACGCGCGTACAGGGGCAGCACTTCGTAGTTCAGGCGTGGCGACTTGGCGACCATCGCCTCGATCGCGTCCTTGGCATCGCGGATTTCGCGTTCGCCGGAGAAGAAGATGAGGATGTCGCCGGGCGCTTCCTTGGAGAGCTCCTTGATGGCGTCGAGAATGCCGTCGGTGGGGTCGTGGTCGTCTTCGATTTCGTCGTCGCTGAGGTAGTCTTCCTCGTCGAGCGGGCGGTAGCGGATTTCCACGGGGTAGGTTCGGCCGGACACCTCAATGATGGGCGGCGCGTCATCGGGCAGGATTGCTTCGGCGATTTCGCGTTCTTCGGCGCTGAGGTTTTCGTCGACGATGCCCTTGCCCGGCACGTAGCTGGGGGAGAAGTGGCGTGCGAAACGCTCCGGGTCGATGGTCGCGGAGGTGATGATGACCTTCAAATCCGGGCGCTGCGGCAGGATGCGCTTGAGGTAGCCGAGGATGAAGTCAATGTTCAGGCTGCGTTCGTGCGCCTCGTCAATGATGAGGGTGGAGTAGCGGCGTAGCAGCTTGTCGTTCTGAATTTCGGCGAGCAGAATGCCGTCGGTCATGAGCTTGATGGCGCTGTGTTCGCCGACCTCGGAGGTGAATCGCACCTGGTAGCCGACGGTTTCGCCGATTTTCTGGCCGAGTTCTTCGGCGATGCGTTCGGCGACGGAGCGTGCAGCGAGGCGGCGCGGCTGGGTGTGGCCGATGAGGCCCTTCTCGCCCAGGCCCAGGTCGAGGCACATTTTGGGGATCTGGGTGGTCTTACCGGAGCCGGTTTCACCCGCGATGATGACGACCTGGTTGTCACGGATCGCGTTCATGATGTCTTCGCGGCGTTCGCTGACGGGCAGCTCTTCGGGGTAGGTGATGACCTCGGGAATGAGCGGCTCGTAACGGCGCGGTGCCGGGCGCTTCTGCTGCTCGCCCTGGCGGTTACCGTTGGTGCCGCCCTGCTGGTTGCCCTTGCCATCGCCCTGCTTGCGGGCACGGTTGTTGGCGCCTCCGTGTCGGTTGGAGCGGGAGGCGTTGGAGTTGCGTTCGGAGGTGCCGCCGGAGGAGTTCTTGCGGTCTGCGTTATTCTTCGGGGCGCTGTTCTTCTGCGCACCCTTCTTCGGGGCGCCGTTTTTTACCGCGTTGTTCTCAGTAGTTTTATCTGCGGTTTTTTCGGAGGATCGTACCTTTGCCGCGTGGATTGCGGCTGCCATGCTCGCCATGGTGGGGGCGGTGCGGGGCTTAGCCGAGGAGGGGCGCTGGGACGTGGAAGTATCTGCGTGTTTCTTCGTGGATTTCTGCTCAGACATATCCTATCCAGTGTACTCGCCTTGCCGCCGGTGGGCTTGGGCTGTGCTTGGTTTGTCATATTTGGGTTTGTTCGCGGGTAACCAGAGCGGGCGGCGTTGGAATACCGACCCCGGGCGAGCAATTAAGCTACAATAAATAGCATCAAATACTATCTAAAAAGCTAATAATTATTCATTTATATTTTAGGTACCGCAGATGCGAATTAACTGCGCTTCTTAGCTTTCTTTCGATAGTTTCGTTCAACTGCTACAGTGGTGAATAACACAGTAACGAAGGAGTGACTATGCCATCACCAAAGACGTACCCGGCAACGCGTGCTGCAGTGTTGGATTGCTGCGAAGACGGACAGCACGAAGAAATTCACCACCGCTGCGAAGAACTCTTCCAAGCCCTCGTTCACGCGAGTCTGCGCACCCACTTCGACCGCCTCAGTGCCGAAGAAACCCTCTACCTGGTCACCGGCGACGGCGAGCGCGTACAGATTTCCCCCGAAATGTACGGACCCCTCACCTCCGTGGCGCGCGCATTCGCCGACCGCAAGGATGTTTGCGTGGTTCGCCAGGACCGCCTCATGACCACGCAGGAGGCGGCAGACTACCTGGGCGTATCCCGCCCGACCGTTGTTCGTCTGCTGGAGCGCGGAGATATTCCGTTCGAGCGCATTAACACGCACCGTCGCGTTGCTTTTGACGACCTCGAACGTTACCGCCTCGAGCACGAATACGTGAACCGCCGCGTTCGCTAAACCCGCATCTGGTCGATTACTTTCTGATCAATCACTCAGACCGGACAGTTTTAGACAGTGCAGTTGGGCTATACAGTGCGGTTGAAGAATCGCAGCATCTGCCGAACAATATCGGGGCTAAAACAGCGCGAATCCCCGTGTTCGGCATCCGGAACCAGCACCAAATCGGTAGGCACCTGCCGCGTGCGCAGCGCCTGATACACCCGCACCGATTGCTGGTACGGCACACACGAATCACTAATACCGTGCACGAGCATCAGGGGAGTGGCATCGCCGCTCATTCCCAGTGCAGAGGCACCTTCGATCTTATTCACTCGTTTCTGGGGGCGTACCGCATCAATGGGATGCGCACGCTCCCAGTTCTTTTGGGCACGCTCGATGCAGACACCCGGAACCGCCCGCTCGCCCGCGGAGGCGTCGATATTAGAGGCATCCGCGGGGACCGGGTAGGTGCTGCCCAACAGTCGCCACTCAGCCCCGTCATCCTCGGGATGGTCGAGGGCGTAACCAGCCAGAGGGCGATCGGTGAAGATGGTCCTCAAATCGCTGACCCCGTAAAACGAAGCCGCCGCCGCCACTTGCGAACTATGGGACGGGTAGGCGCTTGCCGCCCTGCCTTCAAAGTAATCGTTGTGCTCGGGCGCGCCCACATGATTTTCGGCAGCGGAATTCTCAACGGCGGAATCTCCCGTGTGCGCAACCAGCATGCTCAGGTGCCCGCCTGCGCTTCCACCCGCTACCGCAATGCGCTGCGGATCAATGCCGAACTCGGCTGCGTTGGCGCGGAAGAAGCGCACGGCCTCCTTCACATCGTGCAGGGCACCGGGGAAGAGCGCCTGATGCGAATACCGGTAGTTGATGGAGGCGACCGCCCAGCCTGCCTGCTGGAAAGCGGCGCGCATGAGCGCCTGGGTGTTGGGCTGCTCCCCGTCGGGGGTGCGCAGGACGGTGTCTCGTAGTGCCTGGTTGGTGCCGAAGCGCCAGGCACCGCCGTGAACCCACACCAGTAGCGGCGCGGGGGAAGATGCATCCGCGGTCGCGGGGAAGAAATCGTAGGCGAACGCCTCGCGAGTTACCGGCGACTGCGCGCCGTAGTCGGGTAGTGAGTGGGCATCGTAAAAGCCCGCCTCGCGGTAAAAACCGGAGCGGTACTCGGTGCTTTCAACAGCGGGTGCGCTCTCAGAAGTCTGCATGAATCAGCGCCGCGCTAGGGAACCAGAACAATCTTGCCGCGGGTGCGACCCGTTGCCACCAGGGTGTGAGCCTGCGCAGCCTGCGAAAAATCAAGCACCTGATCCACGTGCACCTTCAGCAGGCCCAAGGACATGAGGCGGGCAATCTCCTGCATCTGCACACGGTCCGGGTGAACCGTCAGCCACTGCGCCTCAAAGCCACGCTCACGCGCTACATCCAGCGGGTCGGGGCTGGTCAGGGTGACAATACGGCCGCCGGGGACCAGCACCTCCAGCGAATCGAGGAAGGTCTGCTTACCGGTCGAATTGAGTACCACGTCCATGGTCTGGCCCAGTACGGCGCGGAAATCCTCGGTGCGGTAATCAATGGGCTGAGCGCCCAGCGAGCGCACAAACTCGTGGTTCGCCTCAGAGGCGGTTGCAAAGACCTGAGCGCCAGCATGCGCCGCCAACTGAATGGCGAGGTGGCCGACGCCTCCGGCACCGGCGTGGATGAGCACGCGCTCGCCTTCCTTCAGCTGCGCCACCTCAAAGAGTGCCTGGTATGCGGTCAGAGCCGCCAGGGGAGCGCCGCCCAACTGGGCGCAGGGAACATCGGCGGGCACCTTCACCAGCTGGTGTGCCGGGGCGAGCACATACTCGGCGTACGCACCGGCGGGGGCGGGGAAAGAAACCAGACCAAATACGCCGTCGCCCACCTTGAAACCCGTGTAGTCGCCGGCGGTGGCAACCACGGTGCCGGCAACATCCCAGCCGGGCACGAACGGCTTGTACGACGGGTCGGCAAGCTGAGCTGCGGGACCCAGACCCTTGCGGGTGGTCAGGTCAATCGGGTTCACACCGGCGGCAACCGTCTTGATGAGCACGTGACCGCGCACCGGCGAGGGGATGGGCACGTTTGCTTCGTGCAGAACGCTTTCGTCGCCCCATTCGGTGAGCTGAATCTGGCGCATGGTGGTCACGGGTTTACCTCCGCTGTTGTGGTGTTGTCGTGCTTGTTTGAACGGTGTGCGCGTTTCCCTATTCTCTCAAGGGTGCGAGCCTTGCCACAACAGGGCGGCGGGTAGTGTCCACGCTCTGGTGGTTCTGCCCGGAATTGTGCACCGGGTATATAAACCGGGCATATAAAAAGGAGCCGACACCCGCTGCGCGAGTATCGGCTCCCGTGTTCCCTCTCGAATAAGAACATCGTGCCCCTGAAAGGATTCGAACCTTCGACCCCCAGTACCGGAAACTGGTGCTCTAATCCGCTGAGCTACAGAGGCAACCCCACCATGGTATCAGATATGCGCTAGATAATACGGTCAGGCACCCGCCAATGCTTGCTAGAATAGTTTGTTATGACTCCTGAAGAACTCTCTGAAGCCATTGCGCTTGCCCTTGAAGAAACTATTTCCTCCGGCCAGCTGACCCTCGTGGAGGGCGCTGAACTGCCCGCCGTCCGAGTGGAGCGCCCCAAGTCCCGCGAACATGGCGACTGGGCAACCAACGTCGCTCTGCAGCTCGCCAAGAAGGTGGGCAAGAACCCGCGCGAGGCAGCAGCTCTTCTGGCTGAGAAGATCGGCGCCATCCCCGGTGTTGCATCCGTTGACATTGCTGGCCCCGGCTTCCTGAACATCACCCTGGACGCCGCAGCTGCTGGCGAGCTTGCCGCCACCATCGTTGAGGTTGGCGAAGCATACGGCCGCAGCGACAAGTTCGCCGGCAAGACCATTAACCTTGAGTTCGTCTCCGCGAACCCCACCGGCCCCATCCACCTGGGTGGCACCCGCTGGGCTGCCGTCGGTGATGCGCTCGCCCGCGTCCTTGAGGCTGAAGGCGCTAACGTCGTGCGTGAATACTACTTCAACGACCACGGCACCCAGATTGACCGTTTCGTGCGCTCCCTGATTGCCGCTGCCCGCGGTGAGGAGACCCCCGAGGACGGCTACGCTGGCGCGTACATTGTTGACATTAAGGACCAGATTCTGGCTCAGCGCCCTGACGCGCTTGAGGCTGAGAACCCCGAAGAGATTTTCCGCGAAATCGGTACTCACCTGATGTTCGATCAGATTAAGGAGTCCCTGGCGGCATTCGGCACCCACTTCGACGTGTTCTTCCACGAGAACTCTGTGTTCGAAGGCGGCAAGGTGGACGCCCTGCTCGAGACCATGCGTGAGAACGGTCAGCTCTTCGAGGCTGACGGCGCATGGTGGATGCGCACCACCGACTACGGCGACGACAAGGACCGCGTGGTCATCAAGTCTGACGGCAATCACGCCTACGTGGCGGGCGATATCGCCTACTACCAGGACAAGATGACTCGTGCCGAGAACCCCGCCGACGTGGCGATTTACATGCTCGGTGCGGACCACAACGGCTACGTGGGCCGTCTGAAGGCTATTGCCCAGATTCTTGGCTACCGTGCCGACCAGATTGAGGTCATGATCGGTCAGCTGGTGAACCTGGTCAAGGACGGCAAGCCCGTCCGCATGTCCAAGCGTGCCGGCACCGTGGTTACCCTTGAGGACCTGGTCGAGGCTGTGGGCGTTGACGCGGCTCGCTACGAGCTGACCCGCTACTCTGTGGACACCCCCATCGACATTGACCTGGGCCTGCTGACCTCCAAGAGCAACGAGAACCCGGTCTACTACGTGCAGTACGCTCACGCACGTACCGCCGCTGTGGCACGCAACGCCGCGGAGGCTGGCGTGAAGATTGAGGACGGCGTGGACACCTCCCTGCTCGACTCCGCTGCTGACGGCGAGCTGCTGGCTGTACTCGGCCAGTTCCCCGCTGCCGTGCGTGACGCCGCGAAGTTCTACGAGCCGCACCGCGTGAACCGCTACCTGGAGCAGCTCGCTTCGGCATACCACAGCTGGTACGGCGTTTCCCGCGTTGCACCCAAGGCGGATGAAGAGGTCACCGACCTGCACCGTACCCGCCTGCTGCTGAACAATGCGGCACAGCAGGTGCTGGCTAACGGCCTGAACCTGCTGGGTGTGAGCGCACCCGAGCGCATGTAATACCCTTTCGATTCAACCCCCGACCCGGTGCTACCGGGGCGGGGGTTGAACGCATTGCCCTCAAAGATACTCAACGATAGTTAACGAAAGAGACACGATGAGCGAAGCCCGCGCCCTCTACGCCCCTGAATGGCTCACCTACCCCGAGCATCCCGAGGCACTGTCCCGCACCATCTGGACCGACTCCTTCACCCGCAATGAGCAGGGTGAACTCTGCATTGACGGCGTGACAGTTAGCGACCTGGCGGCTGAGCACGGCACCCCGCAGTACGTCTTCTCCGAGACGACCTTCCGCGCCCGCGCCCGCGCCTACCGCACCGCTTTTGAGCAGGCTTTCGCCGCGCACGGGGCTAAGGTGAGCGTTTACTACGCCGGCAAGTCCTTCCTGTCCACCGCGGTGGCACGCTGGGCGACCGAGGAGGGCCTGTGCCTGGATACCGCCTCCGGTGGTGAACTGGCGTTGGCTCTGCGCGCGCAGGTTCCGGGCGCGAATATCGCCCTGCACGGTAACAATAAGTCTGAGGCTGAGATTGCCCGCGCGATTCGTAACGGCCTGGGCCGCGTGGTGGCTGACTCGGTGGATGAGCTCAAGCTGATTGAGCGCGTGTACGCGGAGCTTGCTGCCGAGCGTGTGGCGGAGGGTGAGGAGCCTTACGCCCCGGTTCCGGTGCTGATTCGCATCACTCCCGGCGTGCACGCGTCGACCCACGAGTCCATTGCGACCGCGCACGAGGATCAGAAGTTCGGCATGTCCCTGCAGCCCGGTACTGCCGCGCTCGCCGGTCTGGAAGAGGAGGAGCTGGAGCACTGGGGCGTTGAGACTACCGACTCTTACGCGGCTCTGGCTGCCGCGATTTTGAACGCGACTGATTCCCTGGATTTCCGCGGTATTCACTGCCATATTGGTTCGCAGATTTTTGAGGCGGAGGGCTTCGAGCAGGCGGCAACCACCGCCCTGGAGTTCATGAACCGCCTCAACCGTGACCTGGGCGTGACCCTGCCGGAGCTGGACCTGGGCGGCGGTTACGGCATCGGCTACACCGAGGCGGATCACCCCCGCTCCATTACCGAGGTGACCGAGTCGATTGCGGCTTCCGTCGCGGCGACCTGCGAGCGCCTGGGTATGGCGATTCCGCACATGTCGTTCGAGCCGGGCCGTTCTATTTCTGGTCCTTCGGGCGCGACCCTGTACACGGTGGGCACCATTAAGAACGTGAGCATTGAGGATGAGAACGGCGAGATTCGCGTGCGCCGCTACGTTTCGGTGGATGGCGGTATGAGTGATAACGCCCGCCCGGTGCTGTACGAATCGGACTACTCGGTGACCCTGGCGAATCGTGCCCCGGCGGGGGAGCAGGTGCTCTCTCGCGTGGTGGGTAAGCACTGCGAGTCCGGCGATGTGGTGGTGCGCTACTGCTACCTGCCCGCTGACCTGCAGGCTGGCGATATTCTGGCGGTTCCTGCGACCGGCGCGTACTGCTATGTGCTGGGTTCGAACTACAACTTCCTGACTCGCCCGCCGGTGATTGCGACCGCTGAGGGTAAGGGCTCACGCGTGATGATTCGCCGCCAGCGCGAGGAGGATATGCTGGCGCTGGATATGGGTTCGGATATCTAAAGTTCCGCCCCAGACGCTATGAAACTGTGAAGTTCCCGGCTCTGCCATACACACCGTGAGGCGGCGGTTTCAGGCGGGGCTTCACGGTTTTGCGTGTTCAAAACTCTGCAGACACTAAGGTTCACCTCATTACTGTGAGGGATACCTCATCTCAGAGAGTAAAAGTCGCAGCTTGAGGCTGCTGAGCCGTCCCCGGCTCTTGATAAAGTGGTTGTTGAGTGCGTGCTCTGCACCGCATCCACGCCTAGCCCGAAGAGATACCGGGGCGAACCCGGAACAGACCGTAGAAAGAGACTATCGTGGCTGAAAAGATCAAAGTAGCACTGCTTGGTGCCGGTAATGTCGGTTCCCAGGCTGCTCGCATCCTGGTCGAGGATAACGCCGTCCTTGAGAAGCGCATTGGCGCCCCCGTGGAGTTGATCGGTATTGCTGTGCGCGATACTAATGCATCCCGCCACTGGAATGCGGACCCCTCGCTGTACACCACCGACGCTGAATCCCTGATTGATGCGGCGGATGTGGTCATCGAGCTGACCGGCGGTATTGAGCCGGCTCGCACCCGTATTCTGCGTGCTCTGAATGCTGGTAAGTCCGTGGTCTCCGGTAACAAGGCGCTGCTGGCTAAGCACGGTGTGGAGCTGCAGGCTGCCGCTGATAAGTCCGGCGCTCAGCTCTCTTACGAGGCTGCTGTTGCGGGTGCTATCCCGATTCTGCGCCCCCTGCGTGACTCCCTGGCTGGTGACCGTGTGACCCGCGTTCTGGGCATCATGAACGGCACCACCAACTACATTCTTGATCAGATGGACACCACCGGTGCTTCTTTCGCGGATGCACTGGCTGAGGCTCAGAAGCTGGGTTACGCGGAGGCTGACCCGACCGCTGACGTTGAGGGCCACGACGCCGCGTCGAAGGCTGCGATTGTTGCTTCGCTGGCGTTCCACTCTGACTTCACGATTGATGATGTGCACACCGAGGGCATTACCGCTATCACCGCTGATGACGTTGCCGCCGCGGATGCTGATGGTTACGTCATCAAGCTGCTGGCTATCTGTGAGCGCGAGGGTGAGAACGGCGCGAACATTCGCGTGAACCCGACCCTGATTCCTCGTCAGCACCCGCTGGCTGGCGTGCACGGTGCGTTCAACGCCGTGTTCGTTGAGGCAGAGAACGCTGGCGAGCTGATGTTCTACGGTCCCGGTGCGGGTGGCGCTCCGACCGCGTCGGCTGTTCTGGGTGACTTCGTGTCCTTGGCTCGTCGTCTGGTGCTGGGTGGCCCCGGTGTTCCGGAGACTTCTCACGCTCAGCTGCACGCAACCAGCCTGGACAACGTAATTTCCCGCTACTCGGTGGGTGTTCTGGTGGAAGACCGCCTGGGTGTTCTGGCGAACATTACCCGTATCCTCGCCGAGCACGGTATTTCGGTTGATTCGCTGCGCCAGTCCACTCCGAAGGAGGGCGCGGCTCAGATTCGTATGGTCACCCACTCGGCGAAGGATTCCGATCTGCGCCGTGCGATTGCTGTGATTGACGCTCTGGACACTGTGCGTGAGGTGAACTCGGTCATCCGCGTGGAGTCCGAGAAGCACTAAAGCTCGAAGCGTTATCTACGTGCGGCTTGTGCCGCTCACTAAACCTGCGATGTTCGCTTGCGGGCGCATCGCTCACTAACTAACCCGCGTACCCGCTACCGCACCGGACCTATGGGAGGTCCGGCGGGCGGGGCGCCAAGATTGAAGGAGAAGCCAATGGCACACGTGTGGCAGGGCGTTATCAATGAGTACCGTGACCGTCTGCCCTTCGCAGACGATGTGAAGGCTGTGACCCTGGGCGAGGGTGGTACCCCGCTGATTCACGCGCCGGCACTGTCTGCTGAGACCGGCAACACCGTTTACCTGAAGTTTGAGGGTATGAACCCGACCGGTTCGTTCAAGGACCGCGGTATGACCAGCGCGATGACCGCCGCTAAGCGTGACGGCGCGAAGGCTGTTGTGTGTGCTTCGACCGGTAACACCTCCGCGTCGGCTGCTGCGTACGCTCTGCAGGCTGGTATGCGCTGTGCAGTGCTGGTTCCGGACGGCAAGATTTCCATGGGTAAGCTGTCCCAGGCGATTGCTCACGGTGCTGACATCATTCAGATTGACGGCAACTTCGACAACTGCCTGGAGATTGCTCGCAAGCTCAGCGAGAACTACCCGGTGTTCCTGGTGAACTCGGTGAACCCCTACCGTATTGAGGGTCAGAAGACCGGTTCGTTCGAGGTTGTTGACACCCTGGGTGACGCTCCCGATTACCACCTGCTGCCGGTTGGCAACGCGGGTAACATTACCGCGTACTGGAAGGGCTACAAGGAGTACTCGGAGCCTTACACCAACCGTGACGGCAAGGTCCTAGAGCCGGTTGCGACCAAGCGTCCGATTATGTGGGGCTTCCAGGCTGCTGGCGCTGCACCGATCGTTGCTGGCCACCCGATTGAGGCACCCGAGACCATTGCGACCGCTATCCGTATCGGTAACCCCGCGTCGTGGGAGAAGGCTGAAGCTGCTCGTGACGAGTCCGGCGGCGTGATTGAGGCGGTCACCGATGAGGAGATTCTGGAGGCGCACCGCTGGCTGTCTGCCCGCGAGGGTGTCTTCGTGGAGCCGGCTTCGGCTGCCGGTGTTGCGGGTCTGCTGAAGAAGCACCGCGCCGGTGAAGCTCCCGAGGGTAAGACCATTGTAATCACCGTGACCGGTCACGGTCTGAAGGACCCGCAGTGGGCTCTTGAGGCTGTTAACGGTGTGAAGGTTGAGCCGACCAAGGCTCCCTTCGACGTGGTTGCTGTGGCAGATATTCTTGATTTGAACTAGTCTGTTCATACTACGATGTGCACTCCGTCCCGGTTTTCGGGGCGGGGTGCACCTGCATGACAGCCCCTTTTTGTATCTTTCACCTATTCACTCATTACGTCACCGATCGCGAGGTTCTTCTCATGTCTTCCCTGCATATTTCTGATATTCCGGTGGGCGCGTCCGTTAAGGTTCGCGTTCCCGCTACGAGCGCTAACCTGGGCCCCGGCTATGACAGCATGGGTTTGGGTCTTGGCTTCTATGATGAGCTGGTTGTTGAGCGTATTGAGTCCGGTCTGGAGTTTGAGCTCAGCGGTGAGGGTAGCGCGGATGTTCCTCGCGATGAAAGCCACCTGGTTTTGCAGGCGATGAAGGCTGGTTTCGCGGCGGCTGGTTTGGCTGAGCTGCCTCCGGTGAAGCTGATTGCTGATAATAAGATTCCGCATTCTCGCGGTATGGGTTCTTCGGCGTCGGCTATTGTGGCGGGCGTGGCTGCTGCGAGCGGTCTGCTGCCGGAGGAGCACCGTCTGAGCCGTGAGCAGATGCTGCAGGTCGCCTCCGATATGGAGGGTCACCCGGATAACGTGGCTCCGGCGATTTACGGCAACCTGTCGGTGTCTTGGGGAGAGATGGGCAATTGGAAGTCCCTGATTATTCCGGTGCACCCTGACGTTCACCCGGTGGTGGCTGTGCCCGATTATGAGGTATCGACGAAGCTGGCTCGTTCGCTGATTCCTGAGGAGATGCCCCACGTTGAGGCGGTGGCGAACTCGGCTCGTGCGGCGCTGCTGGTGCGCACTCTCTCTGATGCTCCCGAGTACCTGATGGATGCGACCGTGGATTACCTGCATCAGGGGTACCGCGTGACCGCGATGGAGCCGTCCGCTGTGCTGGTTGCGTACCTGCGCGGTCAGGGTTTTGCGGCGGTGATTTCTGGTGCTGGCCCGACCGTTTTGACCTTTGCGTACGGCGATGAGCAGGTGCGACAGGTTCAGGAGGCGATTGCCGAGTTTGAGGCGACTCACCCTTGTAGCGCTATTGTGGATTGCCGCTTGAACTGGCGGGTGCTTCCCCTTGAAATTGACACTGAAGGTGTTATAGTTACTCAGTAGGACGTTATTAGTTCGTCCTATGTTGAGGTTCGCCCGTCGTTCAATGTAGACCGTCGATACTATCCTTCGTAACGTACTTCCGTTTCCCCTTATGCCTCAGATGCTTTTGTATCTGGGCGGGAGCCGGCAAGGTTCGGGGGGAGTGCCTTTGGGATTCATGTCTTTCTTTATTTCTGACGCATAGGGGAAGACTTTTCTGGGGGTTCGGTTTCGCGGCGGGTGCC
>NZ_CAJZIE010000054.1:0-16840 GCF_916049665.1 uncultured Rothia sp. | reverse complement strand
TCAATACAAGAGGGGAGAAACTATGTAACGCCAAGAAAGCCGTAAATATTTCAAACTTTTTTGTATACAGAGCGGTATTTTCATACTCTGACAATCTTTCATCTAATTCAAAATCGTCAGAGAATTGATTCATGAATCGTCTAAGGGTGGCATTACTGCTTTGAGTTTTGTGATTTTGGACATTCATTAGCCCAACCTCCTTGTACGGTTAAAATTTATTCAAATTAAAAATTACGCGGATTCCACCGTGTTAATCCAATATAATTTTCATTTGAATACGACAACATATTTCATCATTAGTAGACAGAAAATTTCTTTATGTATTTCCCCCTCGAATTTGTAATCAGACGCGTCTCACGGAACATGCACACATATTGTGATTGAACTCCCCTCAGACGTCCTTATCCGAATCGTACAGTTACCGGCACCTCCGAACGACAACGAACGTAAGTACCATCATTCACATTAGCACGAAGACACCTGCCTGGACTAGGAATAACTCCACCGCAACACAACTTTCTGCGCTCACCCGTACTTCCCCACTCTCGCCTCCTCAAAGCACACAAAAACCACCCCCTCCGCAGCTTGTCGCCGCAGGGGGTTCTTATATATAGGCTCGGTGCCAGTTCGCTAGCTTAGGTGGCCACGGTCAACTGCAGTCAGCCTGCACCGGCTACAGCTATCAGAACGTGTTGCAGTTACTGGAACGCACTACCCGCTAATTAGGGGTGAGCGCATAGCGGCATAGAGAAAGGACCCGGCGAGCTATCTTATGTGATAGTCCGCCGGATCCCTTTTGTCTATTGCAGTATTCATTTTCGACTATTAAGTAGTCCAATAATCAATACTGCGATTGAGATACCGTAGAGAATTCCAAGCACTAGGTCGCTGACACTTGACACTACGTTCAAGATAATTGCCAGGATCAAGAACAGCATCCCAACAGGAACATACTTATTCGACTTCATACGCTCGTGCTCCCTCAATAATCAACAGCGATACATCATTTTCAGGACCATCCAGATACCCATTTTCTGAATGACTATGGACGTTCGCCTTACTACCACGCTAGCACTCTGGAGCTAAAAAACTCCCCCACAACACAACTTTCTGCACCCAACCGCACTCCTCCACCCGCGCATCCTCAAAGGGCACACAAAAAACCACCCCCTCCGCAGCTTGTCGCCGCAAAGGGGGTGGTTTCTATATAAGCTAGACCAGAAAGCCTAGTGTTACTCAGCAGCCTCAGTGCTGGGCTTGGGGTCTTCGTTCACGCGGTTGCGGATATGCTCCACAATACGTGCCACAGCCTCATCCACAGGCACGCCGTTCTCCTGCTTGTTACCGCGGAAACGGAACGAAACAGCGCCGTGCTCCGCATCCTCACCGCCAGCAATCAGAATGAACGGAACCTTCTCAGTAGACGCAGTACGAATCTTCTTGGTGAAGCGATCCGAACCGTAATCCACCTCAACACGCACGCCGTGCGCACGCAGCTTATCCGCGATCTCGGTCATGTAGTCGTTGAACGCCTCAGCCACCGGAACACCAATAACCTGAACCGGCGACAGCCATGCCGGGAACGCACCCGCATAGTGCTCAGTCAGCACACCCAGGAAGCGCTCAATCGAGCCGAACTTCGCCGAGTGAATCATGACCGGCTCCTGCACGGTGCCGTCAGCAGCCTGGTACTCCAGACCGAAACGGCTCGGCTGGTTGAAATCATACTGAACGGTCGACATCTGCCAGGTACGGCCAATCGCGTCCTTCGCCTGAACCGAAATCTTCGGGCCGTAGAACGCAGCTCCACCGGGATCCGGGACGAGCTCCAGGCCGGTCTCCTTCGCAACCTGCTCCAGAACCGCGGTAGCCTCCTCCCACTGCTCATCAGTACCGATGAACTTGTCCTTCTTATCGCCCTCAGTGTCGCGGGTGGACAGCTCAAGGTAGAAGTCAGTCATGCCGAAGTCCTCAAGCAGGCTCAGCATGAACTTCAGCAGGTGACGCACCTCGTCCGGTGCCTGCTCCTTCGTCACATACGAGTGCGAGTCGTCCTGAGTAATCATGCGCACGCGGGTCAGACCCTGCAGCACGCCGGACTTCTCGTCACGGTACACGGTGCCGAACTCGAAGAAACGTAGCGGCAGCTCACGGTACGAACGGCCACGAGAACGGTAAATCTCGTTGTGCATCGGGCAGTTCATAGCCTTCAGACGGTAGTGACCGTTATCCAGCTCCATGGGCGGGAACATGCCATCCGCATAGTACGGAAGGTGACCGGAAGTGTAGAACAGATCTTCCTTCGAAATGTGCGGGGTGCTGACGTACTGGAAACCCTCCTGAATGTGGCGGGTACGCACGTAGTCTTCCATCTCGCGCTTAATCACGCCACCCTTAGGGTGAATCACCGGCAGGCCGGGGCCAATGTTCTTCGGGAAGGAGAACAGGTCCAGTTCACGGCCCAGGCGGCGGTGGTCGCGGCGCTCCGCCTCAGCGATGCGCTCCTTGTACGCCACCAGCTCTTCCTTAGTCGGCCATGCGGTACCGTAAATACGCTGCAGCATGGGGTTCTTCTCAGAACCACGCCAGTACGCGCCACCGGCACGCATCAGGGCGTAACCGTTAGCGATCAGCTTGGTGTTCGGCAGGTGCGGGCCGCGGCAGAGGTCCTTCCAGACGGTCTCGCCGGTCTTCGGGTGCACGTTGTCGTAGATGGTGATTTCACCCTCGCCGACCTCCACGGATGCGCCCTCGGCAGCATCCGCACCAGAACCGGGGCCCTGGGTCAGGGAGAGCAGCTCCAGCTTGTACGGCTCGTTCGCCATCTCAGCAACAGCCTCATCGTGGGTGACCACGCGGCGGCGGAACAGCTGACCGGACTTGATGATCTTAATCATCGACTTCTCGATCTTCTTCAGATCTTCCGGGGTGAAGGGCTCAGCCACATCAAAGTCAAAGTAGAAGCCGTCAGTAATGTACGGGCCAATGCCCAGCTTGGCGTCCTTACGGTACTCCTGCACCGCCTGCGCCATCACGTGCGCAGCAGAGTGGCGCAGAACGTTCAGGCCGTCCGGCTCGTGAATGAAAACCGGCTCAACGGAATCGCCAGCAGACAGCTCGTGGGAGAGATCAACAAGCACGCCGTTCACGCGTGCCACAACGATCTTCGGGTCGTCAGCGAACAGCTCAGCGGCAGTCTTCGCGGTGACCTCGCGCTCCTCACCAGAAACGCTAATAACAATTGCTGAAGAATCAGCGGCAGACATAAGTCTCCTTAACTCAGGCGCAAGCGTGCCACTCGGGGCGCCGCGGGTGCGCATACTATTCCGCACTGTACTGGTGCACGGACACACACCATCTTACAACGGCTCCCAGCAAACGCTCAGCTTGAGGGCAAACTAGTCCGCATGATGCTCACGCGTATGCTCATACACGTCAACCACAATGTGGCTAATATGGTCGTCCTTCAGACGGTAAATAGTGGTGCGGCCCTGCTGCTCACGGTCAATCACGTGCGCCTCACGCAGGATGCGCAGGTGGTGCGAAGCGAGCGGCTGCGAAATACCCAGGCACGTGTGCAGTTCGCTCACGCTGTGCGGGCGGTGCATCAGATGGTGCGCAATCGCCAGGCGCAGCGGGTTCGCGAGCGCAGAGAAAATCGCCACGGACGGGCCGAACTGTTCCTCCCAGTCCTTGGGGCCGCTGCCTTCGAGGAGAGGCGCGTTGGTGGGCACCTCGTGGGTATGATCCGATGCATGGTCAGTGTGGGTGGTGTTAGTTTCGGTCTGGTCTGTGTGCTGGCTCTGAGTCATAGTATTTTCACCTTATGTACAGGAAAGGGGGCACGTCAAGGAAGTTACGCCTGCACGGCGTGCTTTCTTGAGCGTGCCCCTCTCCCCTATGTGCGCTTGTGCTCGCTGATGCGTCCGGCTAGCGGTTAGCGACTGCCACCTGCAGGTAACCCTCAGCGGACTTTACGCCCTTGTCGGTCACTGCGCGGTAACGGACCAGCGGTGCGAAGCCCTGCTTGGACTTTGCAGAAACCGCGATGCCCTGGGTGCCGTCCGGCAGGGTCACCACGCGGTAGGTGCCGTACTCGTCGCTGTATGTGCTGACGACCTGGCCGCGCTGGTTCAGCAACTCCAGCTTCTTGACGGTCTCGCCGCGGCTGTATGCGCCGAAGGATGCCTCGTCGTTGTTCAGGACCGCCACGTTCTGGGTGGTGCCCGAGTACAGGGAGACGGAGTCCTCACGCGCGATGGGGCTGTTCTTGTCCACCACGTGCACCTTCAGCGGGATCGAGTACAGCTGCGCTGCGGAGCCCTTCTTCGCCTTCACATCGGACATGCGGGCCGGTGCCTTGTCGGTGCGGTTCACGGTGATGTTCGTACCGTTATCGCGGCGCAGGTCCCAGGTGGTGCCGGTGACGTCGTGGGTGTTCAGGTCGATCGAGTAGGTGCCGGTCTTGCCGTTGGAGGCAAAACGGATGCCGGTCTCCGCGCTGGAGAACTGGCCGCCAGCAGTGTTGACCTTCTCCTTGTTGACCCAGCGGCTGGGGCGGAAGTTCGGGGTCTGCTCGATTTCCTGGAAGTTGTAGTCACGGGCGTAACGGTAGTTCGGGGAAACCTTGTGCGACTGGTGCACGCTCTGCGCGACTGCAGTCTCGCCGGAGTAGACGGTGGCGTGGTGCTCAGCGGGCTGGTAGATCACGCCGGAGCCGGTGCCGGTCTTGCCGTAGGCGTTCGAGGGGTACTTGAACTTCACTGCCGCCGAAGACTGGTTCACTGCTGCGTTCTGGGTCTCGGCGTCGCTGATGCGTTCCGCCTTGGGGGTGCGCACCGCGGAGCGGCGCACGGTCACAGGGCGTGCAATCTTGTGTGCGTCAGCGTTCGAGTCGGCAGCCTGGTTGTTGCTCTGCGGCAGAACCTGGGTGCCCTCACGGCGTGCAGTGTTCTCAGCGGACTCGGTGTAGTTCACGGGCATCCACTGCACCTGCTGCCAGGGGAACTGGTTGCCGGTGAAGCCGCTGGGAACGAAGCTTGCGAACATTGCCGCCAGCTGCGGGTCTTCCTTGTACACGTTCTTACCCTGGCGGGCGTAGGGCGCGTAGGAGCTTGCCGCCTCCAGGTTGAATGCGTTGGTGAAGAGGTTGTGGTCCGCGAGGATGAAGCCGTACTCCTTCATCGCGGTCAGGATCATGCGGCTGAGCTGGTCGTCGGCGTGGCCGGTGTTTGCCAGGTGCTCTTCCACGTCAAAGCTTGCGGGCAGGAAGCCGCGCTGACCCGCGCGGGGTGCGTTCGGGTACTTGCTCGCGTTAATCTTGCCGTCGGTGCCCTTCGCGGGGAAGGATGCAGTCAGTGCAGCGTAGTCCGCCGCGGTGATGGACACCATGTGGTTGATCTTGCCCGCCTTGAGCTCGTCCACACCAATCTGGGTGAGCTCATTCGCCATGCCCACCACAGAGGAGGTGCCGTTCTTGAGGGTCAGCCAGTAGTTGTCTTCGCCCACGCCGCCGAAGTTCGGCTTAGCGAGCATGTAGCCGCCGGAAGACACGTGGTAGGTTGCCGGGTAGTCAACCGTCACGGGGATGTCCACGGTGCCGCGGGTGCCGGTGGGAATCTTGTAGGTAATCTCGCCGGTTTTTTCGTTGATGGACGCGCCGGGCACGTTCTTCGCCAGGCGGAACTTCGCGCCGCGAGCAATCGGGTAGGAGGTGCGGGCGTTGCCGGACTTCGCATCAATGCTGACGGGTGCCTTGATGGTGACGGTCTGACCTGCGTTGCCGCGGCCGACGTTGTCGTACTGAATCTTGGCGCTCTTGGGGGTGGACGCGTTGCCGCCGCCAACCTGCACGCGGGCGGTGCTGGTGTAGGTCTGGGCGTCTGCATCCTTGACGAACTTGAAGTAGGAGCGCCAGATGCCGGTTGCCTCGTCGTACAGGGCGACGGACTGGTCACCGGAGAGGCCGTGGTCCTCGGCAAGCCACTTCGGGATCGGGATGCCGCCGGTCAGGATGCGCTTGTTCTCCGCGTTGGCGTTGATGCGGTTGTCGCGGGAGACGACCTCGACGTACTCCTGGTGCGGGTTCGCGGAGTTCACGGCGAGGGTCGGGATGTTCTCGTGGCCGCCAACGGTCTGGGCGCGATCCTTCTTCACGGTGCCCGCGTTGATGGCGGTGGTGATGGGGTGGTTACCCGCATCGGCGGAGTATTCGAGGAAGGTGCGGCTGATTTCGCTACTGTTGGCTGCGACGGCTTCGGTGCCGGTGAGCTTCTGCGCTGCGAAGGAGTCGCTGGCGAGCTTGCCGCTCAGGGGCGAGGTGTTCTCGGTGGTGGTCAGCTGCGCCTTGGTGAGGGAGGAGTTGACCGGTGCGAGAGTGTCGATGGTCTGCGCCTGCTGATCGGGGTTCCAGTAGCAGGTCGGACCGGGGGCGACGTTGGTGATGTTCGCGAGGGTCGGCACGGTGCGGTAGCCTGCGTCAACGCAGGTGGTACCGGAGACATTGCGGGTGGAGGCGGTTGCACCGAAGGTCGCGGGGAGGTTCGCGCCGGTGATGACGGTTGCCAGTGCTGCGGAGGCAGCGATGGTGGCACGGCGGCGGTTTGCCGAACGCTGTGCCGGGTTTTTGGATGCAGTTATGGTCATGTTTTTCTTCCGTTCGTGTCGGCTTGTTTGAGTGAGTGCGTTTGTATGAACAAACACGGACGTGAGTGAAATATGCATCTGAGGGTGTGCCCGGGTGGGTCCTGATCTTCTGGCAGGAATTCTCAGGAAACTCTCAGATAATCCCCATACCCTACATAGTCTTTTGGGCGAACGCAAAACGAGTTTGTGATTCGGGGCACTGATTTTTTGCTAAAGGTTCAGGTTTAGAGTCACATTTCTTTACACCCGCGTGCACTGATAGATGTTCAGGCTTTCGAAATTTGCACCGCGGTGTTTAGGCTTTATTCCTAGTCAGGCGAGGGCAACTTGAGAAAAACGAAAAACGCGCACGGAAAACTAAACCTTCAACCTCAAAGTTCCCGGAATGACGCGCCAAAACCTTCTGTTGAATTTCTCACACGTGCCCACAATTTGGAATTCTGCACTCTGGGTAGATATGGTCTCAGTCACTGAAACAGGGGGTTTCGTGTGCTCAACCGACAGCTTTTGGGCCAGATCTGCAGTCGGGGCACATGCATTGCTTCACCTCCACAGACCCACAAAACCCACCCAAAACCCTAAAATTTAGCTCAAAGTTTAAAGTTTTCATGTGTTTAACAGTGCGTAACCATACATTCGCCACACTCCCCCACTCAAGGCACTCTCCGCTGCGCACTAGAGGAATCCCAAGCCGCTCACCGGGAGCTTTAGAAGGCATAGAAACACCCCGCATGCGCCTCAAAAACACATGCGGGGTGCATAAGTATTCATTTATAGGTGCCTTCCAGTGCACCCAATAGCAGGTGCCGCACCCGCCTCCGTGGGTTCAGGTGGGTTCAATAGCGGTTACTCACAGAGCTACCGAATAGCTACAGCGCACCCGCCTCCGAGCAGACATTCACCAGCTCACCAATACCCTCAATACGGGTGCGCACCGTCTGCCCCGGCTTCAACCACTGACGCGGATGCAGCGACAGCCCAACCCCGGCGGGCGTACCGGTTGCCACCAGGTCACCCGGCTCCAGGGTCATAAACCGAGAAATATAGGACAGCAGCTGCGCCGGAGTGAACACCATATCCGCCGTCGTGCCGCGCTGACGCACCACGCCGTCCACCTCGCAGACGAGCTCCAGACCGGCAACCGGGTCAACCTCATCGGCGCTCACAATCACCGGACCAAACGGAGTCATCGCGTCCCAGTTCTTGCCCTGGAACCACTCCGAAGAACGGCCCTGCCAGTCACGCACCGACACATCATTCATGACCGTGTAACCCATCAGGGCATCAAGCGCCTGCTCCTCCGTGGCGTTACGCAGGCGAGCGCCCACGACCAGGCAGAGCTCAACCTCCCAGTCGACCTTCGTACTGCCGGTGCCGTCATCGGCGGGCATGCGGATCTGCTCGCCGGGACCAATCAGGGCGTTCGGGAACTTCGCAAACAGTGCCGGGTACTCGGGCACCTCAAGGTTCATTTCTGCGGCGTGGTCTCGGTAGTTCAAGCCGGCGCACACGATTTTGCCGGGCTTATCCAGCGGGCGAATAAACGGCAGGGAGTTCCACAGTTCCTCGCCGTGACCCATGACGGTCGCGCCGTTCTCCTTCAGGATTGCCACGGCGTTCTTCGGGTCGCCAAAGTTCAGGCGGAACCGGCTGTAGAAATTCAGTAGCGGGCTGAGCTTCGCCGGAAGCTCGTACACGGTCTCCTCAAAGAAGCAGACCGCGCGGCTGCCCTTCGAGTCTTTAATCTGTGCCCAACGCATGGATGCTCCTTCGCTTCAGGTGGGGATATATCGAATTAAGGTACGGATAAAAGTCAGAAATAAAACAACCTAGTGAAAGCCGTTTTGGGCGTACACTTCAACGATGGCGTCTTCCAGGTCTTCCATGAGCAGGGCGGGGTTCGCGTCCTGCGCCGCGCCAACCGTGGCGGGGTCCAGGTCCATGCCGAGGGCACGGTACACATCCGCGGTGACCGCCCGCAGCGGCGCAGAATCAGAGACCACGATGCCGGTGCTGAACCACCAGCCGCCGGTCACCACGCGCTGGGCGGTGCCGACCAGCTTAATGCGGCCACCACCTGCGGAGGCGGGAAGCTGCGCGTGCACCGAATACTCGCCGGGGCAGTACTCCCCCGGAATCTCGCCCATGCGCGCATCCACGCCGACCTCGCGCAGTGCCTGCGCGTACATGGAGCCGAACAGTTCGTAGCGTAGGGTGTTGCCGCTGCGGGCGTCGGAAGCGGGCTGAAAATGGTCCACGACCAGGCACCCCTGATGGTACGCGGCGGCATGCCCGCCAACCTTGCGCACCAGCACCTCAAAGCCGTGCTCGGCGCACGCCGCGGACGCCTCCGCGAAGCCGGGGTTCAGCTCGTCACGGCGGCCGAACGCGACCGTCGGGTTCGGCTGATACATGCGCAAAGTGGCTTCACGCTTGCCGGTTGCCACCTCGCGGAGCATCTGCACCGTCTGGTCGTGGTGAATGAGGATATCGCCGGACTCTGCACCGGTCTCTCGAATAATCTGCACGTTCCTATTTTACGGTTACGCTCGCCACAGCTCCCACGTCTCCCCACAATGCGAAAACGCCCACCCGGGTAGCTAAAACCTAGTAATCCCCCACCCCCTCCGCTAGGGTAGAAGAAAGACCCAAAACACCTTGGAGAATGCCGTGCATCAGGACCAGCACATCACCGCCCAAACCACCGCGCTACCCCGCGTCAGCACTGAACAGCGCACCAACCCGGCGCTGACCGAGCCGCAGCCGCTCGGCGCATTCCCCGCCGGGTTCCTCTTCGGAGGCGCCACCGCCGCCAACCAGTTCGAGGGCGCCTGGAACGAAGACGGCAAGGGCCCCAGCCTGCAGGATGTGCTGCCCGCCGGCGGCCTGCACCCGCGCACCGCAGAACCCACCGAGGACAACCTCAAGCTGGAAGGCATCGACTTCTACCACCGCTACCGCGAAGACATCGCCCTGCTCGCGGAGATGGGTTTCAAGGTCTTCCGCTTCTCCATCGCCTGGTCGCGTATCTTCCCCCGCGGCGACGAAGAAACCCCGAACGAGGCGGGCCTCGCCTTCTACGACCGCGTGCTCGACGAGCTCGAAAAGCACGGCATGGAACCGCTCATCACCCTCAGCCACTACGAAACCCCGCTGCACCTGGTCGAACAGTACAACGGCTGGACCAGCCGCGAGCTCATCGGCTTCTACGAGCGCTACGCCCGCACCGTGTTCGCCCGTTACGGCAAGCGTGTGAAGTACTGGCTGACCTTCAACGAAATCAACTCTATGCTGCACCTGCCGTTCATGTCCGGCGGTATTAACACCCCGGCGGATCAGCTCAGCGACGCCGACCTGTACCAGGCGATGCACCACGAGCTGGTCGCCTCCGCACGCGCCACCGCTGCGGCACGCGAACTGGCACCCGGCGCGCAGATCGGCTGCATGATTCTTGCCATGCCCACCTACCCGCTCACCCCCGACCCCGCCGACGTGCTCGCCGCCATGCAGACGGAACAGGCGAACTTCGCGTTCGGTGACGTGCACGTGCGCGGCGCATACCCCGGCTACTTCCTGCGTGCCCTGCGTGAGAAGGGCGTGGAGCTGAACATCACCGAACAGGACCGCGAGGATCTGAAGAATACCGTGGATTTCGTGTCGTTCAGCTACTACATGTCCACCTGCGCGACCGGCGACCCGGCACGAGGCGAGCGCGGCGAGGGCAACATCCTCGGCGGCGTGGCGAACCCGACCCTATCTGCCAGCGAATGGGGCTGGCAGATTGACCCGACCGGCCTGCGCGTGGTCCTCAACCAGTATTGGGACCGCTGGCAGAAGCCGCTATTCATCGTGGAGAACGGCCTGGGTGCCCGCGACGAACTGGTCGAAGTGAACGGTGAGCTCACCGTGGAGGATGACTACCGCATCGACTACCTGCGCCAGCACCTGCACGCGGTACGCGAGGCGATTGAGGACGGCGTGAACGTGCTCGGCTACACCACCTGGGGTTGCATCGACATGATTAGCGCCTCCACCGCGCAGATGTCCAAGCGCTACGGGTTCATCTACGTGGACCGCAACGACGACGGCACCGGCACCCTGGCGCGCTACCGCAAGAAGTCCTTCCACTGGTACCGCGAGGTGATTGCCAGCAACGGCGCGGAGCTGTAACTGGTAAGGCTCTAGACGCTAAACCCCCGCGCGGCTAACACGCGAAACTCAGCAGCAAAAAGCCCCCGAGATTCTGATCTCGGGGGCTTTCGCGCATATGCTGTTTGTCTAGTGCCTGTTATGCCTAGCGCGGGCGGCTCTAGTCTGTAGGCAAATCTAGTCCATGGGTAGGTCGTTCAGGCTGGTGGACACATACTCCCACCAGGTCGGCACCAACCCGGCGTTCATCGCAACCCTCTGCGATAGCATGTGCGACGGGCTCGTACCGTAGAACGGCAGGTACCCTTCCGCCAGGGTCAAGCGTGCCGCATCACGTACCAGCACGCTGGCGATGCCGGCACCACGCCAGGCGGGCAGCACGTCAATACCGATCTGGCGCATAATCGGCGAATCATCGCTCAGGCCAACCATAGCGATAGGGTCTGCGAGCGCGGGGCTCTCCCCCGCTGTGGGTGCATCAGATGTATCCTCGTCCACCGGGTATGCGGCAAGCACCAGCACGTCCGGGCGGCGTTCACTAAAGCCCAGGGCGTTCGAGTAGCGTTTATCCCCGCGGAAACGCTCAAACTGTTCAGCGTCCAGCAACTCCACGCGCAGGTGGGTTACGCGCGCCTGCGTGTCCTGCGGGTCAACCTCAAGCGCACCCGCGGAAGCGTTTGCTTCCCTGCGGATGGTGCGCTCGCCGGTGATTTCGGCAAGCAACGCCGCCTTCAGCTCGGCGGGGTCAACGCGACGCATCATACCCACACCGGGCACGGCGCACTTGACCTCCTGCGCCTGCACACCCTCGGGTACGACCGAGTTCAGCAGGGCGCGGCCGGGCGTGTAGTAGATGCTGGTGCCGCTGACCTGCTGGGTGTAGGGGGTGAGCAGTTCGTTGAGCTGGCGAAGCTGCGCATAGTCACCCAACCAGTTCGACTGGTCGCCGAGCATGTAGTCAATCGCCTTCTCCAGCACACGCGGATGCTTAGCGCAGAGAATGCCGACGCTCGCGTAGTTGGCAACGCGCAGCTCCCAGATGTCGTCGTTGCGGCGGCGTGCGGCACCCATCTTCTCGGAGGGAGGCTGCACGGTGGCGAGCAGCGGCAGGCTCTCGGCTTCCGGGTAGTCGCGTAGCTCTTGAAGGGCGCGGCTAATCGAGCCGGGTGCCTGGCAGAAGTCCGCCTCCAGCTGGGTGTGCAGGATGTGCCGTGCCCGGTCCAGGGTGGTCACGGCGCCGCGATTCACACCTCCCCGACGCGCGCCGAGGGCGGCGAGCTTGGCTTGGGCTGCTTTGACGCGATCTTCGGTGTTCACGGGGGTCCTCTCGTTCGTCATTGAGTTTTTGGTTGAGATGCGGTCACCGCTCGCCGCAGTGTCATCGACGGGGAGACGGGGCGGCAATACGGTCTCAGCCCGACCCTGCACGCCACACGGGTGCGGGGTCGGGCTGCTTACGCTATTTCAGAATTTCCGCCAGGAAGGCGCCGGTGTGCGAACCCTTCACCTGAGCCACCTGCTCCGGGGTGCCCTCGGCGATGACGGTGCCGCCGCCGCTACCGCCTTCGGGGCCCATGTCGATAATCCAGTCGGCGCACTTGACCACGTCCAGGTTGTGCTCGATGGTGATGACGCTATTGCCCTTGTCGACCAGCGACTGCAGCACGGCGAGCAGCTTGCGGATGTCCTCAAAGTGCAGACCGGTGGTCGGCTCGTCCAGCACGTAGATGGAGCGGCCGTTGGAGCGCTTCTGTAGTTCGGTTGCGAGCTTCACGCGCTGCGCCTCACCGCCGGAGAGGGTGGTTGCGGGCTGACCCAGGCGAATATAGCCCAGGCCCACATCCACGAGGGTGTTCAGGTGGCGCGCAATCGGGGTGAACGCGGCGAAGAACTCGGCGGCCTCCTCCACGGGCATTTCGAGCACGTCGGCAATGGTCTTGCCCTTGTAGTGCACTTCGAGGGTTTCGCGGTTGTAGCGCTTGCCGTGGCAGGTTTCGCAGGGCACGTACACGTCCGGCAGGAAGTTCATTTCAATCTTCAGGGTGCCGTCGCCGGAGCAGTCCTCGCAGCGGCCACCCTTGACGTTGAACGAGAATCGGCCGGGGGTGTAGCCGCGCATTTTCGCTTCGCTGGTCTCTGCGAACAGCTTGCGGATGTGGTCGAACACGCCGGTGTAGGTGGCGGGGTTCGAGCGCGGGGTGCGGCCGATGGGCGACTGGTCCACGTGAATGACCTTGTCCAGGTGTTCCAGGCCGTCGATGCTCTTGTGGCGGCCGGGCACCTGCTTGGCGCCGTTAAGCTTGTTCGCCAGGGAGGTGTACAGGATGTCGTTGACGAGGGTGGATTTCCCCGAGCCGGACACGCCGGTCACCGCGGTGAACACGCCCAGCGGGAAGGACACGGTCACGTTCTTGAGGTTGTTTTCGCGGGCGCCGCGCACGGTCAGCTGGCGCTTCTTGTCCACGGGGCGGCGGGAGGCGGGCACCTCGATGCGGCGGCGGCCAGCCATGTAGTCGCCGGTGATGGACTTGGTGTTCTTCAGCAGCTCCTCGAAGCTGCCGGAGTGCACGATTTCGCCGCCGTGCTCGCCCGCGCCGGGCCCGACGTCCACAATCCAGTCGGCCTCGCGCATGGTGTCTTCGTCGTGCTCGACCACGATGAGGGTGTTGCCCATGTCGCGCAGCTTGGTGAGGGTTTCGATGAGGCGGCGGTTATCGCGCTGGTGCAGACCGATAGAGGGCTCGTCGAGCACGTAGAGCACGCCAACCAGGCCCGAACCAATCTGGGTGGCGAGTCGGATGCGCTGCGCCTCACCGCCGGAGAGCGTACCGGCGGAGCGCGAGAGGGTCAGGTAGTCCAGGCCCACGTCCAGCAGGAACTGCAGGCGCGCGTCGATTTCCTTGAGGACCTGCTCGCCAATCTTGGCTTCGCGGGCGCTGAGCTGCAGGCCGCGCACGAAGGCGAGCGCGTCAGCGAGGGACAGGTCGGTAACCTCTGCGATGGACTTGCCGCCGACCTTCACGCCGAGGATGGTCGGGTTCAGGCGCGCGCCACCGCAGGAGGGGCAGGCGACCTGGCGCATGTACTGTTCGTAGCGGTCGCGGGCGAAGTCCGATTCGGTTTCTTCGTGCTTGCGCTTGATGTAGGCCTTCACGCCCTCGAATCCGGAGGTGTAGCGGCGTTCGCGGCCGAAGCGGTTGCGGTAGGAGACCTCAACCTTGTAGTCCTTGCCGTCTAGGATGGCGGCGCGGGTCTTGGCGGGCAGGTCCTTGAAGGGGGTGTTCAGGTCGAAGCCGAGCTCTTCCCCCAGGCCGGCGAGCAGGCGCAGCCAGTATTCGGTGGTTGCCTTGCCCTGTGACCAGGGGGCGATGGCGCCCTCGCCGAGGGTCAGGTCGGGGTTGGGTACGAGCAGTTCGGTGTCGACTTCCAGGCGCGAGCCGATGCCATCGCAGGCGCTACACGCGCCGAACGGCGAGTTAAAGGAGAAGGCGCGCGGCTCGATCGTGTCAATCTGCAGCGGGTGGTTATTGGGACAGGCGAGGTTTTCGCTGAAGGAGCGGGTGCGTTCGGGGTCGTCCTGCTCGCGATCCACGAAGTCGATGAGCACGCGGCCGTCGGCAAGCTTGAGCGCGGTTTCGATGGAGTCGGTTAGGCGCTGGTGAATACCGTCCTTAATGACGATGCGGTCGACGACCACCTCAATGGTGTGCTTGTACTGCTTGGCGAGCTTGGGCGGGTCGGAGAGCTGCACGGTTTCGCCGTCCACGCGGGCGCGCGAGTAGCCCTGGGTGAGCAGGTCCTTGAAGAGGTCCACAAACTCGCCCTTACGTGCGCTGACGACGGGCGCGAGAATCTGCAGGCGGGTGCGTTCGGGGTACTCCTGCAGAATGTCCACAATCTGCTGCGGGGTCTGCTGGGTGATTTCCTCGCCACATTCGGGGCAGTGCGGGTGGCCGATGCGCGCCCAGAGCAGACGCATATAGTCGTAGATTTCGGTGATGGTACCGACGGTCGAACGCGGGTTCTTGGAGGTGGACTTCTGGTCGATGGACACCGCCGGGGAGAGACCCTCGATGAAGTCGACGTCGGGCTTGTCGACCTGGCCCAGGAACATGCGCGCGTAGGAGGACAGCGACTCGACGTAGCGGCGCTGACCCTCCGCAAAGATGGTGTCGAAGGCAAGGGAGGACTTGCCGGAGCCGGAAAGGCCGGTGAAGACAACCATCGCATCGCGCGGGATGGTCAGGTCTACGTTCTTGAGGTTGTTTTCTCGGGCACCCTGCACACGAATACTGGTCAGGTCATTGGGTTTGAGCGCGGTGCTTCCGTGTGCCGGACGGGGTGTCATCGAAAATCCTTTCGTCTTAATCTTCGAACTTAAATTCTACACCCTCACGCCGTTCACCGGCGCGATTATGCGGCAGGTGAAGGCATGAGGGTGCAGTACTTATATGAGGCGGACTAGGAGGCGCAATTCGTCAGGTGCAATTCCTCGGGCGCGGTTTACCAGCCGCGGGTGCCCCAGTCTTCCAGGTGGGGGCGCTCGTCGCCGAGGGTGGTGGAGCGGCCGTGTCCGGGCAGCACGATTGCGTCGTCTTCGAAACCGCCGAAGAGCTTTTCGAGCACGTTGGAGAAGAGTTCACCGAACTGCTGCGGGGAGTCGGTCTTGCCCACGCCGCCGGGGAAGAGAGCGTCACCGGTGAACAGCAGGGTTGCGGGGGTGCCGTCTTCCCAGGTGGTTTCGAGGGTATAGACGATGGATCCGGGGGTGTGGCCGGGCACGTGCAGGGCGCGAATGACGGTGTCGGAGAGGTAGAAGTCAAAGCTCTCGCCGCCGGTCAGCTCCTCTTCGACGGTGTAATCTTCCAGCTCCTTAATCTCGGCAACATCAGCCGCGCCCGCGGAGGTAACGGCACCGGTGAGGTGGTCGAGCTCCTTAATAGCGCGGATGTGGTCCCAGTGGCCGTGAGTAACGAGGATGCCGGTCAGGCCGATAGCGCGAGGCTTGAGGGAGTTGAAGTCCTCTTCCTTCTCCATGACGCGCACGCGGCGGTCCTCAGAGTCGGTCAGTTCGAGCTGCGGGCAGTCATTCAGGAGCGCGTCGAGGGTGAAGGCGTAGAGCTCTTCTGCCTCGGCCGCGGGGTCAATGAGCACCTGCTCTCCGGTAGCGCGCATGGTAATGAGGTAGACGCTATTGTCCATCTCGGAGACACTGAGCGCGCGGACGGTCAGCTCGGGGTTCTCGAAGATAAGGGTGGGTTCGGGGTAAGTAGTCATAGTTCCAGTGTAGGGGTTGTGGCGATGCAACAGGCACCTATGCGTAACACTCCCCTATGAGCGCATTCGGCATTGAATGCGCGGGATGCATGTGAGGGACGCATATGGAACAGTCTGCGAAGCAAGCTCAGCACAGATTAGACTCAGCGCGGATGAGGCTCCGGTGAAATTCAAAAGTTAAACAGAGAAGCGACTGCGCATCGATACACAGTCGCTTCTCATGACACCCAGGGGTATCTATCACTCACTCAAACACAAGCAACCCGAGGACTTTGGAAATCTCACGATTACTTGATGACTCAATAGTAGCGAACTTTTTGGGGACTGTTTTACCACTCAATTTGGTACGGAGAGCCGGTTTTAGTGACTTGAGTCTCAATGTAATCGTTCTGTAATAAAAATGGGTGTTTTTTAGGGTATCCATACGTACCAATTTCATTTTTTTCGACTTTAAGTGTGACTTATTTCACCCAAAATAATTTTAGATTTTCCCTCATTTGGCACTTTAGTGCACCTTTAACTTGAGCTTCATGCTCACCAATCTTGAAGGCTCAATACCCGGTTTTAGCCCGATATTCCGCGGAAGTAGAGGGTTAAGGTAAAAGTATCTTCAAGTAGTTGCAACTTCATTAACCGGAAAAAATGTACCGCTCACCGTTCAAAATCTGCACAATTATTCGCGCGAGGGCAAAATCAATTGGTCTGTTTTACGCCTGTAGGTACCCCCTAAAGCAGAGGTTTTATTACAAAACAATAACATCACACCCTC
>NZ_CAJZIE010000053.1:0-17490 GCF_916049665.1 uncultured Rothia sp. | reverse complement strand
ATTCTGCAGCCCACAGAACTTCCCGCTGAGTTCTCCCGAATAAAGGTTAAACGCAAAGGAGCCCTCTCCTACCTAAGTAGGAGAGGGCTCCTTTTATTGCTCTAACAGAGAGTCATTAGAGGGCTTACTTAGCCTTCTCGATGATCTCCACGATACGCCAGCGCTTGGAAGCGGACAGCGGACGGGTCTCTGCAATCAGAACGAGGTCACCGATACCAGCAGTGTTCTGCTCGTCGTGTGCCTTGATCTTGGAGCTACGGCGAACGACCTTGCCGTACAGTGCGTGCTTCACGTGGTCCTCGACCTCGACGACAACGGTCTTGTCCATCTTGTCGGAGACAACGTAGCCGCGGCGGGTCTTACGGTAGCCGCGCTCTTCGTTCTTTACTTCACTCACTTGGACTCACCTTCAGTTGCGGGACGAATACCGAGCTCGCGCTCACGCAGCACGGTGTAGATACGTGCGATGTCGCGCTTAATAGTGCGGCGACGACCTGCGTTAGCCTGACCGGTGACTTCCTGGAAGCGGATGTTGAAGAGTTCCTTCTTCGCTTCGCTCAGCTTTGCAGCCAGCTCTTCGTTGGAGAGCTCTGCGAGCTTATCGATGCTCAGGTCCTTGGATCCTACTGCCATCTCGCTTATTCACCACCTTCGCGGCGACGCACAACACGTGCCTTCATCGGGAGCTTGTGGATTGCCAGGCGCATTGCCTCGCGAGCCACTTCTTCGGACACACCGGAGAGTTCAAACATGACTCGACCCGGCTTGACATTTGCGACCCACCACTCGGGCGAACCCTTACCGGAACCCATACGGGTTTCAGCGGGCTTCTTGGTCAGCGGACGGTCGGGATAAATGTTGATCCAGACCTTACCGCCACGCTTGATGTGACGGGTCATTGCGATACGTGCAGCCTCAATCTGGCGGTTGGTCACGTATGCGGGCGACAGGGCCTGAATGCCCCACTCACCGAAGCTAACCTCGGTGCCGCCCTTTGCGAGACCATTACGCTTGGGGTGGTGCTGCTTGCGGTACTTTACTCGACGGGGAATAAGCATTTATGCCTCACCGTTCTCTGCAGTCTTGGCCTCGACCTTTGCCGAAGCGTTCTCGTTGCGGCGCTCGCGACGAGGACCACGGTTGCCCTGGCGGCGGCGGTCACCATCGCGGCGGTTGCCACGGCGGTTGTTTGCTGCCTGCTGAGCTGCCAGCTCCTTGTCGGTCAGGTCGCCCTTGTAGATCCAGACCTTCACGCCGATGCGACCGAAGGTGGTCTTAGCCTCGAAGAAGCCGTAGTCGATGTTCGCACGCAGGGTGTGCAGGGGCACACGGCCTTCGCGGTAGAACTCGGAACGGGACATTTCAGCGCCACCCAGACGGCCGGAGCACTGGATACGGATACCCTTTGCGCCTGCACGCTGTGCGGACTGGATTGCCTTCTTCATTGCACGGCGGAATGCAACACGCGATGCGAGCTGCTCTGCGATGCTCTGTGCAACCAGCTGAGCGGAGAGGTCGGGGTTAGCAACCTCGAGGATGTTCAGCTGAATCTGCTTGTTGGTGAGCTTCTCGAGCTCGCCGCGGATGCGGTCTGCTTCTGCGCCACGGCGGCCAATCACGATACCGGGACGAGCGGTGTGGATGTCCACACGCACGCGGTCACGGGTACGCTCGATCTCGACCTTTGCAACGCCTGCGCGATCCAGGTTCTTTGCCAGCAGCTCGCGGATCTTTACGTCCTCGCGGACGAAGTCAGCGTAACGCTCGCCGGGCTTGTTGGAATCAGCGAACCACTTGGAGACGTGGTCAGTGGTGATGCCCAGTCGGAAACCGTTCGGGTGAATTTTCTGACCCATTTAGCGGTCCTCCTCCTTCTCCGGGGTAGCAACTACCACGGTGATGTGGCTGGTGCGCTTGTTGATTCGGTATGCGCGACCCTGAGCGCGGGGCTGAATGCGCTTCATGGTCGGGCCTTCGTTCACGAATGCTTCGCTGATGAACAGCTCTTCCTCGCGGAAGGGCAGACCCTGCTGGGTTGCCTTCTGACGAGCGTTAGCTACTGCCGAAGCAACGATCTTGTATACCGGTTCCGAAGCTGCCTGGGGGGCGAACTTCAGAATCGCCAGAGCCTCTTCCGCCTGCTTACCACGGATCAGGTTGACGACACGGCGGGCCTTCATAGGCGTAACGCGAACGAAACGCGCTGATGCCTTGGCTTCCATTGCCTATCTCTCTTTCGTCTATTGCCGAAAGGGAAACGTTAGCTTATCGGTGTGAACCGATTAGCGACGCTTGCCCTTACGGTCGTCCTTCACATGGCTGCGGAAAGTGCGGGTCGGAGCAAACTCGCCGAGCTTGTGACCAACCATCGACTCGGTGATGAACACCGGCACGTGCTTGCGACCGTCGTACACTGCGATGGTGTGACCGAGCATGTCGGGGATAATCATCGAGCGACGCGACCAAGTCTTGATTACGTTCTTGGTGCCCTTCTCGTTCTGAGCTGCAACCTTCAGGTAGAGGTGCTGATCAACGAAAGGGCCCTTCTTCAAACTACGAGGCATGTTTCAGGCTCCTTAGCGCTTCTTGCCAGTACGACGGCGACGAACGATGAGCTTGTCGCTTTCCTTGTTGGGACGACGGGTACGACCCTCGGGCTTACCGTTGGGGTTAACCGGGTGACGACCACCGGAGGTCTTACCTTCACCACCACCGTGCGGGTGGTCAACCGGGTTCATGACCACACCACGGACGGTCGGGCGGATGCCCTTCCAGCGGTTACGGCCAGCCTTACCCCAGTTGATGTTGGACTGCTCGGCGTTGCCGACCTCACCAACGGTTGCGCGGCAGCGAACATCCACGTTGCGGATTTCGCCGGAGGGCAGACGGAGCTGACCGTACTTGCCTTCCTTAGCAACCAGCTGAACAGAAGCACCTGCGGAGCGAGCCAGCTTTGCGCCGCCACCGGGACGGAGCTCGACACAGTGAATCACGGTACCAACGGGGATGTTGCGCAGGGGCAGGTTGTTACCGGGCTTGATGTCAGCTGCGGGACCGGACTCGACGATGTCGCCCTGAGCGAGCTTGTTCGGAGCGATGATGTAGCGCTTGGAACCATCGAAGTAGTGCAGCAGTGCGATGCGTGCGGTACGGTTGGGATCGTACTCGATGTGTGCAACGCGTGCGTTCACGCCGTCCTTGTCGTGACGACGGAAGTCGATCAGACGGTACTGGCGCTTGTGGCCGCCACCCTTGTGACGGGTGGTGATGCGACCGGTGTTGTTACGGCCGCCGGTCTTGTGAAGCGGACGAAGCAGGGACTTTTCCGGGGTGGAGCGGGTGATCTCGGAGAAATCAGCAACGCTCGAACCGCGGCGACCCGGGGTCGTCGGCTTGTACTTACGAATACCCATTTAGATATTTCTTCCTTCGTTAAAGTGGTCTCCGCGGGGCTTATGCCTGCGGACCGCCGAAGATGTCGATGGTGCCTTCCTTGAGGGTCACAATCGCACGCTTGGTGTTCTTGCGAGCGCCCCAACCGAAACGGGTGCGCTTGCGCTTGCCCTGACGGTTGATGGTGTTGACGGAAGCAACCTTGACGTCAAAGATCTTCTCGATGGCCTGCTTGATTTCCAGCTTGTTGGAATCGGTAGCGACCTCGAAGGTGTACTTACCTTCGTCGAGCTGACCGTAGCTCTTCTCGGAAACGACGGGAGCAATGATCACGTCGTATACAGACTTGGTGGAAACGCTCATTACTTAGCGCCCTCCTTCTTCTGAGCTGCAGCAACGAATGCGTCGAATGCTGCCTTGGTGAAGACCACGTCGTCCGAAACCAGCACATCGTAGGTGTTGAGCTGGTCTGCGTACAGAACGTGGACGTTCTCCAGGTTACGTGCGGACAGAGCCACAACGTCCTCTGCACGAGCAATCACAAGAAGGATGTTCTTGCGCTCGGTGATAGCTGCGAATGCAGCCTTTGCAGCCTTGGTCGAGGGGGTTTCACCGGAGATGAAGTTCTCGACAACGTGGACGCGGTCGTGACGAGCGCGATCGGAGAGAGCACCGCGCAGTGCAGCGGCGATCATCTTCTTGGGGGTGCGCTGTGCGTAGTTACGCGGGGTCGGACCGTGAACAACGCCACCGCCGGTCATGTGCGGTGCACGGATGGAGCCCTGACGTGCGTTACCGGTACCCTTCTGCTTGAAGGGCTTACGGCCTGCACCGGAAACCTCGCCGCGGTTCTTGGTCTTGTGGGTGCCCTGGCGTGCAGCAGCGAGCTGTGCAACGACAACCTGGTGCAGCAGGGGCACGGATGCCTGCGCGTCGAAAATCTCTGCGGGCAGGTCTACCTTAAGGGTCTTAACAGCCATGATGTATTAGGCTCCCTTCACAGCGGTACGAACCAGAACAACGCCGCCCTTGGGACCGGGGATTGCGCCCTTGATCAGCAGGACATTGTTCTCTGCGTCCACACCCTGGATAGTCAGGTTCAAGGTAGTGTGACGTGCTGCGCCCATACGGCCAGCCATGCGCATACCCTTGAACACGCGTGCGGGGTAGGATGCGCCACCGATGGAACCGGGCTTACGGTGGTTCTTGTGCTGACCGTGAGACGCGCCAACACCCTTGAAGCCGTGACGCTTCATAACACCTGCGAAGCCCTTACCCTTGGTCTTACCAACGACGTCGACCTTCTGGCCTGCTTCGAAGAGCTCAACGGTCAGTTCCTGACCGAGGGAATACTCAGAAGCATCTGCGGTACGCAGCTCGACGATGTGGCGACGGGGGGTAACACCGGCCTTCTCGAAGTGACCAGCCAGGGGCTTGGTAACCTTGCGAGAGTCGATTGCACCGAAACCAATCTGAATAGCTTCGTAGCCATCAGTTTCCTGGTTACGGATCTGGGTAACAACGTTAGAATCAGCCTTGACGACGGTGACGGGCACGAACTTGCCGTCCTCGTCCCAGACCTGGGTCATGCCGAGCTTGGTGCCCAGCAGGCCCTTCACCTGGCGCTCGAATTTGTTAGTCATTAGATGCGATCCTCTACAGCTTGATCTCGATGTTTACGTCTGCCGGCAGGTCAAGACGCATGAGGGCATCAACAGCCTTGGGGGTCGGATCAACAACGTCGATCAGACGCTTGTGCGTACGCATCTCGAAGTGCTCGCGGCTGTCCTTGTACTTGTGGGGAGAACGAATAACACAGTAGACGTTCTTCTCGGTCGGCAGCGGCACGGGGCCAACTACAGTTGCGCCTGCGCCCTTGACCGTTTCGACGATTTTCCGTGCCGAAGAATCGATGACCTCGTGGTCATAGGACTTCAGACGGATGCGGATTTTCTGTCCCGCCATCTGTCGGACTCTCTTTCTTGATGTATTCCCTGTATCGGAGCTTTTGCCCCTTTGTTATAGCGCTTAAGGAACGCGATATATTCATCACGTGCGCCACTCAGAACGGACTGAATCCGGCTTTGCCGGGTTCCTCACCCCGCCTGAGTACCGACCCCCGAACTCGGGCGTGTCGCCTATTTTCTAGACAAACTCGTCCCGTCATCCTTCGGACCGGGTCATACGTGGGCCTACCTTTAGTGCAGGTAGACGCTTTGACAACGTCGTCAATTCTCTCAGAGTTAGAGCCCTGATGCAATACGAACACAAGTTAAGTGCTTAAGAACACTTAACTGTCTCTGTCAACCTGAGGATACTCCCGCGATGTAACTCTCAGGGAGCTTTCAATCTACTTTCAGTAAGTTCCATGCGCTTTATTGCTCTTAATAAAGCTTTTAGATCTAAAGACTCTCGTATCGTAGAAGTATCACTACAGCCTAAGGAGAAACCATGTCTCAGCCGACACAACCTCATCAGGCATCCTCTAGCTCTCACTCTTCGTCTCAGAGCCCTCAGTATGCTCAGCCGCAAGGTCTCGGACTGTACGTTCCCCCGTCCCTGTCGGGTCCGTATCCTCAGCCTCCTGCGCAGCGACGCCGAGTCAATGAGGATATCTTCCTCAATATTGTTCTGTACATTGGTTCGCTCCTGCTCATTGGTGCTGCGGGCCTTTTTGTCACCTCGGTGACTTCTTCTCAGGATGAAACGGCTATCTTCCGTGTCCTCGCAATGGCGCTTGGAGCAATTGTCTTCTACGGAGCCGGCCTGCTCACCTACCGTTTCGTAGAGCGCCTGCGTATTGCCTCCTACTCTTTTGCAGCAACAGGTCTTGCGTTTATTCCTCTGACCGGCGTTGCTATCTATGTCCTCAAAATTTGGACTGAAGGACGCTACATCTGGCTCCTCACGTCTCTGGTTGGCACTGTAGCCATTGTTGGAGCCTGCGCCCTCATGCGTAACCGTGTGATGGCGTACCTGCTGATTTCGTTCATCGTTTCGGACTCGTTGGCAGCTACGAAGGTGGCGGCTCTGCCTTTCGTTTGGTATTTCGTTTCTCTGACTGCCGTTGCCACTGTTCTGGGTTTGGTTCTGCACTTTGCCCCGAATGCTGCCCCGAAGGGTATCCGCGAAGGTCTTGTTGATTCTTCCCGTATTTTCGTCCCGGCTACCGCCGTCGCCATTTTCTTCTTTACCAACGATCTGAGCTACACGGACGCGGGTATTGCGTTTGCGGTTATGTCTGTGCACGCTATTCTGTTCACCTGGCTGAACGGCACGGCGGATTACTACGCCCAGGCACGCATCTACCCGATTGCATCCATTCTCTCCTTCATCATGGACTCGGATCACGGCCCGTGGTTCCCCAGCATTTTCTTCGTCTCTGTTCTGGTTGTTAACCTGATTTCTGCCTACGTATTTATTCCTCGTCTGCAGAAGACTATTGCTGGTTCCGCTCCTGCTACTGATGAACAGCCCGAGCAGGTGCAAAGCACCCCGGCTATCCCCTGGGCGAAGGAAGCTCTTCACCAACCCGCTCGCAAGATAGAGTGGTTGCCGGCAATTGACGCATGCGTCGGCGTATTCTTCTCCTTCTTTGCTCTCCTTGATGCCTTCTACACTGCTCACGTCGCTGATAGCGTTACCTACGCAACGCGCTGGAGCACTTTCCTTCCCTATGCAGAGGGTAATCAAGGTGTCTTCCCCGCGCCCTGGGTTATCGGTGTCCTCTGCATTGTCAGTTTCTTGCTGTACCGCAAGGCAATTCAGCCTCTGCTGCTCATGAGTTTTGTAGCACTCATTCCTGTTATTGGCATGTACGCCTCCCCTGGCAACCAGGGAACGTTCTACCTCTTCTTTGCCGCGGCTGTAGTCATCTATCTGGTCAGTGCTAAGGCTCCCGAGGCACGTACCGCTGGAGCGGTACTGAGCAACATCGGTTATGCCATTGGTATGATTCAGCTCTTCCTCGCTCTCATTCCTGAGATGCAGACTTCTGAGTCGCTTTTGATGTTTGCATTGGTCTGCGCCGCTATTGCGCTACTGACTTTTGTCCTCTCTCAGGGCGTTGCAGCGCAGAACGCAAGCTACCGTCTTGTAGAGATGTCGGTCTACCTCTTCTTGGGCGTTTTTGCTCTCTTCGTTGGGTACGTAGCTAACCATGCTGATGGCGGAGCACATGGCCGATTCTGGGTTGGTTTCCCGCTCTTCTCGGGTGCCGTCCTCTTCTTGAGCGTCCTGAGCGCTCTTATTCTGGCCCGCGCGCTACGACTTTCGGATGTTGGATCCTTCCGCTCCACGCTTGTCATGTTTGTCCGTATCGCGTTCTACGCGACTCTGCTTATCGCGACGATTGGCTCGCGACACTACCTGCTGTACGACTTGCAGAAGGAGTACATTGCTGTAGCACTGCCGGCACTCCTAACCGTCGTTTATGGTGCGCTTGGTTTCTTTATGCCGGTTGGCTCTTCGATTCGTTCGGAGCTACTCACCGTTGCGCGATTCCCCATCTGCTGGTCGGTCATTCTGCTCGCGATCACCGGCAATATGAAGGAATCGCTCGTAGACTTCCTCGTACTTGCGCTGCTGGCGGTTCAGGCTCTGTGCAGCGTGCTACTCTACGCGTACTCCAAGCGAAACTACGAAGCATACGCGGCGGCGATTTTCTTCACGCTCGGTTCTGTCCTGAGCGCAGGCCGTTTCATTGGCGATTTTGATAATCTTCTGTTCGCGGTAGCAACTCCTGCTATCTTCATCGCTGTATGGGTGCTTGCCCTTATCTTCAGGGTCTCCCGCATGCAGATTGGTGCCTCCATCAGCATCACGACTTTCTGCATCGGTGCTCTGTGGAATCTCTTCAACACGAGGGAAAGCACAATGGAGATGACTCTTCTGGGCTACTACGCTCTGATTGCCGTCATCATCCTGTTCGTTCTGAAGGTCACGCTCCCGGTCGAGGTCTTCGGTGTGAGCGCAAATGTTCGTCCTCGCATCGCTGTCCCGGTCGGTAATACGATGGTTGATTTGCCGATGCACGGCCCGCTGGGTGCCCCCTACGCGCGTTTCATGTCTCGCCGTCCCCTGAGCCAGGGTATCTATGCACCGGTCAATACGCTGCTGATGATTCCCGCTCTTGCGGTGCTGGGATTCTACACTTTCGTTGGGCTGGTTTTTGAGCCCAGGCAGGTAGAACTCAACGCACTTCTCTGGGGTCTGGGTGCTCTGTCCTTCGTATCTGTCACCAAGGCGAAGAACCTGCCTATCGTCTGCACCACGGCGTTCAGCCTCTTCATCGCCCGTCTGGTCATTGATTACTCGAAGTCCAATCCTCTGAGCGTCATTCTTGAGGTTGCTCTCCTGATTATGCTGGCTGTTGTGGCAGCCAAGGTCCTCAAGAACTTCATCGCAAAGAGGCCTGTAGATACGCAGGTATCGGATTCTCCTCTGTACTGGGCTTTGGGCCTGCAGGTGTTCCTCACCCTGGTAACGTGGGCAGTTCCCGCTGACGGTCCGGATATCGTGGTGCTGGTACTCGGCATCGCGCTGACTCTCCTGAGCGCTCTGCTACTCGACCGAGTCTGGACCTATATCGCAACTGCGCTAGTCACCCTCGACCTGGCAATTTTGCTCAACGGTCTGAACCCGCTGACCCTGCTGATCATCTCTATTCTGCTCATTGCCGGCGTTATCTGGCGTCTGCTGGTGCGACAGAACAAGCAGGATGCAGCAGCTCCGCACCAGGGCTCTGCGCAGCTTGAGGACTTCCCTCCGTCTCAGAATCAGCCGGGTATGTACCCTCAGAGCAATGTCCAGATGCAACAGCCCCCGGCTCCTCAGCAAGGCTACGAGCCTCGTCATGAGGAAAACATCTAGCTATCAGCACGTATAGGTTCTATTCCTACGGCATTCTGTAGTAGGATTACCTATGTCCCTTCCGAGGGGCAGTCATTCGAATTGCGGTTCCCAGCCTTCGGGCTGGGAACCGTTTTTCTTTGTCCGCAAACCCTATTCACATCTGCAACGTCTATTTCGCGTCCTTTTGCCAGCTCCTTGAAAGTGTGTGGGCGTTCAAGAACGGTAAGCCAATGACAGCGCATCTGTTCCCCTATGCCCTGCTACAGGTCTGAGGCACGGGTGTGCGATACTGCTACCGCTCTGAGGATTCCTCACCATTGGCTCCTCACCGCTGAGGCTCCGATCTTCTCCCCTATCTTTTAGCGTGGGTTTCTGCCGCACAAAAGCGCTGAGAGCCTGTTGAAGGGCGTCTATAGCGCCCAGGACGTGGTTACGAGGTTCTCCCGGCAGAGAGAGGGATACACCTGCCTCTTTGCAGCCTTCAGCAACCCGCAAAAGGGCATAACAAAAGGACCCCCGCAGATGCGGGGGTCCTTGAGTATCGCTACCTGATGGAGAGTATCCTCTCCGGCAGATCTTTAGCGAATTGTCGTAAATTTACGGCAATTACTTCAGGATCTTGGTAACGCGACCCGAACCAACGGTGCGGCCACCCTCACGGATAGCGAAGCCGAGGCCCTCTTCCATTGCGATTTCCTGGATCAGGGTAACGGTCATCTCGGTGTTGTCACCGGGCATAACCATCTCGGTGCCCTCGGGGAGGGTGATAACGCCGGTCACGTCAGTGGTACGGAAGTAGAACTGAGGACGGTAGTTGGAGTAGAAGGGGTTGTGACGGCCACCCTCATCCTTGGAGAGGATGTAGACGTTTGCCTCGAACTCGGTGTGGGGGGTGATGGAGCCCGGCTCCACGACAACCTGACCACGCTCAACATCGTCACGCTTCAGACCGCGCAGCAGCAGACCACAGTTCTCGCCTGCCCATGCTTCGTCGAGCTGCTTGTGGAACATCTCGATACCGGTAACGGTGGTCTTCTGGATCGGGCGGATACCGACGATCTCGACCTCGGAGTTGATCTTCAGGGTACCGCGCTCTGCACGACCGGTAACAACGGTGCCACGACCGGTGATGGTGAAGACGTCCTCGATGGGCATGAGGAAGGGCTTGTCCTTCTCACGCACGGGGTCCGGAATGTAGGTGTCGACTGCGTCCATGAGCTCCTCGACCTTAGCAACCCACTCGGGGTCGCCTTCGAGAGCCTTCAGTGCGGAAACGCGAACAACGGGAGCGTTGTCGCCGTCGAACTCCTGCGAGGAGAGGAGGTCACGGACCTCCATCTCGACGAGGTCGAGGAGCTCTTCGTCGTCAACCATGTCTGCCTTGTTCAGTGCAACCAGCAGGGTGGGGACGCCAACCTGGCGAGCGAGCAGAACGTGCTCGCGGGTCTGTGCCATGGGGCCGTCGGTAGCTGCAACCACGAGGATTGCGCCGTCCATCTGAGCCGCACCGGTAATCATGTTCTTGACGTAGTCAGCGTGGCCGGGAGCGTCAACGTGTGCGTAGTGGCGCTTCTCGGTCTGGTACTCGATGTGAGCAATGTTAATGGTAATACCGCGCTGGCGCTCCTCGGGAGCGGAGTCGATCATACCGAAGTCGCGCTTCTCGTTCAGGTCCGGGTACTTGTCAGCCAGAACCTTGGAGATTGCTGCGGTCAGGGTGGTCTTACCGTGGTCAACGTGACCAATGGTACCGACGTTAACGTGAGGCTTGGAGCGCTCGAACTTAGCCTTAGCCAAGAGTGTTCCTCCTAGAACGATTGAAAACATGCACGCGGATCTTCGCTCCGGCGCATCCCGTTATAAAACGGTCTAGCGTCTACAATAGCGGATTACGCCGCAGAGATGAAACTGTTCATGCTCTCAATAATGGATTTAATTGAAAATTTTGGCGTGGGCCACAGGTTTTTGGCCCGTGGCCCACGGGTGAGACGCGAAAATTACTCGCCGCGGCTCTTCTGGATGATCTCGTCAGCGACGTTCTTGGGAACCTCGCCGTAGCTGTCGAAGGTCATCGAGAACACTGCACGACCCTGGGTCTTACCACGCAGGTCGCCAATGTAACCGAACATTTCGGTCAGGGGCACGAGAGCCTTGATGATCTTAACGCCGGATGCGTCCTCCATGGAACGAACCTGGCCACGGCGAGAGTTCAGGTCGCCGATCACGTCGCCCATGTACTCCTCGGGGGTACGAACCTCAACGTCCATCAGCGGCTCGAGCAGGACCGGGTTAGCGCGCTTAGCGCCTTCCTTGAAGACCATCGAACCAGCGATCTTGAACGCCATTTCGGAGGAGTCGACGTCGTGGTAAGCACCGTCGATCAGGGTTGCCTTCACGCCCACCATCGGGTAGCCAGCGAGGACACCGAACTTCATAGCGTCCTGGATACCGGCGTCGACCGAGGGGATGTACTCGCGAGGAACGCGGCCACCGGTGACCTTGTCCTCGAACATGTACAGCTCTTCGCCGTCCAGGGGCAGGGGCTCGAAGGAGACCTGCACCTTTGCGAACTGACCGGAACCACCGGTCTGCTTCTTGTGGGTGTAGTCGACCTTCTCGACTGCCTTCTTGATGGTCTCGCGGTAAGCAACCTGAGGCTTACCAACGTTAGCCTCAACCTTGAACTCACGCTTCATACGGTCAACGATGATGTCCAGGTGCAGCTCACCCATACCACCAATTTCGGTCTGACCGGTTTCTTCGTTCAGCGAAACGGTGAAGGTGGGGTCCTCAGCGGAAAGCTTCTGGATAGCGGTGGACATCTTCTCCTGGTCACCCTTGGTCTTGGGCTCGATAGCCACGAAGATCACGGGGTCGGGGAAGGTCATCGACTCGAGAACGATCGGGTGTGCGGGGTCGCACAGGGTGTCACCAGTGGTGGTGTCCTTCAGACCGATCGCTGCGTAAATGTGACCTGCGGTGATCTCCTCAACCGGGTTCTCCTTGTTGGAGTGCATCTGGAAGAGCTTACCGATGCGCTCCTTCTTACCCTTGGTGGAGTTCAGAACCTGCTGGCCCTGAGCTGCGGTACCGGAGTACACACGGGTGTAGGTCAGCTGACCGTAGAACGGGTGAGCTGCAACCTTGAACGCCAGTGCTGCGAAGGGCTCCTCAGCGGATGCCTTACGGGTCAGCTTCTCTTCCTCGTTGGAGGGGTTGGAGCCGACAACGTCCGGAACGTCCAGCGGGGAGGGCAGGTACTCAATCACGGCGTCCAGCATGGGCTGAACACCGCGGTTCTTGAATGCAGAACCACAGAGAACGGGGAATGCCTCACCGGAGATAACCAGCTGACGGATACCAGCCTTAATCTCGGGGATGGTCAGCTCGCCCTCTTCGAGGTACTTCTCCATGAGCTCTTCGCTAGCCTCAGCAACAGCCTCAACCAGCTCAGCGCGGTACTGCTCAGCCTTCTCAACCAGGTCAGCAGGAATGTCCTGAACCTCGTAGGAGGCACCCATGGACACGTCACCCTTGGCGTCGCCGGGCCATACGTATGCCTTCATTTCGAGCAGGTCAACGACACCGATGAAGTCGCTCTCAGCACCGATGGGGAGCTGGACAACCAGCGGGCGAGCGCCCAGGCGGTCGATGATGGTCTGAACGGTGAAGTAGAAGTCCGCGCCCATCTTGTCCATCTTGTTGACGAAGCAGATACGGGGGACGTCGTACTTGTCAGCCTGACGCCAAACGGTCTCAGACTGGGGCTCAACACCTTCCTTGCCGTCGAACACAGCAACTGCGCCGTCGAGGACGCGCAGGGAGCGCTCAACCTCAACGGTGAAGTCAACGTGACCGGGGGTGTCGATGATGTTGATCTGGTTGTCCTTCCAGAAGCAGGTGGTTGCTGCGGAGGTAATGGTAATACCTCGCTCCTGCTCCTGAGCCATCCAGTCCATGGTGGAAGCGCCGTCGTGGGTCTCACCAATCTTGTGGTTAATACCGGTGTAGAACAGAATGCGCTCAGTGGTGGTGGTCTTACCGGCGTCGATGTGCGCCATAATACCGATGTTGCGGACCTTGTTAAGGTCGGTGAACACGTCAAGTGCCACGTTATTCTCCCTAAATGAGATACTCCGAAAGCCTGCCGACTCGAATCGACTCGGCAGGCTCTAAACGGAGAATTACCAGCGGTAGTGTGCGAAGGCCTTGTTGGACTCGGCCATCTTGTGAGTGTCCTCGCGACGCTTCACAGCGGCACCGAGACCGTTGGACGCATCCAGGATCTCGTTCATCAGACGCTCAGTCATGGTCTTCTCGCGGCGCTGCTTCGAGAAGCCAACGAGCCAGCGAAGAGCCAGAGCGGTGGAACGGCCGGGGCGAACCTCAACCGGAACCTGGTAGGTTGCACCGCCAACGCGGCGGGAGCGAACCTCGAGAGAAGGCTTGATGTTGTCCATTGCCTTCTTCAGGGTTGCGACCGGGTCAGAACCGGTCTTCTTCTCGACGCCCTCGAGGGCACCGTAGACGATGCGCTCTGCGACGGACTTCTTGCCGTCCAGCAGAACCTTGTTGATCAGCTGAGTGACCAGAGCAGAACCGTAAACAGGATCGTTTACGAGGGGACGCTTGGGAGCGGGACCCTTACGAGGCATTACTTCTTCTCCTTCTTAGCGCCGTAGCGGGAGCGAGCCTGGCCGCGACCCTTAACACCCTGGGTATCCAGAGCGCCACGAACGATCTTGTAGCGAACACCGGGGAGGTCCTTCACACGACCACCGCGAACGAGCACGATCGAGTGCTCCTGCAGGTTGTGACCCTCACCGGGGATGTATGCGGTAACCTCGACGCCGCCGTTGAGCTTGACACGAGCGACCTTACGCAGTGCCGAGTTCGGCTTCTTCGGGGTGGTGGTGTACACACGGGTGCACACGCCACGCTTCATGGGGTTGCCCTTCAGTGCGGGCGCCTTGGTCTTAACGACCTTGGGAGTCCGGCCCTTGCGGACCAGCTGCTGAATAGTAGGCACGTTTTCTCCGTTGCTTGATCAGGTTTCTCGTTAGAGAAGCCCGTATAAACTTACTGGCCCCCATCACGTTGGATGGGTGCTCTCGGTTATCAGAAACGCTCGGATGCATATCCGGTTGGTTTCTATAGGTTCCTCGACATCTCGGCGAGTTCTCAGGGCTAAAACTCCTCACCGTCAGAGGTGAAAAAGTTTTTGGGCACGCTTAAAAATGGCATTTAGGCGTCAGCAAAAAAGCAACGCCAAAGGACGGTATCCATACTGCCATTGATTCATCATGCCCGTGCCCTCGGGAAATATCCCGCGTAAACCCACCGGGGGTGGATCCTTGTGCACCGAGCTCAAGTACTTCGGATAAGACTATACAGGTTAAATCCCACTTAATCTAGCGCCAGATCTGGGATTCTTCGCTTTAATGCCCCGCCCAAGGGGTTAAACCCAATGATTTACCTCACTTAAATTACATTGTTGAGATTTATCCCTTCCCCGTGACCTCTTTGAGGCAACCTAAAACAGAAAGCCGCCAAGAATCACGCACACGATTCTTGACGGCTTCAATACTTGCGGGAGGCGAGCGCAAAACCGCACCCGCCTCCCGCAAGAGAGTATTCAGTTATAGGTCCGCCACAGCGACTGCTGGGCTACACCACCTGGAAGACTCGAGTCTGCCCCTCAAATGGGGTAATAGTCTTCGAATTCTTCTTGGCATTGCCGTAGTAGCGGATGCGGTACTGACCCTTAGGAGTATTTGCAGGAACGCTCCAACGCACCGTCACCTGCGAGGCGGAAACACCAATGCGCTTCCATTCAAAAAACGTGTCCGGATTGTTATCCGCGGTGTAGTACTTCCAGGTATTACCCACACGACGCTCAATCACGAAGTAGCTACCGTCGTGATGCATGTTGTTATTCGGGTGCGCACCCACAAAACGAGCCGACACCTCCTGACGACCGGCAATAGCATCTTGAGGCTGCTGGGTCACCTGACCGTAGCGCGTACCGAACATGGGAGTGTCGTAGACGACCTTGCCCTGCAGGCTAGCTACCGGGCGACGGTCATTCGGGCGATCACCGATACCCAGAGGGGTGCCATTCTTCAGCGACGTTCCAACAACGTTAATGGTCTGGCGGAACGCGCTGGAGGTGTAACGACCAAAGAGGGTCGCGCCGCCTTCGTACTGCTGCGAGTCGTATTCCTCGGGGGTCGTCACGTAGTGATCGTAGGCGTTAGTGTAGCCCTGCAGAATGATGTGCGATTCAGGAACGCCGAAGAGCTTGGCAGCATCCTGGCGGTACTGCACACCCACCGCACCGGTAAACTCACCGGGCATACCCAGCAGGTAGTAGTCACCGAAGCGCATAATCTGCACCGGATACTTTTCCTGAATGATCGTTCCATTTTTTGCAGAGAAGAGAATGCCCTTCGGCTGCTGGCAACGCGTCTGAGCCGCACTCGGAGTAAACACCAAGGTACCCAGAATAGAGGGACGGCCCGAGCCCTCCTTGTAGACAGCCCAGCCGCCGCCGCCATCCTCAGTGGATCCGGCGCCGAACGGAGTACCCAGGAAGCCCTGGCAGGTGCGTTCATTATGGCCGCTACCAGTGTACTTAGCGTCCACATTCATACCCGAGAAGTTGAAGTACGAAATGCGCGAATCCAGACCCTTACCCACCGGGGTACCCGAGCTCTTGAGCTGAGAACGCACGGCGTTAGCCTGCTTCTCACCCTGAATCTTCACGTTCTTGAACTGATCATTGGTCGGGCCCTGCCCCGGCTTCAACCAAGTATTCGGGGAAACGTCACCAGCATTAGCATTCGCAAACGCCGCCACGAAACCATCGCCACTACCGGGAACATTGCGGTCAACACCGTGGTCCTGAGTCTCCAGCAGGTACTCCGCATACCCCTTATTATCGCTCGAAATCAGAGTATTCTTCGAGGTCAAAGACGTCGGGTGAATCGCGTACCAGTTCAGCACCGCACGAGTCTGGCCGTTACGTTCCAAACGCAGAGTCATATTGGTCGGATCGGTACCGCCGGGCAGCTTAGAGCGGATCTCAGGAGAATCAAGGTTAAACGCCTCACGGGAACGGTTAACGCCCACACCGGGCAGCCTAGAAGAAGAAATCGTCAGGTTACCGGGCGCAAGATCCTTAGTCGCCTGGCGGATTGCCTTCAGCGAACCGTCCACCTGGGCGTTGAAGGTGTCCTGATGGAAACCCAGAGTCGTAATGTTGTACAGACTCTGGTGCGTAATACCACCCGGAGTTGCGTGAGTGTGAGTCGCGGTAATCATAATGTTCGACTCATCATACGCGGAGCCAAACTCTGCACGGATGCGCTTCACCAGTTCATCACGCAACGACTGCCAACTGGTCAGCGTATCAAGCACAACGATGAGGTTGCGCTTACCCGAGGCGCGGTCCACCGCAATGAAAGCACGTGCGTACTGACGAGTATGCACACCGCTACCCTTCTGGGAGGTCTCACCGTAGCCCATGAAGCCGACTTCACCGGGCTCACCGGTAATATCCGCCGCGCCCGCACCGACCAGATAGGGGGTAGCGCTGGCGCTCTGAGAAGCAGGGGCTGCTGTCGCAACCTGACCGGCGGGAAGAATTGCGGAAGCTGCAATAAGACATGCCGCGCCAATGCGAGTGAGAGAATGCACGGGCGTCTTAAAGCGCGAAAAAACAGAGGAGCGCTTTCGCTCCTCTGCGGTCAAAGAGGAATTCTGTTCAGACATCTGAGGTCGAGATGCTCCGGAAGACAGTCGGGTACCCTGACTCGCCACCCGTCCGGAAGAGAATGGAGTGATATGCATGCCTTCAAGAATAGAACCTAGTCAAAAGGCTTTCCAAGTTGAATTAGCATTGTTCAAATATAGAATATTCATTCTTTTTGAATCGTAAAGAAAAACGAGCAAGTATTCTATATATGGCATTGTTAGGGCGGATTCCAGCGGGTCTCACAATATTTGATCATCATCTAATTTCTTGCCCGGTCAAGAAATTTTCCCAGTTTGAAAAATAATGCACTCCAATGATTTTTTTATAAATAAATTCGTCCACTAGGCAAAAAATATGCAACCTTCCCCTGAAGGATAAAGAATATTAAAGTACCGCTTAAAAGAAAGTTGCCTCTCCCCCACCTATTCGTTAAACAAAGAACGCGGATACCCGAGACAACTCGAGTATCCGCGTTCTTTATCAGGGAC
>NZ_CAJZIE010000052.1:0-17749 GCF_916049665.1 uncultured Rothia sp. | reverse complement strand
GTGTACGCATCGTAGTTCGCCATAATCGGCGCGGTGTAGGCGTGCAGGGTCGCCGCCTGGGTAATAGTGTGCAGATTAGTACGACCGCGGCTGAAAGACAGGTCGGTGTACATGAACGGTTCGAGTCGCCCACCGAACTTGGAGGTGGGTTTGCGTACAGCCTTGGCGACGGCATGGGTGATTCCGCCGTCGCGGGTGAGCATGATGATGATGCGGTCGGTTTCGCCGAGTTTTTGGGTGCGGAGGATGAGGGCGGCATCGCGCCAGGTGCGGGGTTCGCTCACGGGTGTCTCCGTTCTCGGTACATGCTCGGTGGGTATCTGGTGGGTAGGTTTTCTGCGGCCGCTCAGTGGAGCTCAAACAAGAGCCGCGCGGGGTGTTGCGGGTACGGTTCGACCCCTGCCGTATTACCCCACATAGGGGTACCGGTCAGGGGTCGGTCCGTAACGTATGGGCGAGGCGCTATTTAGTCCTCGTACTCAATATCGTCGTCGATGTCGTCTTCATCGTCGAGGATTTCTTCAAGGTCATCCTCGTCTTCATCACCGTAGACGCTCAAGGGGGTGACCTCGTTGTGAGCCTCGAAGAGGGCATCTTCGTAGGCTTCAAAGGCGTTAGCGATTTCTACGTATGCCTCATCGACGGCAGGGTCGTGCTCGCCGCTTCGGTTAACAACGGCGGTCAGGTGCGCCTCCAGCGCGTCAAGGAGGCGGGTGAGTTCAGTGCGAGGATCAATGCTCATGCCATTTATTCTACTACCTACGCGCCTATGGTGTGCGCCGGGCAGTCATACGGCGGTTTAAACGCGGAACTGTGAACGGGCGCGGCAGGTAAAGTGGCAGATAAAATTGCGGCAATAATAGAGAACGCCAAAGCGGTAAAGCCAGTAGGGTAAAGCAAAGCACGCACGCGGCGTATAAAGCACCGCATAAAAATACCACCCCAGACACAGCGAACCCGCCGTCCCCAGCTTCCCTACTCCTCAAGGAGCGGGTGCCGGGTGCGGCGGGTTCTTCTGTCGGTTAGCTCAGCTCTACGCTGCGCCTACTGAATGGTTGCTTCTTACGGGTTGAGCCCGAGAGAATTAGAAACCGAGGGATGCTGCGGATGCGCGGATTGCCTCAGCGGATGCCTTCAGCTGTGCCAGCTCAGCCTCGTTCATGGGGACCTCGAGCACGCGCTGGATGCCCTCACGGTTCACGATGGTGGGCAGGGACAGTGCAACGTCCTTGAAGCCGTACAGCTCGCCTGCAATGGTGGTGGAGACGGGCAGCACTGCGTTCTGGCCGCCGAGGAATGCCTCAGCGATACGTGCACCGGAGATACCGATTGCGTAGTTGGTGGAACCCTTGCCCTCGATGACCTTGTATGCTGCGCGCATAGCTTCGGTTGCCAGCTCGGCGCGGACCTCTTCGGTGAACAGGGGCTTGCCGTCCTGCTCCCACTCGGTCAGGGGAACCATACCGATGTTTGCTGCGGACCAGACGGGGAACTCGGAGTCGCCGTGCTCACCAACAACGTTTGCGTGAACGCTCTTGATGGAGACACCAGCCTTGTTAGCAATCAGCCAACGCAGGCGGGAGGAGTCCAGAACGGTACCGGAGGACAGCACGCGGTTTGCGGGCAGGCCGGTAATCTTCTGAGCCACGATGGTGAGAACGTCACAGGGGTTGGTGACGAGCATGATGATCGCGTTGGGTGCTACGGACAGGATGTTCGGCAGCAGCTTCTCGAGGATTGCGACGTTTGCGCCTGCCAGTTCGAGGCGGGGCTGGCCGGGCTTCTGGCGAGCACCAGCGGTGATGATGACCATGTCGCAGTCGCGCAGCAGTTCGATGTCGTCGCCACCGGTTACGGTTGCTTCGTGTGCGAACATTGCGCCGTGTGCGATGTCCAGTGCTTCAGCGTGTGCGCGCTTGCCGTCGATGTCGTACAGGACGATTTCGTCTGCGGAGCCGCGGACCATAGCTGCGTATGCGGTTGCGCTACCGACGCCGCCTGCACCGATGACGCCGAGCTTGGTGGGGTTGTTGACACCGTTCATTGCTGTATGCCCTCTTTTCGTGAGAGTTATCCGTGTGGTGCGAGAGGATTCTCGCGGGGTCTATAAGGAAGCGGGTGTGTGCCTCAGAGTTGAATTTCCTTAGGGTGGGCGTTCTCCCCCGGTGGGCTCGCTTCGTTACTTTCTATTATGCCGCAGATTCTGCGTTTTGTGTTGGGTTATTTTGCTTTTTTCGATGGGTGCTGGTGACTTTATGGGCTATGAGGGGTGTTTTTCACTCATAAAACCAAATAATGACGTTCTGACCTTTTGAGCAAGGTCACATGTCGCTAAAGTAGCCCTCAACGTCTACCGCGCCTCCGGAAGCCTCAAAATCGGCACGGACCGCCTGAGCCAATTCGTCATCAACAAGGAAGTCCAAAGCTACAGAAGCCAACCCGAATGCCGCGTCCAGGGCAGCATCTGCAGCCGCCGGAGTGTCCGCATAATGCGCGAACTCCACCGTGTGCATACCGGTACCCTCGGGCGCAATCTGAATGAGCGGATGAATACCGGGCACACGCAGGCTCACATTACCGAAATCGGTCGAAGCCGCCAGCGTGTCGCTCACCGTGCCGGGCGGGTACGGGTGACGACCCACCGATCGCTGAGCCGAAACCCAACGCTTCAACAGCGGGCGGTTCGTGCGCACCGGCATGGTCATCGGCGAAGAATCCCAAGTCACCTCCGCACTCACACCAGCCATGAGCGCCGCACCGCGCAGCACCTCCTCAACCCGTCGCGACAGCGCACGCAGCGTCGGCGCGTGCTTAGAACGGATATTAATGTGCAGGCTCGCGGAGGCAGGAATCAGGTTCGGGGCATCCCCGCCGTGGTCAATAATCGCGTGAATACGGTCAGAACCGGGAATCTGCTGACGCAACAAACCCAAACCCTGATACGCCAGGTTCGCCGCATCCAGGGCGTTACGACCCATGAACGGGTGCGAGGAAGCGTGCGCACTCACGCCCGTGTAGGTCACACGGCATTCGCGGCGACCCAACCACGCCTGATCAGCCACATCCATAAAGTAGGGGTGCACCATAATGGCGGCATCCACCTGCTCGAACGCACCGGCGCGCGCCATCAGCTCCTTACCGGCATCGGATTCTTCGGCGGGCGTGCCGTAGTAGAGGACCCTGCCGCTGAACGCCTCGGGACCGGCGGCGAGCGCATCCGCCAGGGCAAGGAAAGCACCCAGACCGGATACCGCAATGACGTTGTGGCCGCAGCCGTGACCGATGCCCGGCAGCGCGTCGTATTCGGAAAGAATCGCGATGGTGCGATGCTTGGCGGGGTCGTAGTCGGCGCTGGTGAGCTCCACTTTAAAGGCGGTATCTAGACCGAAGGCGGGGTACTCGACAGAGAGGTTTGGGTGGGCCTCGCGGACGGCGTCAACGAGCGTGCGGGAGGCGAAATACTCCTCGTAGGCAGTCTCGGGATGCGCGTGAATCGCCTTGAGAATTGCGGTCAAAGAATCCGCGCGCGTGGCGATGGATTCGGCGAGGTCGCGGCGAATATGCGCCAACCCGCTGTCATCGTCGAGGCGGTGCCCGTGATGCTTTCCGTGACTCTTTCCGTGCTCGTGGTGCTCCCCATGACCGTGGCGCTCGCCGTGACTACGTTCCTGCTCGGGATGCGCATGGTCGGGGTGCTTGTGTCCGCGCTTGCGGCGGTGCTCAGCGGCACGCTTACGCTGTTCAGTTTCGAGGGCAAGAATCTCGGAGTACTCGCTACCGCGCACGCAATCGGCATCGGGCACCTCGTATCGGCGGGTTGTTGCGGCGGGTCGGTTCGGTACCGTTCGAGCAGAATCGTCGGAAGTGGGCTGGGTGTGGGCGGCGGTGCCCTGGGCGTTCGCGTCAGTCATGCTTCTACGCTACCGTCTGCGCTCGCCGGGCGCTAGAGGGTCGGGCGTGATGGAGTCGAAAACACCCAAAAAGAAATTTGTGTCACATAAAAGAAATTTTGTATATATCCTAGGAATCTTTGATTCATTGGAGTAGCGTTAAACACATGGGAGCGACAATCCAGCCGCACCCATCACCATCCGGCGCTAGCGATGCGAATGCCGGCAGGACAGTTCACAACCGGTCCAAACCATGTCGTTTGGGCCTCTGTCAATACCGTGACAGACCCATGGATGCGAACCGTACCGGCAAGCACACACCGCAGTGAGCGCCACAACCACGCTAAGGAGCTCCATCCCATGAAGGCAGCACGCTTCTACGACCGTAACGACATCCGCATTGAAGACATCCCCGCACCCGAAGCCGCTGCGGGCGAGGTTCTGGTCAAGGTCGCATGGTGCGGTATTTGCGGTACCGACCTGCACGAATACCTGGACGGCCCCATCTTCTGCCCCCAGCACGGTCACCCCCACCCCATTTCTGGTGAGGATTCCCCCGTCACCCTCGGTCACGAATTCTCCGGTGTTGTTGAGGCACTGGGCGAAGGCGTAGACGACCTGCAGGTTGGCGACCACGTTGTTGTCGAGCCCTACATCATTCGCGATGATGTCTACACCGGCCCCGACTCCAAGGACTACCACCTGTCCAAGGACATGAACTTCATCGGCCTGGCAGGTCGCGGTGGTGGCCTGTCCGAGAAGGTCGCTGTCAAGCGTCGCTGGGTTCACAAGATCCCCAACACCATTCCCCTGGACGAAGCTGCACTGATTGAGCCGCTGAGCGTTGGCTACCACGCTGTTGAGCGTGCAGGCGAGTTCGAAGAGGGCGCATTCGCACTGGTCACCGGTGCTGGCCCCATCGGTCTGCTGACCTCCGCAGTTCTGAAGGCTAAGGGCGCTAAGGTCATCATCTCCGAGCTGTCCCCGCTGCGCCGCCAGAAGGCTCTAGACTCCGGCGTTGCTGACTACGCTTTCTCCCCCGCAGAGGTTGACGTTCTGGCTGAGATTCACAAGCTGACCGACGGCCGTGGCGCTGACATCGCGTTCGAGTGCACCTCCGTTCAGCCCGCACTGGACCTGATTCTGGATGCTCTCAAGCCCACCGGTAAGGTCGTCATCGTCTCCATTTGGGGTAAGCCCGCTTCCCTGGATGTTCAGAAGGTTGTGCTCAAGGAGCTCGATATCCGCGGCACCATCGCATACGTGAACTCCCACCCGGAGACCATCAAGCTCGTTGAGTCGGGCAAGATTGACCTCAAGCCCTTCATCACCGGCAAGATTGCTGTGGAAGACCTGATCGACAAGGGCATCGACACCCTGATTCACCACAACGAGACCGCTGTGAAGATTCTGGTCACCACCGACCCGGAGCGTCTGGCTGAGTAATTCTCTGAGTGCTGAGTAATTCAGTTTCAGCTGATGCAGCTGCTCTTCTAGCTTCCTTAGCGTAGCTAGCGTGGGGTGAGGTTCCTTTCGAGGAGCCTCACCCCACTACTTTTTTGTGCGTTTTTTACCGGGCATATTTTACCGGGCATACAAAAATCCCCGGTTCCGAAGAACCGGGGATTATCTGTGCGCGAGGGGGGACTTGAACCCCCACCCTCTAATACGAGGACTAGCACCTCAAGCTAGCGCGTCTGCCTATTCCGCCACCCGCGCAGGTGACTTTCGAACGTTTTCCTTTCGGTGCCGTTCGAAGCAACACGTAATACTATACGGGCTTTCTGGGTACTCCGCAAATCGAAAGAGTATGTTCTGCATCACATATTAGAGGTTGGTTGGTTCCCCACACCACGGGTGATCTTCTCGCACCTTGAGTAATATGACCGGCACGCCCACTCAACTGCCATATTTTCGGTCATAACGACTAGAATAAAAAGCATGAATAATGAGAACCTCTCCCGCGAAGAAGCCGCAGAACGTTCGGCTCTCATCAGTGTCGACACCTACGACGTGCATGTCGACCTGACTAACGCCAAGGACCCCGAATTCGAGTCCTACCCCACCGTCACCACCGTCCGATTCTCCTGCAACACCCCCGGCGCAGAAACCTTCATCGACTACATCCACCACAGCGTCGACTCCGTTAAGCTCAACGGCACCGAACTGAACCTGGCAGATGTCGTCAACGGCGCACGTATCACCCTGCCCAACCTGCAGGCTGAAAACGTGCTCACCATCCACGGTCGCTCCTACTACTCCCGCTCCGGCGAAGGTATGCACCGCTACTTCGACCCCTCCGACGGTCGCGTCTACCTGTACACCCAGTACGAACCCTCCGACTGCCGCCGAGTCTTCCCGAACTTCGAGCAGCCCGACCTGAAGGCAGTCTTCAACTTCCGCATCACCGCACCCAAGGACTGGGTTGTCAGCTCCAACGGCGTACTCGAATCCCAGGTCGTAGACCCCACCGACGACTCCATCACCAAGCGAGTCTTCTCCCCCACCGCAAAGATCTCCACCTACATCACCGCAATCGTCGCCGGCGAATACTTCACCGCAACCACCACCTACAAGCCCAAGAGCAAGGTCAACAGCGGTGACATTCCCCTGGTCGTCTACTGCCGCCAGTCCCTCAAGCCGCACTTCGACTACGACCACATCTTCAAGGTCACCGAAAATGGCCTGGACTTCTTCCAGGACCTCTTCGACTACCCCTACCCGTACCCCAAGTACGAGCAGGCATTCGTGCCCGAATACAACATCGGCGCAATGGAGAACCCCGGCCTGGTCACCTTCACCGAAGACTACATCTTCGTCTCCGGCGCAACCGAGGACGACCTCGAAGGCCGCACCAACACCATCTGCCACGAAATGGCACACATGTGGTTCGGCGACCTCGTCACCATGAAGTGGTGGGACGACCTGTGGCTCAAGGAATCCTTCGCAGACTTCATGGGCACCCTCGGCGCTAAGGAAGCCAACAACTTCAACGACGCATGGGTCACCTTCGCGAACAACCGCAAGGCATGGGCATACATGCAGGACCAGCTGCCCACCACCCACCCCATCGTCGCTGACATCCCCCACCTGGAAGCAGCATCGCAGAACTTCGACGGCATCACCTACGCAAAGGGTGCATCCGTGCTCAAGCAGCTGGTCGCCTACGTCGGCTTCGACACCTTCATCGAAGCAGCACGCGTGTACTTCAAGCGCTTCGAGTGGGGCAACACCTCCCTGAACGACTTCCTGCAGGTACTCAACGAGGTCTCCGGCCGCGATATGCAGGCATGGGCTAACGCATGGCTGCAGACCTCCGGCGTGTCCGCGCTGGGCACCAAGCGTGTCTACAACGAAGACGGTCAGCTCACCGACCTGATCCTCACCCAGGAACTGCCCGCACAGCAGCCCGCAGGTCTGGGCCGCCCCCACGTGGCAAAGCTGGAAACCTTCGCGCTGACCGACGGCAAGCTCGTCTCCACCGGCCTGCTCTCCCTCGAGTACCCGGCAGAGCCCGTCTCCGAGTACCGTGTGGAGCTTACCGACGAGCAGAAGAAGCTCGTTGGCGAAGCAGACCTGCTCATGCTCAACGCAGAGGACCACACCTACGCTAAGGTTGCCCTGACCGACGAAGACGGCTTGCAGGCAGCTATCGAAGGTGTCTCCACCCTCGAGTCCGCACTCTCCCGCGGCCTCATCTGGGGCTCCCTCTGGGAGAACGTGCGCGATGCCCGCCTGCCCGTCACCACCTACGTCGACGCAGTGGTCCGCAATGTCTCCAAGGAGCCGAGCGCATCCCTGCTGGGCACCATGGTCAACAACGCACAGGTCGCTATCGCAACCTTCTCCGCACCCACCGGCCGCGAGCGCCTCTACGACGCTCTTTATGACGCATTCGCAGCCGCACTGGCACAGGCTAAGCCCGGCTCCGATGAGCAGCTGATCCTGCTGCGCGGCCTGATTTCGGTCTCCACCAACGCGACCAAGGGTGAAGAGCTCTGCCGCGACATTGCCCGCGGTGCGTTCGAAGACACCACCGGCGATATTGCTGACGCAACCGGTATTCCTTACGACCAGAACCTGGGTTGGAGTGCACTGGGTGCGCTCGCAAGCCGCAACCTGGTGACCGTTGAGGATCTGGACCGTGCGGCTAAGTACAGCCCCTCCTCGATTTCTTCGAACGGTTACGCGTACGCGATTGCTGCCCTGCCCTCTGCTGAGCGTAAGGCTGCCGCATACAAGACCATCATGGAAGACGAGTCGCTGTCGAACGACGCTCTGGCTTCGACCATTAACGGTTTTGCTCGCGGTCCGGTTGAGCTGCGTGAGTCCTACTACGACTCCTACTTCGAGGCTCTGCTGCCCCTCTGGGCGTCCCGTTCGATTGGTATGGCAACCCGCATTGTGCGTGGCCTGTACCCGAAGGCTCCGTACAACACCGGCTCCACCGAAGGTCTGGGTGTTGAGGGTAACCCCTCCGTGGCGCTGGCTCAGCGTTGGCTGGAGGCGAACCCTGACGCTCCTTCGGCTCTGCGTCGTCTGGTTCTGGAGGCTCAGGATCACGGCCGCCGTTCGATTGTGGCTCAGAAGTTCAACGCCTCCCTGCAGGACTAAGTTGCATGGTTTGAGTAGCTGAGGCGGGGTGTAGCCGGTACCTAGACTAGGTCCCCCCCCCGCCAGGTTCTCAACCCGCTGTGAGAGACTGCCGTTCGGCACGCTCCCGGTAACGCACCGGGAGCGTGCCGGGCGGTGGTCTTTTTCTGACTCATCTATAGAATTCACAGCGGCGGTGTGCCCTCTAAATATTTCCCTCATGCGGCGGTTCACACACTGACGTGGGCACTCATTACCGGGGCAGTTTCACTGGGACACAAAACTATATGCACCCGGTGCTAAAAGACAGATAAATGTCACCCCTTTTTTGTGAACTGTCCGCTCTGAAAGCATGAGAGAATAGACTAGGTATCCGCTCGCTTAGACATATCAGAAGGAGTTTTCAGTGGTCGATTACGCACTCGGTGACCGCGGTAGCGTTGACATTGTCACCGATGATTACTACGAAGCAGAAACCCTCCAAATTTTTGAGGAACTGCACATCGACCGTGAACGTATCTGGTACGGTGAAGCGCGTCTCGTGCCCGAACCGGATAACCCCTACGAGCCCAATAGCATCGCCGTCTACATTGACGAGTTCAAGGTAGGCCGCATGAGCGTGGAGGACTCCGCCGCGTACTGGGATTCCATTACCCGCGTGGTCGCCTCCGGCTACGAGCCCATCGCGCACCTGCAGCTTTCCGCTGTTGCCGTGCGCGCTGAAGGCGGCGGCATGCACGTGAAGAGCACCGGTGTGCTCTCCCTGTCCGCACCCGGGTCCCTCTTCCCCCTCAACGATGCACCGACCCGTGCGACCCTGCTGCCCCAGGGCCCGTCCATGAAGGTGCTCGACGAGAAGGAACACTCCGAATACTTGCACAGCATCCTGCCGCCCAGCGGTGAAGGCCGCGTGATTCTGACTCTGGAAGCTAACCAGCTGAAGACCTCCGACGGCCGCTTCGTTGACAGCGTTGAGGTGCGCCACGACCGCAAGCTCGTGGGCCGCCTGAGCACCCAGATGTCTGAGCAGCTGACGCCCGTGATTCGCTACGCGTTTGAGAACGACCGCCTCACCAGCGCGTGGGGCACCATTCGCGGTAACACCCTCGAACTTTCGCTGACCGTTCAGGCTGCACGCCCAGCAGATATTCCGCAGGAATGGTACGAGACTCTGCCCAACAACGTTCCGGCTCTACTGCCCGTTGGTGAAGACTACGAGGTGCCCCCGGCATTCGTACCCACCGAAGGCGAACGCCACTACCTGGAATCCTCCGCACAGCAGGCTCCGAAGAAGCGTCGCGGTTTCATGAGCTCCCTGACCGGTGGTTCCTCCACCCCCGAGCCGACCCGCAGCGAACCCGCCGCAGAGAAGCCTGCCATCGAGTACAGCATTGAGGAAGAGGAATACTACGAGCCCTCCGAACGTGAGCGTCTTCTGAATCTGGTTAAGGGTGCAGGCCTCGCAGTTCTGGTCGCCGGCCTGATCTCGATGCTGTGGACCCCGATGCTCGGCATCCTCATCGCGATTCTGGGTGGCGCTGTCGCGGCAGTTGCCTTCTACTTTGGTCGCCAGCCCTACTACGATGACTACGAAGCCTACGACGAGTACGAGGAAGAATACGAAGAGACCGACGAGGCTGAAGAAGAGGCAGACTCGAAGGCATAAACTCCTCCACGACAGAGCGTAAAGATACAACGCAAAGATACAAAAGGGGGCGACTACCCCACCATCACGGTGAGGTAGCCGCCCCTTTGTGTGCCCTCGTGTGCTCTCCAGTCTGAGCTTCTTTATCCTGCTCACCACGCGCACGCGGGAGGGCCAGTTAAAACCAGCGGGGGTGAAAGCCTCATCAGCTTTCACCCCCGCAAGGAGTCAGATCTTAGTCCTGACCATAAGTCGCCATGAACTGATCCATGCTGTCATGCTGCAAAGCATAGGACAGGTTAGCGTTCGCAGCCTGGTTCACGATAACAATCGACTGACCGTCGTAAGACCAACCCGGACCCGCGTTCGGCAGGGTGGTCATACGCATCGTGGTGTCACCACTGGTCAGCACCGGAGCCGCAATCTGAGCGATCTGCGCCGCATCCAGGCCAGAGTCCACACGCATGTAACCTGCAATAGACTCAACAGCAGACTGGAACGAACCCACGTTGCTCAACGCGCCCTTCGCCTTCATCGTGTTGTACAGGCCGCGCAGGAACGCACGCTGGTTACGAACACGCTGGTAGTCACCATCAGCGAACTGGTAACGAGCACGCACGAACGCAAGTGCCGCGCCACCATCCATGTGCTGCATACCCTGCTTGAAGGACCAAATGTTGATATCAAAGTTGAAGGGGACCTGAACGTCCACGCCACCAACGGAGTTCACCAGAGCCTTGAAGCCCTCGAACTCAATCTCAGCCACGTGATCAATCTTGATGCCCAGCAGGTTCTCAACGGTTGCCACCTGCAGAGAGATACCGCCATAGTTCAGCGCCGCGTTAATCTTTGCCGAACCGTAGCCGGGGATGTTCACCCAGGTATCACGCATAATCGAGACCAGGTACACGCCCTTGCCGTCAGCCGGGATGTGCATGAGCATGATGCTGTCCGCACGGGAGCCACTCACCTGAGCAGCTTCAGAACCGGAACGGGTGTCACTACCGAGCAGCAGAATGTTCTTACCGGGGCCCTTCACGACATCGTAGCTGTAACCGTCATCCAGGATGCCGTCGCCGTCCTTATCGTGCTCGCTGGCGTTCGCCGCGAGAGCCGCAGCAGCATCAGATCCGCCATTTGCGGAACCGTCGCTACCGTTAGCGCCGTTAGCGTTAGTGCCGTTCTTGCCAGTATCCGAGTTGGTCACGGTCGGAGCCTTCAGCTCCGTCACGTTGAGCTTCTTAGCCTCGCCAAGCTGCTCCTTAATTTTGGCCTGGTCTTCATCCACCTTAGTGATGGAGTCGAACTTCTCGGTCTTGCTATCCCAGGTGTGGCCAGCACGCCAGATAAAGAAACCAATACCGAGGGTAATAACCAGCAGAAGAATCAGCAGGATCAGCAGAATACGCTTGACCCATTTCTTCTTCTGCGACGGTTCAGAGTGAGCGTCGCTCATAGGTTGTCCTTTGTTTGAGGTGGTGATACGCGAGGTGCGCGGCGCATCCAGCGAAGTCTCTAGAGTGCAGAGAGCCGGAAAATAACCCGCCGATATGGGGCGGTGCTGGAGGGCACAGAAAATGCACAGCTCGCAAAATACTTTCCCATTGTAACGCCGTCAGCGGGTCTACGCACCAGTGAACGAAAGGTTTTACATTACAACTTTCCTCACGTTCGCGCGAGCTATTCTGCGATGGTTCGCAGAACGCACAATGCCCCGCCTCCCTGAAAACCAAGGAGAACGGGGCATTGATTTCGCTAAAAAGCAAAACTGGGAAAGAAGATTTACTTCTTGCCGAAGTTGCCGAAGCGTGCGTTGAAGCGCTCGACGCGACCTGCGGAGTCCATGATGCGCTGCTTACCGGTGTAGAACGGGTGCGACTCGGACGAGATTTCAACCTCGACGATCGGGTACTCGTTGCCGTCTTCCCACTTCTCGGTCTTGTCCGAGGTCATGGTGGAACGGGTCAGGAAGACCTTGCCGGATGCGAGGTCGCGGAACAGAACCAGGTTGTAGTCCGGGTGGATTTCTGCCTTCATTGATTACCTTCTTCTGCTACTGGATTTTGCCAGTAGCCCTTATATAGATGGAGTAGGTTTTTCGATGTGCAGCTATCGAGAAAATCTCAGAGCGCATCACCATTGTGCACGCATAGGGCGCGCACAACCCATTAAGGGTACCACCTTCACGGATTAAATCCCAGTACGTTCCCTCACAGGCACCAACCTAGGTGCCGCAAGGGCACCCGAAGAAGGTGCTCACGCGGGTTAAGAATCAAGCTAGGAACTCAGGTTATGAACGCGGGCGAGTCTCCCAGAACGCCACGGCGCTCGCTGCCGCAACGTTCAAAGAATCCACGCCGTGCGACATCGGAATCATCACCGTATCGTCACACGCCGCTAGGGTACGCGGCGACAGGCCGTGCCCCTCCGTACCCAGAATCAGCGCCAGCTTCTCATCCCGGCGTGCAGACAGCTCCTCCAGGGTGAGAGAGTCCTCTTCCAATGCGAGCGCCGCGCTCTTAAAGCCCAGCTCATGCAGGGTCTGCAGGTCGGCAGGCCACGACTCCAATCGAGCCCACGGCACCTGAAAAACAGTACCCATCGACACGCGAATCGAACGGCGATACAGCGGGTCGGCACATCGCGGAGTCACCAGCACTACATCTACATCCAGCGCGGCAGCCGAACGGAAGATAGCGCCCACATTCGTGTGGTCCACAATATCTTCCAGGATCGCCACGCGAGACGCCCCCTGCAACAACTGCTCCAGGGGCTGCGGTGCCGGGCGAGCCATCGCCGCCAGAGCGCCACGATGCAGATGAAAACCGGTCACCTGCTCCAACTGTTCCTCACTACCCACATACGCGGGAGTGTCAGGATGGGCGCACAGAACATCCGCCAAATCATCAGCCCATTTCTCACTCATCAGGAAAGAAACGGGCTGATGACCGGCAGCGAGCGCACGACGAATCACCTTCGAGGACTCCGCAATGTAGATACCCCACTGCGGCTCCATGGCGCTACGGAGCTTCACATCGGTCAGCTGCGTGTAGTAGCGCAGAGCCTGCTCGGGTGCCTGCGCCAGAGCCGTGACCGACTCGATGGCGTAGACACGCTCGGCACGCTCAGCGATCTGTTCGGCGCTCAGCTGCTTGGGGCCTCGGCTCATGCGCGCTTGAATGCGGAGTAACGACCCGCGGAGGTGACGGTCAGAGCCAGGTCCATGTCGTAGGTTGCGGCGAGGTTAGCCTCGGTAATGGTGGACAGGATCGGGCCTGCAGCGACCACGCCGCCGTCACGGACCAGCAGGGCGTGGGTGAAGCCCGCCGGGATTTCCTCAAGGTGGTGGGTGATGAGCACGGTAGCCGGTGCGTAGGGGTCAGCGGCAAGCGCGGTCAGGCGCTCGACCAGGTCCTCACGACCGGAAATGTCCATGCCTGCGCCGGGCTCGTCCAGCAGCAGCAGCTCGGGGTCGGTCATCAGTGCGCGAGCAATCAGTGCACGCTTGCGCTCGCCGTCGGAGAGGGAGCCGAAGGTGCGGTCAGCGAGGGTGTCAACGCCCCAGTCAGCCAGCAGCTCGGTGGCACGCTCGTCATCCATGACGTCGTATTCTTCCTTCCAACGGCCGGACACAGCGTACGCTGCAGTCACGACAACGTCGGAAACTTTCTCGTTGGCGGGAATCTGGCTAGCCGAAGCACCGGAGGACAGACCAATGCGCGGGCGCAGGTCGAACACGTCAACAGCGCCGAGGGTCTCGTCAAGGATTTCAACCTCGCCGCTGGTCGGGTGCAGGCGAGCTGCCGCAATCGACAGCAGAGTGGACTTACCGGCGCCGTTGGGGCCCAGAACAACCCAGCGTTCACCTTCGTTCACAGTCCAGGAAACGTCGTTGAGAATCTTGCGGCCGCCGCGAATCACGGAGACATTCTGAAGGTTGAGTACGGTGCTCATGGTTCTTCTTCCAGTGAGTTAGATGGATGGGATGCGCCCCACCCCGCAACCTAGCTTGGTTGCCGGTGCAGTGAGCGCATAGTGCGTGGGTACCCCACATTGGGTTCCTCACGCAAAGAATAAGGGGCTACAGGTGCCGTCACGGAAGGCGTGAGCGCGTCCGTAACGGCACCTGAAGCAACAGAGGTATTAGTCGATGAAGCCGCGTGCGCCGCCGACCAGCTCAACGTGGCCGGTCTCAACGTCTGCGGTGACCATCTTCGCGATTTCCTGCGCGAACTCGTTGACGGTGTAGAGCTTGCCGGCAGTCTCGCGGCGCTGCTCAATAGCGCCGGGGTGCAGGCGGTTCAGCAGGGTTGCGGTGACTGTGCCTTCAATCATGTCAGCGGATACCACGACCAGGGAGATACCCTTCTCGGAGAGTGCAGGAATCTCAGCGATCAGTGCGTCTTCGCCAGCGCGCTTGGACTCTGCGACGGGCTTGTATTCGTCCATGGTCTCAACTTCGCGGATGAAGTGTGCCTGGTGGCTGGTCACGAACACGATGCGTGCGCCCTCGGGCATCTTCTCTGCAGCCAGGCGTGCCAGGTTCAGCTGTGCGTCGCGGTTCAGGCGCATTGCGTAGTCCTCGCCCATGCCGGTCTCCATGCCGCCCGAAGCGTTCAGAATCAGGTAGTCCAGGGAACCGAAGGTCTCCACAGCGGTGTTGACCAGGTTCTGCAGGTCCTCAGCCTTGGTCACGTCAGCCTGCACTGCAACTGCCTTGCCGCCAGCCTCTTCAATAGCCTTGACGATCTTGTTTGCGCGCGGTGCCTTGGAACGGTAGTTCACCACAATGTTCGCGCCCTCAGCGGCGAGAATCTGTGCGGTGTCTGCGCCAACGCCGCGGGAGGAGCCGGTGATGATAATGGTCTTGCCGGTCAGCTGTGCCATAGTTTTATGTCCTTAGGTTTAGAAAGGGTGCGCCCACACTCGGGCACTTCATGCAGTCCGTACGGGGTGGGGTTAGTGACCCATACCCAGGCCGCCATCGACGGGGATGACAGCGCCAGAAATGTAGCTAGCTTCATCGGATGCGATCCAGCGAATCACGCGAGCAACCTCTTCCGCCTCCGCGAAACGGCCAGCCGGGATGGATGCGAGGTAGTTCTTCTTGGTTTCCTCGGGCAGAACCTCAGTCATTGCGGTGTTAATGAAGCCCGGTGCCACCACGTTCGCGGTGATGTTACGGCCGCCCAGCTCGCGGGTGATGGAGCGTGCCATACCAACCAGTGCCGCCTTAGATGCGGAGTAGTTGACCTGGCCGGGGGAACCGTACAGACCCACCACGGAGGAAACGAGGATGATGCGGCCGCGCTTGAGCTTCAGCATGCCCTTGATAGCGCGCTGAACCACGCGGAAGGAACCGGTCAGGTTGGTGTCGATCACGTCGGTGAAGTCGGATTCCTTCATGCGCATCAGCAGCATGTCGCGGGTGATACCTGCGTTGGCGACCAGCACCTCCACGGGGCCGAATTCTGCTTCAATTTCCTTGAAAGCTTCGTTAATGCTGTCGGCATCGCGCACATCTGCCTTGACTGCGAAAAATTCTTCGGGGGCTTCACCGCTGCGGTAGGTGATGCAGACGTTGTGGCCTGCTGCCTGGAATTCCTTGGCAATTTCGTAGCCGATGCCTCGGTTGCCGCCGGTGACCAGCACGGTCTTGGGAGTGTTCTCGCTCATGAGCTTCCTTGATGAGTCGACCCCTCGCAATCGGAGCCGATGCAGCGGCTCCGCGGTCGGGGTGTGGACGGATGGACAGTCGAACCTTATTTTACCGCGTTTTAGGGTGATGGTGCCGCAGGCTACACTCCGCTCTTGGGTACTGAACGCCCGCTCCCCTTCTTTTACATGCCTCATCGGGCGCGTACACTAGCTGAAGCGGAACAACCCGCACCCCTTTTCTGCGGGGTTGCGCGGGCACGGAATAACACCGCACGTAGAGGCGCAATAGTAAGGATAAGAAGACATGGATCTGCTCGGCTCACTCTCACAGGACGCACAGCCCGAGTACGCCAAGTGCTCCCGCAAGGGCTGCCAGCAGGCTGCAGAATTTCAGCTGCTCTGGAACAACCCGAAGGTGCACACCCCCGAGCGCCGCAAGATTTGGCTGGCATGCTCCGAGCACGTGGGCTGGCTGGAGAACTACCTGCGCGAGCGCGAGTTCTGGAAGCAGACTCTGCCGTTTGAGGGATAGCGCCGACTGAGGTCTCTGGCTGAGGTGGCATCCCAAGCACTATCGAAAGTAATTTCGATATATGCTATATTTGTTCTAATACATTCGGGTATAGCATCCCGGGACACAGAGTCATCACACCCAAGGAGGCACCTCCCCATGATGGGCTATTCACACACCGTCAGCGCCGCGGCTGGCTGGCTAGTGCTCGTCGAGACGGGAGTGGTGCAGGTTCCCGATACCCCCACCCTCATTGTGACCACCCTGGCGTGCGCCGGTGCGGGTATGCTACCGGATATTGACCACCACAACGGCAGTATCGCCAACTCCATTCCGCCCATTTCACGCTGGGTAGCACGGCTTGTCGGAGCAGTCAGCGGCGGGCACCGCAAGGGAACGCACTCCATTTTGGGTCTGGTGGCCTTCTGGGCGGTTGCCTATTTCAGCGCCAACCTGAGCTATAACGGAATCCCCTGGGCTTCACTGCTTCTTGCCGCGTTCTCGGGCGGTCTGGCATTGCGCGTGCTCGGTGCACCGGGTGGATGGATCGGTGCCGTCGCCCTCGGATACGCCGCCTACACGACCGATTCGCTGGCACTACTCCCCTGGGCTATTTCAGTCGGAGCCACGATTCACCTGATTGGTGACCTATTCACCACCCGCGGACTGCTACCCCTCTACCCCATTGTCATCAAACCCCTGGTGGCTTCCCCCTTGTGGAAGAAGAGCGGCTATATGGCACTGCCCATTCTGGGTGATGCCGGTAGCGTGCGCGAGAAGACGCTCGTTCTAGTGCTGACCGGATACGTTGCCTGGTACGCGGCAGCCATGATGGGCTTTACCGAATACCCCCTGCAAATGTTTGGGCTGGGTATTCACGCCGCATAACGTACAGAGCTCAGGCAACATGACTCAGACAGTAGCGTTCAGATAACAGAATTTAGACAGCAAAGCGCCCCGTCACTTCCCTTACGGAAGCGGCGGGGCGCTTTTCTAATCCTTATCCCGACCTATCGGGGTGAGAGATTAAGCGTCCTGGATGGGCCAGAAGACGTCAACCTCAACGTTCTCTTCACCGGAGGTGGGGTACTTCTCGAACTCAGTGTTGTGCATTGGTAGTTCTCCTTCGTGAGCGGGCGGGAATCTCTTCTCCCCCGCGTTAGCTCACCATCGGTAGTGAGCCCTAGTGTTTCGCATTTGCGTCCTCGCAATGGCGGGAACAGTTATAAGTCTACGCCTCGTACATGTTGTGTTTCTACCATTTTTCCCACAATGTATGTAGAGACACACGAAAAATTCAAAAAGCCCACACAGACCCCCTGAAATATCGACTGATAGCTTTTCTTTCACCCGGAAAAACCCACAAGGCAACATGTTTTCCCGTCAAATACGCCGCGAGTTTCGTGTGTCAGAACCCACAAATCACATGCACGGGAAAGCAATTACACCACA
>NZ_CAJZIE010000051.1:0-17953 GCF_916049665.1 uncultured Rothia sp. | reverse complement strand
TGGTTTATGTGTGTTTTAGGGAAATACCCTGTGTGCTTTCAATTTTATAGGACAAAGTGTCAGTCGCGAAAGCTAAGACACGTCATCTTCTGTAATATTTGCATAAAAAATCCGAATTTAAGGAAGATTCTCATCTTTCCGCGGTTTATAGGGTCTTTCGGGTGCAAAAAACCCACCGCAGCCTCAAGAGGGGATGCGGTGGGTTTTGATTCTATATGTGGGATGCATGTTGGTTTGCAGGGCTTTAACTGCCTGGTATTGTGTGGTTTTATAAATTCAATCCCACATAAGGTTGCGGTGACTGTAAGCGAGATTCTCACTCAAACCGGTTTGTAACCCGACCTTGAAACGCCGAAGGCAACCGTACCGTAGCCGCTGCTAGATCTCTGCAGAACCCGTATTTTCCGCAGAACCCTTACGCTTCTTTGCCCCAGCCCGAGAGCCAGCGCTTGCCTCAACGGAAGCGCCCGCAGCGCCCTGAGAGCCGGGCTGAGCATCAGAGCTATCCGCCGTATCAGCCTGGGACTTCAAACGAACCACCGGAATCATGCCCGTGGCAAGCTTCGTCTGAGCATTACGCTGAGCCTTCAACGCATTCATCTGCTCCTTACGGCTCGGCTCCTGTTGCGCCGGCTGACCAGAACCAAACGCCTGACGAATACCCAACGCCCACAGCGGGAACAGCAGAACCGTCAGCGCGCCACCAGCCACCAGCAGAGAAGCCGTTGACTCCTCCAAAAGATCCGAACTGGTCGCAACCTCCGTCACCGCCACAATAATCGGCAGACCCGCAGCCGAATACAGCGCCAACTGCGCCTTCTGCGCGCGAGTGGTCAGGCCCGAACGGGTATCGAAGAAATGCTCCGCCAAAAGAACCGGAACACCACGGCACAGCAAAATACCCACCACCACAGCAAGCAGACCCAGAGGATTCGCAAACACCGCAGACACGTCAATGCCCATACCGCTGACCACAAAGAACAGCGGAATCATGAACGTAAAACCAACCACCTCAAGGCGGCGAGTCATCATATGCAACGCCGCCGGAGGAGTCAGAGTACGCAGAATCAGACCCGCCGCAAACGCGCCCAGCACCGCGTCCAAATCAAAGAGCGCAGTGCACATAATCAGGGTAGCCAGCAGGAACATCGCAAGACGCAGAACCGTCTGACCGGTCGTATTCGCCTCCGCCGCCATAATCTGGCGCAGACCCGGCACATGCGCAAACAGGCGGTGAGGAATCAGCGCCGTAATCACCGCAACCACCATAAACGCCAGCAGCACCACAAACGCCATGCCCGGCGAACGCGACGACAACAGCAACGAAATAGCGAAAATCGGCAGAAGCTCACCCACAGCACCGTGCACCAGCACCGCATTACCCACCGGCGTACCGGCGGCACCATGAGACTTCAACATCGGCAACAGAGTGCCCAACGCCGTAGAACTCAGCGCCACACCCACCGCAACATACGTATTCAGCTCACGCGAGAACGACGTAATCACCGCCGCACCCGCCATACCCAAGGCAAAACACACAAACCACGTGGCAATAGCGCTATACCCCTGGCGGCTACGCAGAGACGACACATTAATCTCAAAGCCCGCAATCAAAAAGAGCATGCCCAGACCAAGCTCCTTCAGCAGCGGAATACCGCCCTGACTGCTAGCAAGGTTGAGCATATTCGGGCCAATGAGCAGACCAAAAATGAGCAGGAAGACCACATCCGGAATCTTCTTACCCGTCAGACGCGAAAGAATCGGGGACAGCAACGCAACCAGGGTAATCCAGAAAATGGACACAAACTGGCCGCTATCGTGGCTCGACCCTTCCGAGAGGGTCGTACCCGAGGCAAGAAGAGCGCCGGAAGTCCCCAAATCCGTCAAGAAAAGAGGGGAGAAAGTCGAAAACATAAAACCTCAACGTGGTGTATGTGCAGGTGGGGCGCGTTTGAAACAGTAAACGGGGCAAAAATGCGCCCGCTGGATTACCCCACCTTTAAGAACGTACCAATGGTACACACCTACCCCCACACAACAACACTTGAACAGCACTCACCAGGGGCGAGAGGCGCCGGTCAACAGCCGGCAGAGAAGCGGCATGAGAGCAAAACCTCCGCGCCACCGCCCCGCTGGACACAGCTTCCACCGTTACACTTAACACCTATGCCAGCGCATCCGGCACACACCACCGGAAGCGGCACACAGACTCTCAAACACGGCACTACAAGGAGCGAGGACATGGCAGCAGGGCGCACTCAACCCATCCCCACCGTCAGCAGCGGGGCACGCGCCGCTTCCCTCGGAGGTACCCGACGCGACCTCGGGCTCGACCTCGCCCGCGCCTTCGCCGTGCTCAGCCTGCTCATCCCCTTCGGATACTGGCTGCAGCTGATTCCGGTCTCCTGGAAATTCTGGATCCCGCAGACCCTCGTACCGGCTGAACCGCTCTTCGCCGCCATCCTCGGTGCAGCCGCCTGGCGGTATGCACGCACCGCAAACTTCCCGCAGCTCTTCGCCGGAACCATCGTGCGATTCCTCGCGCTACTACTGCTGGGCGTGGCACTCATGCAAGGCATCACCTACCTGCCGGAAGCCGGCGTCACCGTACCGGCACAGGGCTTCAGCTATTCTCTGCCCTTCGACATGCTCGTGCACCTGGCACTACTCACCCTGCTGACCCTATTCGTCGTGCACCTGCCCCTCTGGGTAGTCGCAGTGCTTGCGGTAGTCACCAGCCCCTTCATCACCTGGACCTACACCCTGCTCATGGACGTAGCCGCCCAGGCTGATGCGTGGACCGCCGTGCAGCTGCCCTTCCTGGCGAGCCACGGAGTCAACCACGCCCAAAGCGCCCAGCTCATCTGGGTCATGTGCCTGGGCATCGTGCTCGTGCGCCTCTACGACAACCTGCAGGCAAAGCTCGCAATCCCCGTCGTACTCGCCGTACTGGCGCTCGCCGTGTACCGCACCTTCAACCCCTACACGGAGCTGGGCTTCCTCAACACCCCGCAGGTACTGCTAACCCTGAACCTGGCGGCAATCCTCTACTTCTGGGCCGAATGCGCGCGCCTGCTCTCCGCGCAGGCGGGAATGCTCACCCCCGTTGCGCGCCTGGGCCAGATGTCGCTGAGCGCCTCCATCGTGCTGAGCGGAATCATCATCTACGCAGGCCCCACCATCAAGGCATTCACCGTCGGCGAGCACTACGTGGCAACCGGAGGCTGGGGCACCGCCGTGTACTGGAGCGCCTTCCTGTTGCTCGGCGCCGTCATCGCCCTGGGCTTCTGCACCCTCTGGTCGCGCATGGCGCGCTCTATTGCCGGACGCGGCCCCCTGGAGGCGATTCTCGCCCTTATCTCCGGGCGCGGCTAAGCAAAATCTGAACTCAAAGCGACCCCCTCCCTGCGTTTCTGCACGGGTAGGGGGTCGCTTTTATGCATTAAAGCTCTGCGGCAAAAAATACTGCGGGTACGACAAAGCCCCGGTCCAGCGGACCGGGGCTAGTTGTCGGGATGACAGGATTTGAACCTGCGACCTCGTCGTCCCGAACGACGCGCGCTACCAAGCTGCGCCACATCCCGATGTTGACCTATCAGCGAATACCGTAGGCAACTCACCTAGGATAACCCAAAAAAATTCAGAACGCAACACAGCGGCACGCCGCCGGATGTTGGGGCGACTCAGAGGCGCCTAAACGTCAGCCTCCTGCACCTGATTCAGCTCATCCCACGAGGCGTACATCGCCGCAAAACGACCGCCGGAGGCAATCAGCTGCTGCGGGGAGCCATCCTCCACCACGGACCCCTCATGAATCACCAGCACACGATCAGCACCCAAAACCGTCGAGAGGCGATGCGCAATCACCAGCGCCGTACGCCCCGCCAACACGGTACGCAGCGCCGCCTGCACCGCACGCTCACTCGGAATATCCAGCGAAGCCGTCGCCTCATCCAGAATCAGCACCCGCGGATTCGCCAAGAACACGCGAGCAAAGGACACCAGCTGACGCTGACCCGCCGACAGAGTAATACCGCCACGACCCAGCTGCGACTCGTAGCCGTCACGCAGACGCTCAATGAACGCGTCAGCGCCCACCGCCTTAGCGGCAGCCTTCACCTGCTCATCGGAGGCCTGGGGGTTACCCATGCGGATATTCTCCAGAATCGACGCGGAGAACAGGAACACCTCCTGGGTCAGCATGAGCACCTCACGGCGCAGTTGCACGTCCGCCAGCTGGCGAACATCCACGCCGTCAATACGTACCTGGCCGGAGGAAACATCGTAGAAACGAGCCACCAGCTTAGCGATAGTAGACTTGCCGGCACCCGTAGCACCCACCAGTGCCACGGTCGTACCCGGCTCAATGCGCAGGGTCGTTTCCTTCAGCGCGTGACGGTCTGAGGTGTACCCAAAGACTGCCGAATCCAGCTCAACCAGCGCACCCTGAACCTTGCCGGACGCGCCCTCAGCGGTACCGTCAGCAGACTCCACGGCGCGCTCATGCGGATGCTCCGGCTCAGCAACCTCCGGCTCCTCAGCCAAGAACGACGACAGCTTCTCCAGCGCGGACATCGCCGACTGGAACATGTTGTAGAACTCGGAGAGCTGCATGACCGGCTCAAACACACGGTTCGCGTAAATCACCAGCGCCAGCAGGGTACCGATCTGCATGGTGCCGCCCAGCACCGCGTAACCACCCAGCACCAGCGCACCGGCAATAAACACATTGCCCAAAAGCATCAGAACGGGCGAGTAGATGCCGAAAATCTTAATCGAATCCATCACCGCCAGGCGGTAACGTTCCGACGCCTGAGCGTACTCGGAACGCATCTGCGCCTCCGCACCAAACGCCTTCACCGCGCGGATACCCGTAAAAGTCTCCACAAAACGGCTCGTCAGATGCGCAGACTCGGTACGCATCGTGCGAAAAACCGGCACCGCAGTCTTCTGGAACCAGCGCGTCAAGAAATAAATCGGTATGCCCATGACCAGCATGAACAGACCGATACGCCAATCCAGCAGAAAAATAGCGACCGCAGAAATCACCATGGACAGCAGAGTAATCGCCAGCTGGCTAATGCCACTGTCCAAGAAGCTACGGACCGTATCAATATCGCTGGTCAGACGCGAAATGACCTTGCCCGAGGTGTAACGTTCATGGAACGACACACTCAGCGACTGCGCGTGACGGAACACCCGCTTACGCAGGTACACCACCACACCCAGCGACACGCGCACCGTGTACGCCACGTTAACCCACGAGAAAATCGCGGTCACCGCGGTAGCCGCCACAAAAAACACCAGCAGGGTCAGCAGGACAGATGCGTCACCCTGCTTGAGCGGCTCAATGGAACTATCCAAGACGCGGGCAATCAGAATCGGCGCAATCGCCGAAGACCCCGAAACCAAAAGCACCGAAACAATCGACAGCGCCAACGCCCCACGATGCGGGCGCAACATCTGACGCAGCAGAGCCATCGAGCGTTCACGGGTTTCCGCGCGCTCCTGCGGGGTCATCTCCTCCCGCGGCTCCGCCGGACGATGATGGGCCATTAGCCCTCCTCCATCGTCATCAGCTGGCGGTACTGCTCCGAAGAATCCATCAGCTCAGCGTGAGTACCCTCAGCCACCACGGCACCGTCAACCATCAGCAGCACGCGGTCAGCCAGAGCCACCGTGGAGGGGCGATGCGCCGTCAGCAGGGTAGTGGCACCGCCCAGGCCCTCCAGACCCTCACGTAGACCGGTAATAATACGTTCCTCGGTGTTCACATCCAGCGCCGAGAACGGGTCATCCAGCAGTAGAACGGAGGGGCGCTTCGCTAGGGCACGCGCCAAGGACAGGCGCTGACGCTGACCACCCGACAGGCTCATGCCTTCCTCACCAATGACGGTATCCAGACCCTGCGGAAGCTCCGCCACGAAATCGCACGCAGCCAGCTGCAGCGCGGTGTTCAGGGTCGCCTCCAGCTCTTCCTGGCTCGGGTAGTCCTCATCCTCGGTGCCGCGCTCGTACTGCTCGGCAACGCCCATCAGCACATTCTCGCGGACCGTGCCGGAGAAGAGCACCGCCTCCTCAAAGACGAACGCGGTCTGGGCGCGCACCTCCTCAATAGACATGTCGGCGGTATCTCGGGTGCCAAAACGCAGGGAGCCGGAGGTCGGCTCGTAGAAACGCGGAACCAGCGAGAGCACAGTGGACTTACCGCTGCCGGTTGCACCGACCAGCGCCAGAATCTCGCCCGGGAAGACCTTGAAGTTCACGTCCTTCAGCACGGACACCTCGGGTGCCTTCACCTCAGAGTCTGCGCCGGTAGCCTCTGCAGGAACAGCGGCAGACGCGTCGGCAGCGTCGTAGCTGAACTGAACGTGATCGAAAGTGACAGATACTGCGCCACCGCTGGGGTACTGCATAGTTTCCTTCCCGGAGCCGCCCTCGGCAGACACTCCAGCTACTGTTGACGAATCAGAAGCACCCTGCGGATGCTCGGGGCCAGACACAGCCCCGGAACCACGGACCAGCGGCACGGCCTCAAAGCCCGGCTCGTCCATGACCTCGTTGTGGCGTTCGAGCGCCACCTTATAGCTCAAATAGGCAGACATCAGCGCGGTCGAGCGCGTCACGTGGCTGAGCACGGTCGTCTGAACCGCAAAGTAGGCGGTCATCGCGCCCAAACTCAGGGTGCCCGCGGCAACCTGCGAAGCGCCCACAGCCAGCGCCACCGCCGTAGAGACACCCACAATCAGACCCTGGTACAGGGCAACGCGAGCAACCAGCATCGACCTGCCGTACTCGCGTACCTGCAGGGCATCCACCGACTCGGAATATTCCTGAATCTGCTCGGGGGAGCGGCCCAGCGCCTTAATGACGCGGACGCCGCGCACCGACTCCTCAATACGGGTGGAGAGGTCACCGGTCATCTGCTGAATCTCATGCGAAGCACGGTAGTACTTGCGGGTAAAGTTCACCAGCGACAGCACCAGAATAGGCACCGTCACCACGAATACCAGCGCCAGGGTTGGCGAAGAACGCAACATGAAGAAGCCACCGACCAGGAACATCACCGCAACAGTCAGCAGTTGCACAATACCGAAGGACAACCAGCGGCGAATCGTACCCAAATCGCTCATGGAGCGGGTCAGCAACTGACCGGAGGGCCAACGGTCCAGCAGAGAAAGCGGGGCGCTGAGCAACCGGTCAAAGAAGTTCATGCGCATGGATAGCTCAATCGTGGAGGTCGGATCCACAATCAGCCAGCGCCTCCAATACATGAAGGAGGCGTGCGCAATGCCCAGCAGAAGCACCAAGCCACCGGCAATCCAAATGGCGCTCTCGGTGGTGCTCTGCGAGAGGTGATCCACAATAATCTGCAACATCTGCGGGATGGAAATCTCAAGGGCACCGGCACCAAACGCCACCAGCAGACCCACACCCCAACGCACACGAATCGGACGCGCATAGGCGGCGAGGGTGCGCGGGGCACGCTGACCGTGCGCGTAGTCGATCGGGTCGGGGGTCGGCTCGCTCGCGGTCTCCAGGAAGGGATTGCGGCGGCGCTTAGTCGTGTGTGCTGTAGAAGCCTCAGACATTAGTGGCGACCACCTGCCGAAGCGGCGGCGGTAGACTGCTCCTTATCGCGAGCCGTGAGGGTCACCAGAATCGCCTCCGGCGGGCAGAACAGACGCACCGGAGCAAAACGAGAGGTGCCCAAACCGGCAGAAACCTGAACCGGAATACCGGACTGCTCACTGACACCCTTCGCACGCGAAGGCGGCAAATCGCAGTTACTGACCAGAGCGTGACCGCCGGGAAGGCAGACCTGACCGCCGTGCGTATGGCCGGCAAAAATAGCCTGTGCGCCGTCCTGCACGAAACGGTACAGGGTACGCATGTAGGGGGCGTGCGCCACGCCGATACGGACGCTCGGCTCCTCACCCTCATCGAAGGCACCGGGCGCGAAGCCGGGGTGCTCATCGTAACGCAGGTGCGGGTCATCCACACCGGAGAACTCCAGACGCAGACCCTTGAGGTTCAGCGTGTCGTAGCGGTTGACCAGGCCCGTCCAGCCGCGCGACTCGAAGGCGTCGTGCATCCGCTCAATGGGCAGTGGTACGCGCGAGCCCTCCTCAATCATTTGCGGGGTGCGTGGCTGCCACAGGTAGCGTGCCGGGTTCTTGAAGACGGGCGCGAAATAGCAGTTCGAGCCGGGCACAAACACACCGGGGAAGTCCATGAGCGGGTCGAGCGCCTCCAGCAACGGACCCATACCGTCCACGTGGGAGAGGTTATCGCCCGTGTTCATCACCAAATCCGGCTCCAGGGCAGCCAGCGAGTGCATGAACTCGGTCTTCTTCCGCTGCCCCGGAATCATGTGCATATCCGAAATATGCAGAATCCTGAAGTCGGGGCTACCGGCAGGCAGCACCGGCAGGGACTCGGTGCGGAGCTGAAAATTATTCAGCTCAATAAAGTGCCCATACGCCGCCGTGGCGGCCCCCAAGGCTGCAGTGGCGGCTACCGCCCCCGCAACCTTCTTCAGGAGCGGGGAGGAGCCGCGTGCGCCGGGGACCGCCACGGGGACGCGGGCGTTGACTGCGTTTTCACACATGATCAATCGCCTTTCAGGCTTCAGCTAGATTAGCTAGGATTCGAGCTGTACGACAGAACCTTATCGCTGGGGGTGGTGAAGTCCTTCGTGTCGTACTTCGGGGCCATCGTCTTCATGAACGACTGCCACTGTGCACCCGCGTAGGTTGCACCATCGACGTACTCGAGGACTCGACCGTTAATGCCCACACCGTTCAGGGAGCGGAAGCCGAGGTTGTTAGAACCAACCCAAGACGCGGTGGACAGGCCACGAGTGTAGCCAACCTGCCAGGTCTGGGAGGAGTTATCGTTCGTACCGGTCTTCGCAGCCGAACCGTTCGGCAGGCCAATGCCACGCTGGGATGCGGAACCGCCAGGCTGGATAACGCCCTTCAGAACCCAGCTGACACCGTTTGCGATGTCCGGCTCAAGAACCTGCTCGCACTGGTTCTGGTATTCCTTGAGGGTCTCACCGTTGGTCTTGGTGATCTTATCGACCGGGCGGGGGGTGCAGTACTTACCTTCAGAAGCGAAGATAGCGTACATGGATGCGCTGGTCAGCGGGGAGATACCGTACTTGGTACCACCAATGTTGGTACCCAGGTCGGGGATGCTGTGCAGCGGCTCGCCAGTACCGTCCAGCGCGTGCATCTTGATGGACAGGTCGTGCACATCGCACAGGTCAATCTGGGAGAGCATGCCGTACAGGTACGAGTTCAACGACTGGCGAATACCGTACGCAGCGGTACCGTAGGTCAGACCGCCGTTGACTGCGTTCTTGTAGGACCAGCCGTTCGGCTGACCGGTGTAGTAGTACTTACCGCCGTCGTAGCACTTGGCGTTCCAGCCGAAGCTGGTGGGCCAGAACAGCTGGGTACCGTTCACGGTGCCGTTCGCACCGCGGCCGGTTCGGAGCCACTGAGCCAGAATAATCGGCTTGAAGGTCGAGCCGGGCTGGAAGCCCCTGGTACCGCCGTATGCGGAATCAACGTTGTAGTTGTACTCGGTCTTCGAGTGGTCGTTCGCGTCAGCAGGGGTGCCGAGCTCGGTGTTCTGAGCCATGGCGATGACGCGGCCGGTGCCGGGCTCAACACTGGTCAGTGCGGAGTTCACGTCGTTCCAGTTGGTGGCTGCCGGCTGGGTGGAGTCCACTGCCTGCTTTGCCGCGGTCTGAGCCTCGGGGTTCAGGGTGGTGACAACCTTCAGGCCGCCACGCTTAATCGCGGTGTTACGCAGCTCAGCGGTTGCGCCGAGGGACTCGTCCTGCAGCAGGTAGTTGACCACGTAGCGGCAGAAGAACGCCTTGTCACCCGCCAGGGAGCAACCCTGGGACTTGGGGTGGACGTTGAGCTTAATGTCGCTGGCGATGGCGTCGCTGTATTCCTTATCGGTAATCTTGCCGTCGCGGAGCATGGTGCCCAGAACGATGTCGCGGCGTTCACGGGCGAGCTCGGGGTTCACGGTCGGGTCGTACACGTTCGGTGCCTGCACCAGACCGGCAAGAAGCGCGGACTGCGCCACGTTCAGGTCCTTAGCGGAAATACCCCAGTAGTACTGTGCAGCAGCCTCAACACCGTAGTTCGAACCACCCAGGTTCACGATGTTCAGGTAGCCTTCAAGGATTTCGTCCTTGGACTTGTTCTGCTCCATAGAAATCGCAAGCTTCATCTCGCGAATCTTTGCGGCGTAGGTCTTGTTACCGTTCAGGGTCGCGGTAGCGTCCTCACCACGAGCCACAGCGGCGTCCACAATGAGGTTGTTGACGTACTGCTGGGTCAGGGTGGATGCACCCTGACGGCGACCGCTACCGGAGTTAATGATGTTGTTCAGGAACGCACGACCAATACCAATCGCGGAGACAGCGCCGTGATTGTAGAAATCACGGTCCTCAACCGAGACGATGGCGTCCTTCATCTTCTGAGAAATCTGATCCAGCTTGACCGGCTCACGGTTCTCTTCGAAGAAGGTCGCGATTTCGGTCTTGCCGTCAGCAGCGTAAATAGTAGAAGGACGGGAAGAGATGCCATCGGCAATGTCGTCAGGAAGGTCCTGGAACCATGACATCGACGCGTTCGCGACCATACCGGCACTCACAGCCGGGGGTACGACAATGATTGCCGCGAGGAAACCGGCAATCACGCTGAACGCGAGGAACTGCAAAAAATCTCCCGGACGGCGACGCGCACGGGTTTTCTTAGATGAAGCCATTCATTCAGTTTATCCCATGAAACTGTGAGAAGAAGCCCGTCTCGGGACCCCACAGGGAGGTGGGCGCCTCAGCCCTGAGAATAAAGCCCCAAAAAGCCCCGGACATTGACCAAAACCATAGCGAATCCCTTTTACTTATTCGACCCTGAAAGCTAGTCTAGAGGGTATGAAGAAATGGGAATACGCAACTGTACCGCTGATGATCCACACGACCAAGGCAATCCTCGACAACTGGGGTGAAGACGGCTGGGAGCTCGTAACCGTTCTCCCCGGCGCATCCGCACCTGCTGGCGCAACCCCCGCGTCGAACATGGTCGCTCCGACTCAGGGCAACCCCATCGCCTACTTTAAGCGCGAGAAGGCTGACTAAGAGCAGCGTACCCGGCGGTCACCTCGCTATCCCGACTCTCCTTTAACTAGGGGAGCGCGGGAATAGATGAGGAAGGCCGCCGGTTAGCCGTTTAACAGCTGCCTGAATATCAGTAGCGTTTAGATTTGCGGCGTTTCCACTATCACCGTTTGGGTGCCAGCACCCGCCATCCTTCTGGAGTAATCATGACTGAATCCCGTATTGAAGCACGTATCCGCGAACTCGGTTACGAACTGCCCGTAGCTCCCGCCCCCGTTGCCGCCTATGTTCCCGCGGTGACCTCCGGCTCCTACGTGTACACCTCCGGCCAGCTGCCCTTCGTTGACGGCGCCCTGCCTGAAACCGGTAAGGTTTCCGACTCTGGCGCTGAAGGCTTCGTGACCCCCGAGGATGCGAAGAAGTACGCGGGTATCAGCCTGCTCAACGCCCTGGCGGCGGTCAAGTCCGTTATTGGCGACTTGGACCGCGTGCAGCGCGTCGTGAAGGTTGTTGGCTTTGTGGCGTCCGAGGTGAGCTTCACCGCTCAGCCCGCCGTCATTAACGGCGCATCCGAACTGCTCGGCGAGATCTTCGGTGAGGCAGGCCAGCACGCCCGCTCCGCCGTGGGTGTTCCCGTTCTTCCCCTGGACTCGCCCGTAGAGGTCGAGATCATCGTTGAGTATGTCTAATCTGTACACCGGCGCGCTGCCGCTGTCTGCTATTCGTGCTGCCCAGGCTCAGCGGGCAGCACAAAGTGGCGCCCAAAAGACGGTGAACGGTATCGACGGTCACGGATCTGGTGGGGCACAGGACATCAAGACCCTGCCGGTGCAGGAACGCCGCTTCGGCACCCCCACCCCGGCTGATGGTGTGGAACGTCCGCGCATGTTCACCGGTCGACAGTCCGCGGCTAACCCGCGAACCTCCTGCATTCAGCGTCTCTACACGATTCCCGAGTTCATGCGCACCGCCGCCGAAAGCTGGCGCGAGGGCGGCAACGAAGGTGCAACCGGCTGCACGATGCGTCAGGCGGCATCCGTCATTTTTGTGCGCGACGGCGACAACGGTCTCGAAACGATTCTGACCTACCGCCCCGGCACCTCCCCGCTGGGTGTGGTGGCGTTCCCCGGTGGTACGGCTCTTCCCGGTGATGATGAGTCTGCCTCCTGGGTTGGCCCTGGCGCCGAATATTGGGAAGAGCAGTTCCACTTTTCCGATATTGCTCAGGCACGCCGCAGCGTTATGGCTGCCGTGCGTGAATCCTTCGAAGAGACCGGTATTCTGCTTGCTGGCGAGGATGAACAGGACGTTGTGGAGCGCTCCAGCACCCCCGAGCTCATGGCATGGCGTGAGGCGGTCGCTGCTCAGGATAAGAGCTTCTCCGACTTCCTGACCTCCAGCGGTTTGAGCGTGCGTGCCGACCTGCTGCGCCCCGTGGCGCGCTGGCAGTCCCCGGACTTCTTCCTCAAGCGCTACGACATCGCCTACTTCAGTACAGCACTGCCCGTGGGTCAGGACCCGAAGCTGCTGCTCGGTAAGGGCGTGTGGGGCGACTGGCTGAACGTGCGCGAACTGCTCGAAGCCAAGGACACCAGCGAACTGGGCGACCGCATCGGCCAGTCCAACACGGTGGGCCGCACCCTCGACCAGCTCATCACCCCCGGCGTGATGTGCCTGCTCGAATCTCTGGCGAAGGCGCAGACCTCCGTGGCGTGGCTGTCCAAGCGCCGCAAGATTGAGGTGAAGAAGCCCGTGCTCGTCACCCACAACGGTGCGTGCATGCTCTCCTTCACCGAGGTGGTCCCGGCTACGACCGGCTCCATGTACACCGGCGCGATGGGCGTGCTCTAGCGAGCTGCCGCCTACACACGCTCATGACTGAAGCGTTAAATAAATCAGGAGCCGTTTCCCCATGCAGAGGGAAACGGCTCCTGATTTTATTTAAGTCGTGCGTCTTTAGCGGGAACGCTGGCGCAGGCGGGGCAGGTCCAGAATGACCACCGCGCGTGCCTCCAGGCGAATCCAGCCACGAGAAACGAACTCGGCAAGAGCCTTGTTCACGGTCTCGCGGGATGCGCCAACCAGCTGTGCCAGCTCTTCCTGGGTCAGCTCGTGAGCAACGAGCACGCCGTCGGTCGCGGGGCGGCCGAAGCGGTCAGCCAGGTCCAGCAGAGCCTTAGCGAGGCGGCCGGGAACGTCGGAGAAGACCAGGTCAGCCAGTGCCTCGTTAGCGTGGCGCAGGCGGCGAGCCAGAGTCTTAATAACCTGATCGGAAATCGAGGGGTCCAGCTGCTGTGCGCGCTTGAAGGACTCGTGCTTGATGGCAGCCAAGCGGGTCTCAGAAACAGCCACAGCGTTGGTCGAACGGGGCGAAGGATCGAAGAGAGCCATCTCGCCGAAAACGTCACCGGGACCCATAATCGCGACCATGTTCTCGCGGCCGTCAGCGGCGGTGCGGCCCAGCTTGACCTTACCGGAGAGCACAGCGAAGAGCTGGTCGTCCTGGTCACCCTCGTAGAAGAGGACAGCGTTGCGGGAGAGGTCAATCTCCTGAATGTCATCGGTCAGCAGAGCGAAAGCTGCATCGTCGAGGTTAGCAAAGAGAGGGGTGCGACGGAGGATCTCGAGATCCATAAAGTTCTCCTAGATATGAGGTGATGAGCCGAAGCTCGTAAATGTTCAGTGAGTGAGCCCGAACCGGTGTCATGCGTCTCAACATCTGAAATGTGAGAAGGCTCAAGCTAGTGTGACATATTCAACTGATATGAGCGTACCCTAAAAAAGCGCTTTATGCATTCCGATATAGGGCGCTTTACAGCAAAAGTTATTTCTTTCGAGAAAATTCAAAGCTTACCCACAGGTTCAGCCCCTAATATCAAGCATCCAGGTGTGTACTTTTTCGGTACCAAGCACGCTGACACCCTCATGACAAACCCTCATGACAAGGAGGCGCACCGCCTCCACACGCGGTACGATGCGACGAGGCAGAACCCGGTCTCAACAACCCCGGAACCGCCCGTCACGCCCGCCGCAGGGTACAGCGTGCCACCACACTCACAGGGCGCCAGCCCGCACCAACCACATTGGGCACACCGTGACCATTTCTACCCACCAAGGAGGCAATTAGTCGTGACGACTGGCATCAACCTGCTTGATATTGCTATCCCCATCATCTTGCTGCTCTACTTCCTCGCCGGAGTCCGCAGCGGATTCTTCACCACCCTCGGAACCTTCCTCGGCCTGGGCCTGGGCGTCTGCGCTGCAGCCTGGCTCGTGCCCCTCGCCGTCGCCTCCGTGGGATCCCAGTGGAGCCTCATTACCGCCGTCGGTGTGCTCATCATCTGCCTGACCATCGGACAGTGGCTCGGCCTCGTCGCCGGACGCACCATCCGCCGCGTCACCGACATCACCCCGCTCAAGGGCATTGAACGCTTCTTCGGCGGAGTGCTGAACCTCGCAGCCTGCGCCCTGGTCATGGTCGTGCTGACCATCTCCATGCGCACTGTGCCCATCCCGCAGCTCAACACCGTGCTCAGCGAATCCAAGACCCTCTCCTGGATGGTCGCCTCCACCCCCGAGGTCGTCAAGGACCGCATCAACACGGTACGCAACGACGTGCTCGCCTTCGGAACCATTCCGGAAGTCAGCCAGCTCATCGCACCCGAAACCAGCGCCCCCACCCAGACCGTAGAATCCGCGGCACTGGACCAGGCGGCAGCCTCGGTCGTTGAGATCCTGGGCGCCGCAGAGCAGTGCGGCTACACCTCCACCGGCTCCGGCTTCGTGGCGGATAACGGCCTGGTTGTCACCAACGCCCACGTGGTCGCCGGCGTGACCTCCCCGGTCGTGCAGGACGCCCGCGGCCGCACCTGGCCCGGCACCGTCGTCTACATGGACACCGAACAGGACCTTGCCTTCATCAGCGTTCCCAAGCTGCCGCTTGCACCGCTGACCATTGGCACCAACGCCACCGCAGGTAGCCTCGTGACCTTCATGGGCTACCCCAAGGGCGGCCCGTTCAAGGCGCTGCCTGCCACCGTGCAGGGCATCGGCAACACCCAGACCATCGACGCTGACACCGGCCGCGCCAACGCCATGCGCCAGGTCTACCAGCTGGCAGCCGACGTGCAGCACGGCAACTCCGGCGGCCCCGTCCTCGACGAGAACGGTAACGTGGTCGGTGTAATCTTCGGTAGGGCAACCACCGGCCAGGCCGGCTACGCCATCACCGCAAGCACCCTCAAGCAGGCACTGGCCGAAGGCGGCGACAACACCGCCGCAGTCTCCACCGGCACCTGCCGCAAGTAACGAGTAAAAACATTCAGGCTCCCGAACCTCTAGCGAGGAACGGGAGCCTGAACTATTTAACGCTGAATTGTTGAGCGAGGGGGATAGGCGGGGCTATTCTGCCAAATGCTGCGCTGCTATTCCGCAAGGTGCTGCGCTAGGAAATCAACCGCCATGACATAGCCGTACGCACCCGCACCGGCAATCACCGCAGTAGCCTGCGGTGATACAAACGAATGATGACGGAATTCCTCGCGGCGATGCACATTCGACAGGTGCACCTCAACCACCGGAAGCTCAGCCGCCTCCAGCGCATCGTGCAGCGCTACTGAAGTGTGCGTGTACGCCGCCGGGTTGATAATAATCGCCGCGCCACGAGTGCGAGCACGCTGAATCTCATCCACCAGCGCCCCCTCATGATTCGACTGCATAAACTCAACATCAAAACCATGATCCGCCGCGCGTTCACGCACCATACGCTCAATATCGTGCAGAGTGGTGTAGCCGTACACCTCGGGGCGGCGCTGCCCAAGCAGGTTCAAATTCGGTCCGTTAAGCACAAAAATCGTATCTGACATAAAACCAGTGTGGCACAGTAGGCGCCCGCCAAGCGCTAGTCGGCGCGAACTGCCCAAAAAAAGATGAGACACAGAAAATGATGGGCGAGCGAGCCAAGTACGGTGAACCTCGCTACCGCCCACATACCCAAGCCCGGTACCCTCGCGCTATGACCGAGAACGCCACCCAGCCCACAGCAGACGCACAGAACACCGCAGCACGCAACGCTGCGGCACAGAACACCGAATCGCTCCTGCAGATCCGATTCGTTCCCGAATTCAAAGCCGCAGCCGCCGCACGCCGCCTCAACGCCCGCGCACCCGAAAGCCACCTCGCCACCGTGCGCCGCGCCCGCAAAATCAACCGCATCCTCGGCGAAACCTACCCCTACGCCGTCGCAGAACTCGACTTCGACAACCCCTTCGAGCTACTCATCGCCACCGTGCTCTCGGCACAAACCACCGACGTGCGCGTCAACTCCGTCACCGGTGCACTCTTCGCACGCTACCCGGACGCCGCCGCGCTCGCCTCCGCACGTACCGAAGAGGTCGAACCCTACATTCAGTCCCTCGGCTTCTACCGCGCCAAGGCACGCTCCATCGTCACCCTCTCCCAGCAGCTCGTAGAACGCCACAACGGGCAGGTTCCCTCAACCCTCGAAGAGCTCGTAGAACTCGCCGGAGTCGGTCGCAAAACCGCGAACGTGGTCCTCGGAAACGCCTTCGACGTGCCCGGACTGACCGTAGACACCCACTTCGGTCGCCTCGCACGCCGCATGGGATTCACCACCGCAGACGCCCCCGAAAGGGTCGAAAAAGACGTCGCCGAACTCATCGACCGCAAAGACTGGACGCTCTTCTCACACCGCATGGTCTACCACGGCCGCCGCATCTGCCACGCCAAAAAGCCCGCCTGCGGTGTATGCCCCGTTGCCGACCTCTGCCCGTCCTATGGAGCCGGGGAGACGAACGAACAAGCAGCACGTAAACTCATGAAATACGAAATGGCACCCGGTCGAGAAGACCTGCACCTGCGATTCCTGCAGGGCGCAACCCGCCGCGAACTCATGGCAGAAGGCTACCCGCTCAGCGCCTAACGGCGACTGAACCAAACCGGAATGCAGCCGCACAGAAGAGAGGTACACAGATGAGCGCACCCGAGGTACAACCCGAACAGGCGGGGCAGGAGGCACAGCACCCCGCCCAGCAGGCACTGGCGGCTCTCGCAGAGGGCGGCGTGGAATTCGACGTCCAAGCCCTGCTAAGCAGCGCACCCGCCAGCCCGTTGAACAAAGAAGCCGCCGTGCTGATTCTCTTCGGCGTGCTCGACAACTCGCCCTCCACCGGCGAATTTGAAGGCTGCCCCGAGAACGTCAGCGCCGACCTGGATGTACTGCTCCTCGTGCGTGCCGCAACCCTGCGCTCACACGCCGGTCAGCCCGCCTTCCCCGGCGGCAAAATCGACCCTGAAGACTACGCGCACGCCGAAACCACCGGCGAACCCGTCGCCCACATCGCCGCCCTGCGCGAGGCGGTCGAAGAAACTGGGCTAGACCCCGCCGGCGTGCAGATCCTCGGCCAGCTGCACACCCTGCCGCTACCCATCAGCAACTTCATGGTCACCCCCGTTATCGGCTGGTGGAACAGTCCCGTGCCCGTCGAAGTCGTCGACCACAACGAGTCCGCGCTCATCGCCCGCGTGCCCGTGCGTGACCTGCTCAACCCCGCCAACCGGCACACCGCCTACGTCAAACACGGCCGCACTTCACACCGCACCCCCGCCTTCGAGGTGCGCATGCCCGGCGGCGAAGAATTCACCGTGTGGGGATTCACCGCGATTCTACTGGACCGGATCTTCGACTCGCTCGGCTGGACCGTGCCCTGGGATACAAAAAAGATGCGCCCGGCACCCGGCTACGAAGAATAACTACGAGGAGTAAAACCGGCTGGAATAAATACCTGA
>NZ_CAJZIE010000050.1:0-18268 GCF_916049665.1 uncultured Rothia sp. | reverse complement strand
AAAACACCGGGTGCCTACCGGAACAATCAAAGGAGTTATACCGTGAAGAAGATTCTGTGCATCGCTATCCTGGCAGGCGCCGCATACTTCGGTTACAAGAAGTTCGTTGCCTAAATAGCTAGCCTTCGGGCATTCTACATATCCTTAAGCAACGAAAACCCGCCGTCTCGCATATGGTGACATATGTGAGACGGCGGGTTTCTCGTACGCCCAACTCCTAGGCCTCAAACACGCGGGCTTCAAACACGCGGTTTATGAGGCAGAGAGACTATTCGCTCGGCGGAACCTCACCGGTCATCACAACCTTGTTCTGCGAAGAGCTCCAGGTGAACTCAGCGGTCGCGCGACCGCTTGCATTGTGCACCTTCTCATCTTCCTTCATGTAACGGTAGGTCACACGAATCGAGCTGTCTGAGGTGCGGGTGATCACCGGGGAGAACGAGTACGGCTCATAGGTTGCGGTACCAATGAACTTGCCGCGGTGGAACAGCAGAATGTGGTGCACCATCGCCGCGGTGCAGCACGAAGACGGGGAAGAACCTGGAACCGCGTCAATCCACGACAGCTCAGCACAGGGATCGTAACCTTCGTAGCTTGCCGAAACGTTCGTCCACTGATCCCAATTTTTCTTATTCTTCAAATCGCGCAGAGCCTTAGACACCACGGTCGATGCAGAATCAGAGGCGCAGGTGGAGTCCTTCTTCGACTCAGACTTAGCTTCAGACTTGGAATCCGACTCAGAGGTCTTCGACTCGGAGGTGGTCGGCTCAGCATGAACCGTAATTGTCACCACCGACGGCACCGGAGCAGGCGACGAAGCACTCGGGGTAGCGCTTGCGGATGCGCTCGGGGTAGCGCTAGGGCTCGCCGACGGGGTCGGGAACAGCGCCTGAGTGGAGGTCGCGCTCGCGGATGCAGAAGCGCTGCTAGAAGAAGACACTACGGTACCCGAAACAGCAGAATCAGTGCTTGCCGAGCAGGAAGTGACAACAAGAGCTAGAGCGGCGCCCAATGCGGGTAGAGCCAAAGAGATGCGGTCGGTAAAGCGGCGGCGAGTAGAAGACATGAATACTCCTGAAATGCGCGGCAGCGCGCATTGGTACTGGTCAAGAAGCGAATAGTGAACTCGTCCAGTATAGGGAAAAAGAGGCGGGCACGCGGTGCGCACGGTCAGTGCCGTTCGTTACCGTAGAGTCACAGGCCGGGATTATCGCTAGACAGCGGCTACAGCAGAGCCAGGGGAGGCGAATCGGCATAGCAGAAAATCAGCTATGCGGAAACTCCACCCGCTAACGCCTGTGTCTCCTTGCACACCCGCCGCATCCGGGGGACAATGAAGGCATGGCTGAAGTAACTCTACAGAATGAACTCGTAATCCACACCAACGGCGACCTGCCCGCAGTCGGCGCAAAGCTGCCCGAATTCTCGGTCCTCGCCGCTGACCTCTCCGAAATCTCCTCCGTAGATTTCGCAGGTAAGAACCTGGTGCTGAACATCTTCCCCTCCGTCGACACCGGCGTTTGCGCAACCAGCGTCCGCACTTTCAACAAGGACGCAGCAAACCTGGACAACACCGTCGTGCTGTGCGTTTCCAACGACCTGCCCTTCGCAATCGGCCGCTTCTGCGCAGCCGAGGGCATCGAAAACGTTCAGACCTCCTCCGCTTTCCGCTCCTCCTTCGGTGAGGACTTCGGCGTGAAGCTCGTGGACGGCCCCTTGGCTGGTCTGCTGGCACGCTCCGTGGTTGTCGTGAACCCCGAGGGCGAGGTTGTCTACACCGAGCTGGTTCCCGAAACCACCAACGAGCCCAACTACGAAGCAGCACTGGCAGCTATCAAGTAAGCTTGATACGGGAGCCTGGCGCAATGCCTGCTCCTGAACAGTACTTCCGCTGGGGCTAACCCGGCGGTATACAGCACAGCAGATACTGAACGTCTACAGCGCATGGGTTCACCCACACATGCGGCTGGCGACAGCATAACGCCCCGCCCACCCGAATAACCGGGTGGGCGGGGCGCTTTACTATGTTCGGGGTTAGTGCGTGGAGGCGCTGGGACTACCGAGCGTCGGAGGCTTCGGCGGGCTCCTCATCGGCAACCAGCATATGCTCCGGCAGGGTGCCGCGGCGCTTAGCCACCACAAAACGCGACACCAACAGTAGAATGTACACCACCATCGAAATCAGCAGCATCGACTGCGGCGCCAACACCAAACCAACCACTGCAGACACACCTGCAATAGCCGCAGTCGTGCGGTCCTGAGAACTGCGATACGCATCAATAGCGAGCACCGCAAAAAGCGCAGTCATCACAAAATCCACGCCCTTGAGCTCACTCAAGAAACTCGCACCCAGCACGTAGCCGAGCGTTGCGCTCGCCAGAACGCTCAGGTGCAGACCCGCGTGAATCCACAGGATGCGGGAAGCACGCAGCTTATGGCGGTCCGGTCCGGTATTCAGCGCGTACGCCTCATCAATGAGCGTGTACACGGTGTAGAACTTCGCCAAACCACCGCGCACACGCTCAATCGGGTACGACAGGCCGTACATGAGGTGGCGCGAATTAATGAGCAGAGTCATCACCGCAATAGAGAACAGCGACGCATGCGTAGAAATCATGTCAATCAGCACAAACTCCACCGAACCGGCAAAAACCAGCATCGGCAGCAGGGGAGCCACCCAGAACGGCAGACCGTAACTGTGCACCAGCACGCCCAGACCAATGCCGACAAAGAACAGGCCCAGCATAATTACGCCGGCAACGCGCATCGCCTCCGCAAAACCGCTCTCACACGGTTGCTGAGAGCCTGGCGTATCGGGGGAGGCGGGCGCCTCCACCACGGGAATGACGCCGGTCAGCGGAAGTGCGGACGCGATGACCTGATCCACCTGCTCGGGAGAAGCCAGATGCGGCGCGGGCTGAGAAGAAACCTCGGGGGAAGAAACAGACTTCTTAGAAATACTCATCGGATGCCCCCTAGAAAACCCAGTTAGCCAGCACAACGCAGGTGACGGTACCCGCCACCATGCTCAGCACCATATTCTTACGCCACAGGTGCACACCCACAGTCACCACCAGGCCCGCCAGATACGGTGCCGCCGTAGCGAACGAGGAGTAATCAATCTTCGCCACCGCATAGATGGCAAGCAGCGCGACCGCGCCGAGCGGAATCCAATGGCTGAGTGCATCGAGCAGTTCGGAGCCAGCGAGCGCCTTCTTCAAACCGAAAGGCAGCAGACGCAGCGTAAAAGTAATACCTGCAGCAACGAACACCGCAGCGAGAATATATCCGGTGGTCACTTCACCGTTCATGAGGTTTCTCTTTCTGCACCACATAAAAACCTCGGAGGCGGTGCGGGGCAAGCCGCGAAAGCATCCGCGAAAAAGGGTAGGGGAGAGCCCATCCGAAGAGGGGTACTAAGTGGTGCGGTAGGTACGTGAGTTGATGAAAGCCGCGAAACATGGAGGCGGAGGGTCGTTCCTCCTGCGTGAGACTAGTGCTTGGCGCGGGTAGTTGTGCGCGTAACTAGTTCTTACGTGTGGCCTCGGGTGATGCCGCTCCCGGTGCGGTGTTACTCCGGGGCGGCACAGCGTTCTGCGTCGCTAGTTTCCTTAGCGGTGTCTTTCATCTGAGTCATGGGTACCTCAACCTCTGGGTGCATCCGCGCAGGTTCGCGCGGGAAGCATCGTGTAAAACCTAGAAAGAGGGGAGAGCGAAGCTCTACTCATCTATCCTAACCGGTTTTGAATACGTATGTAACGTTCTTATCGCTGTGTGGAAGCGGGCGCATCAGCGGAAGCGGCAGTGCCTGGGGTCTCCGCCGTGCTTTCAGCCCTAGCCTCTCCCTCATGCACAGTACGATGCGGTAGCGTACCGCGGCGCTTCGCCACCGGGAAACGCGCCAACAGTAGCACCACATACGAACCCAACGCCACCACCAGGAACGAGGACGGCGCAAAAATCAGCGCCACCGCAGCCGAAACCGCAACAAATAGCGCCGTCACGCGATCCGGGTTGGCGCGGTAACCGTCCATCGCAAGAACCGTGAAGATTGCCACCATCACGAAGTCCACACCCTTCAGATCGCTCAAGAAGCTCGCACCCAGCACATACCCGAGGATTACGCTCAAAATCCAGGAGATGTAAATCAGCACGTTCACCCATAGGATGCGCGCACCCGAACGCTCATTGCGGTCAGGACCGGAGTTGAGAGCGAACGCCTCATCGCAGAGAGTATGAATAGCCAGAGCCTTAGCCCAAAAACCCTTTACGCTGTGCAACGGATAGGAGAGGCCGTACACCAGGTGGCGCGCATTCACGAGGAACACCGTCAGGGCAATCGATGCTAGGGGTGTGCCAGCGCTGACCATGCCCACCATGAGGAACTCCACCGAACCAGCAAACACCAGGGCAGATAGCAACGGAGCAGTCCAGATGGGCAGACCGTGCGCGTTGAGGATAATACCCAAACCCAAACCCAGCACAGCGATACCGAGCATCACCACGGAAGAATCCGCAATAGCCAAGCGGAAATCATTCTGCGCGCTCGCATGCTTAGCGTTCGGGGTCTGTGCCATCAGTGGGTTCCTTGTATGCGTTACGTTCTGTGAAAAGCCTGTCTGCCTGTGCGCGGGTAACGATAACGCCCGCCGCGGCTTTCCAGTGTATAGCAGAGCCCAGTTGAACGCCGAGAAAAGGAGTCCGGGAATAAAATATGAGAAACACGCTTATAGTGAGTGACACTAAACAACGCGGCGCTGAATAACCTAGCGACCGCACAGGCAACCCGAAAGGAATCTCAATGGCTGAGCAGAACAACGCCGAGCAGAACAACGCCGAGCAGAAGAAGGTGTACGAGCGCCAGCAGGAACGCCGCGAACTCGAAAACTACCGCCAGACCAAGATCGAGCGCATCGACCGCCTGCGTTACCGCGCCTACGGTGCGAACGGCGCAACCCTCGATTTCGGTGTGGGCGAGGGCCTGCTGACCCCCGTCGAGCTGCTGCTCGCCGCAATTGCCGGATGCTCCTCCGTGGACGTGGACGCGGGCACCTCCCGCCGTTCCACCCCCGAAGTGTTCGAGGTGCTCGCCTCGGCGTTGCGACTCAACGAGGACGGCGCGGTTCGCCTCGACGACGTTGAGGTGGACTTCGATGTGCGCTTCCCCGAGGACGAGCAGGGCGCCAAGGCACAGAAGATGGTGGACCGTCTGATTCAGCTCAGCGAGCAGAAGGATTGCACCGTCTCCCGTACCGTGGAGCACCCCACGAAGGTTTCCTTCCACAACCTGGCGAACTAAATACGCTGGGTGGGCTAAAAACCCTGCGAACTCTGAATAGGCCGGGCGAACTAGCCTGATATTGAACCCTCCCGTACCGCTTGTGATGAAGCGGGTACGGGAGGGTTTTTCTGTGTTTTTGTGGTTTTGGGTGGAAATGAGCCTGAAAAGCCGGTAGGATTGACCCTCAGATTAGAAAAACTTACGGTACGTAAGAATTTCTAAAGATTGAAGAATTTCTTGACCCAGGCACAAACCTTCGGCGGCACCACCCGCAGCAGGACTAGACTGGACACCACAGACTAGACCGCTCACAAACGCACGAAGCAATAGCCTCAGAAAGAAGACCTGACATGGCACAGCCTACAGAGACTTCCGGCGCTGCATCGGAAGCCACCCCCGCAGAGGGTGAACTGAAGCGAGGCCTCTCCGCCCGCCACATGCAGATGATCGCAATCGGCGGCGCAATCGGCACCGGCCTCTTCGTCGCATCCGGTAAGACCATCTCCACCGCAGGCCCCGGCGGCGCAATCCTCGCCTACGCCCTCATCGGCGTCATGGTGCTGTTCCTCATGCAGTCCCTCGGCGAGATGGCTGCGCACCTGCCCGTCCCCGGCGCATTCCAGACCTACGCGGCACGCTACGTGTCCCCGTCCTTCGGCTTCGCCATGGGCTGGAACTACTGGTTCAACTGGGCGATTACCGTCGCCGCCGAGCTCGTCGCCGTCGGTGAGGTCATGAGGTACTGGTTCCCGGACGTCCCATCCTGGGTGTGGGCGGCAGGATTCCTCGTGCTGCTGACCGGCATCAACGCCCTCTCGGCACGCTCCTATGGTGAAAGCGAATTCTGGCTCGCCACCATCAAGGTCGTGACCGTGGTCGTCTTCCTCATTGCAGGTATCGCCATGATTTTCGGCATCCTGGGCGGTAGCTCCCCGGGCTTCTCCAACTGGACCGTCGGCGACGCCCCCTTCGTGGGCGGCGCACCCGCTGTGCTCGCCATCTTCATGGTGGCTGGCTTCTCCTTCCAGGGCACCGAAATGATCGGTGTGGCTGCGGGCGAGTCCGAGAACCCCCGCCGCGACGTGCCCCGCGCACTGACCAGCGTGTTCTGGCGCATCATGCTCTTCTACATTGGTGCGATGGTCGTTATCGGCTTCCTGATTCCCTACTCCGACCCGAACCTGCTCACCGCAGCGGACGGCAACATCAACATCTCCCCGTTCACCCTCATCTTCGAGCGTGCGGGCATCGCCTTCGCGGCAGCCATCATGAACGCCGTGATCCTCTCCGCAGTGCTCTCTGCAGGTAACTCGGGCCTGTACGTTTCGGCACGTATGCTCTTCGCGCTCGCCCAGGAGGGCAAGGCACCGAAGATGTTCACCCACATCAACTCCGGCGGCGTGCCCATGAACGCACTACTGGCAACCGCAGCTATCGGCGCAGTCGGCTTCATCGCCGCGCTGCTCTCGCCGGATGGCGCGTACCTGTGGCTGGTGAACGTGTCCGGCCTGGCTGGCTTCATCACCTGGGTGGGTATCGCCGTGGCTCACTACCGTTTCCGCCGCGCATACCTGAAGCAGGGCAACAGCCTGAAGGACCTGCCCTACGTGGCACCGTTCTTCCCCGCAGGCCCGATTATCGCCTTCCTCATGTGCCTGGTCGTCATTGGCGGCCAGAACTACGAGGCGTTCCTGAGCGGCGACTGGGCTGGCGTGCTCAGCTCCTACATTGGTCTGCCCGTGATTATCGCGGTCTGGCTGGTGCACCGCGTGGTCACCCGTGACCGCATCATTCCGCTGGATCAGATTGACGTGAGCGGCATTGAGGTTAAGGCTTCGAAGTAACGCGAACGATTGCGCCAGCTGATTGAATTAGCTGATACGTGAAGAGCCGCCGGTTCCCCTGACTGAGGGGGAGCCGGCGGCTCTTTGCTATCCGCAGTTTATTCCGCACGGGTGGGCTAGACTGTGCGCCCTGTAGCTCTTAGGAGCGGCGGCGCGAGCGCAGAACACTCAAGCCAAGACCAGCACAGATTGCAGCAACACCAATGCCAACAATCACACCAACGCTGGATGCACCGGTGTTCGCCAGGGTAGCCTTCTTGGGGCTGTCCTTTGCCGGGGTGTTCTTTGCCAGCGTGTCCTGAGCCGAGCGGGCGGCGGTCACCGAAGCCTCCTGAGCGGGCTTGCTCTGAGCGGGCTTGCTCTTGGGATGCGCCACGGTTGCGTCCTCCAGCTTGTCCGCGTTGGGAGTCTTATCGGCAACCGGTGCCTGATCTGCCGCGGGAACCTTGTCAGCAGGTGCCTTATCTGCAGGCATCGGAGCTTCAGGCAGTGCCGGGACGGTCGGCGCATCGGTGGGGTTCACGCCCACGGTTGCTTCCGGCAGAGCGGGAACCGTCGGGGCATCAGTGGGATTCACGCCTACGGTTGCCTCAGGCAGGGGCGCCACGGTCGGCGCGTCGGTGGGGTTCACACCCACGGTTGCTTCGGGTAACGGTGCCACGGTGGGTGCGTCAGTGGGGTTCACTCCAACGGTTGCTTCCGGCAGGGGCGCTACGGTCGGTGCGTCGGTCGGGTTTACGCCAATGGTTGCTTCGGGCAGGGGTGCCACGGTGGGCGCATCGGTCGGGTTCACTCCGACGGTTGCCTCGGGCAGGGGAGCCACAGTCGGTGCGTCGGTCGGGTTCACACCTACGGTTGCCTCCGGCAGGGGTGCCACCGTCGGTGCGTCAGTGGGGTTAACACCTACGGTTGCTTCGGGCAGGGGAGCTACCGTCGGGGCATAGGTCGGAACCGCCGAAACCACGGGCTCCTGCGCGAAAAGCTCAAGAGGCTTCTGAGCATCAAACGAACCGTACTCGGCACCCTCAACGCCGGCAGCCATGGTGCCCGCAATGTACTTGTGGGAGGTATTCAGCGTCGCCGCAACATCCGCCGGAACCTTCACCTCCGTCTCAAAGACACCGTTGTGAATCTGCGAAGCAGGTACCGTCACCTGAGCCACGAAACGCATACCCTGCTGGGGAAAACGACCGGGAACCCACACGTTCGTATCAGACACGACCACACGCACACCGTGCGGGGTCGCCTCACCCGTGTAGCCGGTACCGCGCACCTTCAACACGGTCTCACCCTTGGTGTTCAGACGCGGGGAATCCACGTGCAGAACCGGTGCGGCGCTATCCTTCACAACGTTCATGCGCAGAACCTGCCCGCCCCCGTAACCATCAACGATGATATTAGCGACGAAGCTGTAGTTCTTCGCCGGGTCAATCAGGCTACCGGGAACGTAATGGGTCGCAGTCGCCGTGCCGTCCTTGAACGGGCCGTCAACGCGCACCGTCTGAATCGGGTTCAGGAACGGGAAACCCCTATGGTTTGCCTCATGCAAAGCCGGGGCGAAAGCGGTAGTTTTCGCGGGCAGTTTCGATGCCTTGAACGTAATCTTGTTCAGACGCAGGGCGGTCTTCAACTCACGGGTGTTGGTCTCAACCTTGTAGTTGTAGACCGTAATAACCGGCGGGTTATCCGGATTCGGGGTATTCGCTGCCGCAACAGAAGGCAGAGCGCCCAGGCTCAAGGAGGCGGCAAGAAGAACAGAAGCGCCGGCGCTACCGTAGCGGCGGGCACGAGAAGAGTTAGCCATCACGAAGTTCCTTCTATATGAGTGATTGAGCGATTCGCACTCTTCCTGTATCGCGCCAAGTCGAGTGCGTATACGGTACCGCGACATCGCGGTTAATTACACCGTAACACGCACCTAAACGCATGAACCGGACATAAGATAACTCGCCGAAATATTACGTAAAACCACTGCCCGCAGGGCGCACAATAGGGCGGATGAATAAGACAAACACGTACAGCGCCGGGTGGAGGATACGGAAATGCTAGGGTAGAAAGATGCCCACGCAGAAGAACCCGCAGAACCGAGTAGAAGCAGCCCACACTGCCCAGCCCATTGCTGAACACAGCGCCATCGACAGCGCCCACCGCGTCGTGAACGTGTGCGCTGTAGCAATCCGCAACCGGGACGGGCTCGTACTCACCGTGCGCAAGCGCGGTAGCGACGGGTTCATGATGCCCGGCGGCAAACCCGAACCGGGGGAGACCCCGCTACAGACAGCCTGCCGCGAAGTGAGCGAAGAAATCGGGCTCACCCCCGACCCCGACCGGATGCACCACCTCGGACTGCTGGAAGCGGCGGCACTGAACGAGGCAGGCTTTACGGTGCGCGCCGAAACCTTCGAATACGCCCCCACCAACGAGCAACACGAACAGCTGGCTACGCTGGTGCCGCAGGCTGAAATTGCTGAGCTACGCTGGGTCAACCCCGCCATGAGCAGCCCCTCCGATTCTGCTGCGCAGGCACCGCTGAATACCGAGCAGATATTCCCGTTGCTAGCACGCACCCCGCTACCCTAACCACCGCACCCAACACGTGCCCCTAAACCGGCAGGCGGCACACATGAGGTACACAGGTACATCCGGTACCCTCAACACAGAACACCGCGAGGAGAAGCCGCCACGCAGCGACGCGTACGGTACCCTCGCCCACCCCTCAAGGAGAACCATGAAGAAGACTGACTACAACCTTGCCGTCTACTGCGGTGCACGCTCCGGCAACGACCCGCTCTTCACCGAGCGCGCCCGCGAGCTCGGCACCCTCTGCGCCCAGAACAACATCGGCGTGGTTTATGGTGGCGGTCGCACCGGCCTCATGGGCACCGTCGCGGGCGCAACCCTGGACGCCGGCGGCGTCGTCTACGGCGTGGTCACCCACAAGCTGGTCGGACTGGAGGGCGTGTACCCCGGTCAGACCACCCTCGACATTGTGGACACCATGCACCAGCGCAAAATCGCCATGATTGAGAAGGCTGATGCGTTCGTCGCAATGCCCGGTGGCCCCGGCACCCTCGAAGAGTTCTTCGAGGTGTTCAGCTGGCAGTTCCTCGACATTCACTCCAAGCCGGTCGCCCTGCTGAACGTCAACGGCTACTGGGACAAGCTCATCGATGCGATGCACTACATGGCGTCCACCGGTCTGCTCAACGAACGCTACCTGGACGAGCTCATTATCGCGACCACCCCCGAAGAGCTTCTGGAGGCGCTCGCCAAGGACCTGGAGCGCCGCGCCGCAGTAAAGAACGCCGCAGCAAAGAACGCTGCTGAGAAAAACACTGCTGAATAAAACAAGCACTGCTGAATAAACCACTGCAGAAAACGAGATTGACTATGGCAACCACCCCGAACCAGGCACGCACCCTGCTGCTGACCTTCTTCGGCCCGTTCCCCGGCGTGCCCGTGAACCCCACCGTAGCGCTCGCCGAGGGCGCTCAGCGTCTGCTGAGCCAGATGCGTCCGGACCTGAACGTCATCACCCGCGAGCTGCCCGTCAGCTACGACGGTTCCAGCACCGCCCTGCGTGCCGCCCTGCAGGAGGTGCAGCCCGACGCGCTCATCAGCCTGGGCGTGGCGGTTGGCCGCGACGTGGTCAGCCTCGAACAGGTCGCTATCAACCTGGACTCCGCCGGTATTGAAGATAACGACGGCGACCAGCGCTGCGATGAGCCGATTGCGCCGGGCGGTCAGGAGGCGTACTTCTCCTCCCTGCCGGTGCGCGCCAGCTTTGAGCGTCTGCGTGCGGCGGGGGAGCCGGTCGAGATTTCGTACACCGCCGGAACCTACGTGTGCAACCACGTGTTCTATGAGAGCCAGCGCATCAGCCGCGAGCTGGGGTTGAGCATCCCCGCAGGGTTCGTGCACGTGCCCGCAACCCGCGCTGACGGTGAAGAGACTGCCGCCGGTGAAAAAGCAACCGAAGGCACCGGCATGACCGCCCACCGTGACGCCGGTGGCGTGGTCCGCGACGAGCAGGGCATCCCGCAACTGCCCGAATCCACCGTGGTGCGCATTATCGCGGAGATCGCCTCGGATACCCTGCCCACCGTGGGCTAGCAGCACTGAGCCAGCCAGAACCCATATAGCAAAACCGCCGGATAACCTCCCAAACGGGAGCCTATCCGGCGGTTTGTGCATCTGCGCTGACCCTACACAGCCGGGCTACAAAACCGGCATATGCAGGCTCGAGCTACTACTTGGTGCGGTTCTTCAGATAGTAGTCAATCAGCGAAGCGGTCGAAGAATCCTGACGAGCCAGAACCTCGCGGTCACCCTCAATAGCGGGAACCAGGTCCAGCGCCAGCTTCTTGCCGAGCTCAACGCCCCACTGGTCGAAGGAGTCAATGCCCCAAACAACACCCTGAACGAAAGTGATGTGCTCGTACAGGGCAATCAGGGAGCCCAGAACGCGCGGGGTCAGGCGCGGCGCCATGATGGAGGTGGAGGGGCGGTTACCGCTGAAGATCCGTGCGTTGACCACGTGCTCTGCGGTGCCCTCTGCACGAACCTCTTCCTCGGTCTTGCCGAAGGCGAGAGCCTGAGACTGTGCGAAGAAGTTAGCCAGGAACAGCTCGTGAACGTCCTGCTCGCCGTCCTTGGTCGGGTGGACCGGGTTAGCGAATGCCAGGAAGTCCGCGGGAATCAGGCGGGTGCCCTGGTGGATCAGCTGGTAGAAAGCGTGCTGGCCGTTGGTGCCGGGCTCGCCCCAGAACACTTCACCGGTTGCGTAGTTGACGAAGGAGCCGTCCGCGCGAACGGACTTGCCGTTGGACTCCATGGTCAGCTGCTGCAGGTATGCGGGGAAGCGGTGCAGGTACTGGTCGTAGGGCAGAACCGCGTGGGTCTCAGCACCGAGGAAGTTCACGTTCCAGATGTTCAGCAGACCCATCAGAACGGGTACGTTCTGAGCCAGGGGAGCGGTGCGGAAGTGCTCATCCATCGCGTGGAAGCCGGCGAGGAATTCAGCGAAAACCTTCGGACCGAAAACGATAGCCAGGGAGGTACCGATCGCGGAGTCTACAGAGTAGCGGCCGCCAACCCAATCCCAGAAGCCGAAAGCGTTCTCGGGGTCAATGCCGAATGCTGCAACCTTATCCAGTGCGGTGGAGACAGCCACGAAGTGCTTAGCCACAGCCTCGGACGCTTCCTTACCTTCCAGAGCGCCAGCCTCAGCCAGTGCGGACAACAGCCACTCGCGTGCCACGCGTGCGTTGGTCAGGGTCTCGAGGGTGCCGAAGGTCTTGGACGCGACGATGAACAGGGTGGTCTCGGGGTCCAGGCCGGAGACCTTCTCTGCCACGTCGGTCGGGTCAATGTTGGAGATGAAGCGTGCGGTGATGCCTGCGTCTGCGTAGGGCTTGAGAGCCTCGTACACCATGACCGGGCCCAGGTCGGAGCCACCGATACCGATGTTCACGACGGTCTCGATGCGCTTGCCGGTGATGCCGGTCCACTCGCCGTTGCGCACGCGCTCAGCGAAAGCGTAAATCTTCTTCAGAACCGCGTGGACGTCTGCGTCTACGTCCTGGCCGTCAACGGTCAGTGCGGGGGTGTAGCCCTCGGGGCGGCGCAGGGCGGTGTGCAGCACGGCGCGGTCCTCGGTGACGTTAATGTGCTCGCCGGAGAACATTGCCTCGCGAGCCTGCTCCAGCTTGACCTCTTCAGCGAGCTTGAGCAGCAGCTCAACGGTCTCGGAGGTAATCAGGTTCTTGGAGAGGTCGACGTGCAGTTCGTCGGCGGTGAAGCTGAGCTTCTGCGCGCGTTCCGGGTCAGCGGCAAACCATTCGCGCAGGTTCGGAGTGAGGGACTTGTGATGAGCGGACAGAGCAGACCACGCGGAGGTGGTCGTAGGGTCAATAGAAGTAGTCATGGTTCCATTCTCTTATTTTCGGGTGCCTCTGTCATCTCTTTCGAGGGTGATATGGGACGATACGGCGAAAAAATCGAAACCTGGCACCCTATTGTGGGCCTTACAGTATCAAGATGTAGAGTAAAATCCATGACTTCTTCACCTGAACACACGCCCGAGACTGTTTCTGACACCGCGCCGCGCTACCTGCTCATCTCCCGCGCGGGAGAGACCCTCCTCAACGACGACGGAACCCTGCACTACCTGACCGGTAGCAATGCTGCCGAGCCGCTGGCCGAGGACGCTATCCTGGCGCGCAGCGTGATTCGCCCCGCCGCCTATGGCGCAGATGCGGAGAAGAACAGTGAGGCAGAGAAGAACGGGGCGCAGGTGCACGTGCTCTATTGCGAGGACAAAACCCTCGCGCAAGTCGCCGCCGACCTGAACAACTCTCGGGTGCGCGCCTCCGCCAGTGGTTTCCGCTACTACCCGGTCCACGACGACCCGGAAGGCCGCGCCCACTACGCCACCGCCCTGGCACGCCGCGACTACCTCATCGACATGCGCTACTCCGCATACAGCGGTGAGGAGGCGCCCCTCGGCTCGAAGGGCATCCGCCGCACCGCCTCCGGCGAGATGGTGTTCCCCCGCATTGAACCCGCCGTGATGGCGCTGGTGACCAGCCGCGACGGCGAGCGCGTGCTGCTGGCGAATAACCGCCAGTGGCACCCCAACCGTTTTGCCCTCATCGCCGGATTCGTTGATCCGGGTGAAAACCTCGAAGAGGCGATTACCCGCGAAGTCTACGAAGAGACCGGCCTGCACACCCTCAGCACCGAGTACCGTATGAGTGATGTGTGGCCTTTCCCGCGCTCGCTCATGATTTGCTACCGGGCGCGCGTGGATGAGAACGAACCTATCATCCACCACGACGGTGAGATTCGTGCGGCGCGCTGGTTCACCGCCGCGGAGCTGCGTGAGGCGATTGCCATTTCGGAGGAGCGCGGCAACAGCGCCGAGGATGACCCCGCCAAGCTGGAGCTGCCCGGCACGAATGCTGTCGCCCGCCGCATGCTTGATGAGTGGCTCGCAGAAAAGCCCTAGTGATACACTGGTAGCTAAGCCCAACGGAGGGGGGTCCGTTTTGGCGTGCCCGGAAACGCTCTCATTGCAGAGCGGCTCCAGGAGCAAACGTTCGAACCGGCAAATACCTGAAAAATAAGGTACGGCCCCGTGACCCCCGCGCCTCTAGAGCGCACCCGCTGGCAAGACTATCCCCTAGATTTAAGCGAGAAACTTAACGCATGTCTGAAAACACCGCTTCGCGCCCCGACCTTCGCAATGTGGCCATCGTGGCACACGTTGACCACGGCAAGACCACCATCGTCGACGCGATGCTGCAGCAGACCCACGCCTTCTCTGCCCACGCAGATGTTGAAGACCGAGTCATGGACTCCGGCGACCTCGAAAAGGAAAAGGGCATCACCATTCTGGCGAAGAACACCACCGTGTTCTACAACGGCCCTTCCGCCAACGGTGAGACCATCACCATTAACGTTATTGACACCCCCGGCCACGCCGACTTCGGTGGCGAGGTGGAGCGCGGCCTGTCCATGGTTGACGGCGTTGTGCTGCTCGTGGACGCATCCGAAGGCCCGCTGCCCCAGACCCGCTTCGTGCTGCGTAAGGCACTGGCTGCTAAGCTGCCCGTGATCCTCGTGGTCAACAAGGTGGACCGCCCCGACTCCCGCATCGACGAGGTCGTTGGCGAGTCCATGGACCTGCTGCTGGGCCTGGCATCCGACCTGGCGGACGAGGTCCCGGACCTGGACCTGGATGCTGTGCTGAACGTTCCGGTGGTGTACGCATCCGGTAAGGCTGGCGCTGCGTCCCTGAACCAGCCCGCAGACGGCCAGCTGCCCGACAACGACGACCTTGAGCCGCTGTTCAAGACCATCATCGAGCACGTGCCCGCTCCCACCTACGACCCCAACGAGGTTCTGCAGGCACACGTGACCAACCTGGACTCCTCCCCGTTCCTGGGTCGTCTGGCACTGGTCCGTATCTTCAACGGCACCCTGAAGAAGGGCCAGACCGTTGCGTGGGCACGCCACGACGGTGAGATCAAGAATGTCCGTATCTCCGAGCTGCTGGCTACCAAGGCTCTCGAGCGCGTTCCCGCAGAGTCCGCTGGCCCCGGCGAAATCGTCGCAGTGGCTGGTATCGAGGACATCACCATTGGTGAAACCCTGACCGACGCTGAGAACCCCAAGCCCCTGCCGCTGATCAAGGTGGACGACCCCGCGATCTCCATGACCATCGGTATTAACACCTCCCCGCTGGCTGGCCGCGTCAAGGGCGCAAAGGTCACCGCACGTCAGGTGAAGGACCGCCTGGACCGCGAGCTCATCGGTAACGTGTCCATCAAGGTTCTGCCCACCCAGCGTCCGGACGCATGGGAAGTTCAGGGCCGTGGCGAGCTCGCCCTGGCTATCCTCGTGGAGCAGATGCGCCGTGAGGGCTTCGAGCTGACCGTGGGTAAGCCCCAGGTGGTTACCAAGACCATCGACGGCAAGGTCTACGAGCCCATGGAGCACATGATCATTGACGTGCCCGAGGAGTACCTGGGTGCTGTTACCCAGCTGATGGCTGCACGTAAGGGCCGCATGGAGAACATGGCGAACCACGGTACCGGTTGGGTCCGCATGGAGTTCGCTGTTCCCGCACGTGGTCTGATTGGTTTCCGTACCCAGTTCCTGACTGAGACCCGCGGTGCCGGTATTTCTTCCTCCTACTCGATTGAGCACGAGCCCTGGGCTGGCGACATTGAGTACCGCACCAACGGTTCGCTGATTGCTGACCGTGCCGGCGTGGTGACCCCCTACGCGATGATTAACCTGCAGGAGCGCGGCACCTTCTTCGTGGAGCCCACCTCCGAGGTGTACGAGGGCATGATCGTTGGTATGAACTCCCGTGCAGACGACATGGAAGTTAACATCACCAAGGAAAAGAAGCTGACCAACATGCGTTCTTCGACCGCGGACAACTTCGAAAACCTGACCCCGCCGAAGAAGCTGACCCTGGAAGAGTGCCTCGAGTTCGCTCGTGAAGACGAGTGCGTTGAGGTGACCCCCGAGGCGATTCGTATCCGTAAGGTCATCCTGGATTCCAACGAGCGTGTCCGCGAGTTCCGCCGCCGCGCACGTGCGAACGACTAATACTGCTGAGGCTATAGCTCCTGCCTGATGGGCATTGCGCTGTAGCTACGGTGAAAAAGCCGCCGCTACCTTCTGTATGGAAGGTGGCGGCGGTTCTATTTAACCCTCGAACGTCTTCGGGAAATATCGGTGGGGTAGGGGAGGGAGTGTGCTTTTGCTTTCTGCCTAAAACCGCCTCCGAAAAGCCTGAACGCCCCGCACCGTGCGGGTGAGTGTGTAAGATAAAATAATGCGCCCGAGGCGGTGGCACCTACCCGCCACCCCGCACTGCGCTGTTGACTGTCCGAAAGCCCGACCCTGCGTATGAGAGGGAAAGCCTGTGTCTGAAACCGAGAACACTCAGCCTGATTCTGCGACCCCCAGCTACCCCACGCAGGGTGAGCGCATCGCCCCCGGTTCCCGCCGCGACCTGTTGCCGAATAACTACGATGCGAAGAATGCGCGCATCCTGTTCGTGCACGCGCACCCGGACGATGAGACCTCTTCGACCGGCGCGACCATGGCGTACTACGCGCAGAAGGGCGCGGAGGTGTACCTGCTGACCGCTACCCGCGGTGAGCTGGGCGAGGTCATTCCCGAGGAGCTGCACCACCTGGAGGTTGGTAAGCCTGGTTGCCGTGATAATGGTGAGGCACTGGGCGAGTACCGTACCGGTGAGCTTGCCGGCGCTATCAAGGCGCTGGGTGTGAAGAAGCAGTTCTTCCTAGGCCAGGAGCCCGCCGTCGCTGAGGGCGCGCTACCCCTGTACCGTGATTCCGGTATGGCGTGGGGTCCGGAGGGTAAGCCCGTCGCTAACCCGGTGGCGGCGGCTGATTCGTTGACCGCGCAGCCTCTGGAACCGCAGGCTCAGGCGCTGGTTGCCGCTATCCGCGCCCTCAATCCGGATGTTCTGGTCACCTACGATTCGGATGGCGGCTACGGCCACCCCGACCACGTGCGCGTGTACGAAATCGTGCACCGCGCCCTGCAGATTCTTGACGACGACGAGGACCGCCCGATTCTCACCTGGGGTATTGAGGGCGAGTTCGATACGGCTGATCAGCGCGTTCAGGCGGCTATCTATGGTGACGGCACCGCCAAGCGTAAGGCGATGGAGGCGCACCGCACCCAGATTACGGTCGTAGACGAGAAGACCTTCGAGTACTCGAACAAGGTGCCGCAGAAGATTTCTGCTGTGGAGACTTTCCGTGTGCTCGACGGTGACCCGACCGCGACCGTGCACCCGAAGCCTCAGGAGGCTGGCCTGGTTGCGGGCGTTCTGACCGGCTCGATTCTGGGTATTTTCGCCGGTATCGCCGGGTCGATTTACCACGCCTGGGTCGTGTACGCGGGGGACACCGCCCTGCCGATCGGCCTGCTGGTGGCGTACCTGACGGTTTTCTTTACCGCCCTGTGGTGTGCCCTGTCGCTGCGCCGCGGCTATGCGGCGGCTGTTGTGGCTGTTGCGGCGTTCGTGACCGTGTACGTTCTGGCGTATGGTCGCCCCGATTCGCCGTTCGTGCTGGTGAACCCGAGCCACTCGGCGATTGGCTTCTACGGTGCCCTGTGGTGGTTTGGCGCCCCGGTTGCGGCAATGCTGGGCATGCTCGTGTACACTCGCGCTCGCGTGAAGGACGCGCAGTATTTCTCGCCGCGTGCGGCGCATCAGCGTGCGCGCGCTAAGAAGTAGCTCGCTGACCTATTAGCAAAGCAGCAATGTGGGGGAGGGGCGTTCCGGTCTGCCGGGGCGCCCCTCCTTCTTTGGTAGCGGTTTCTTCTGCCTCGTTGTTCGGTCTGCGGGCGATGAGTTGCGAGTGTGGGCGTGAAAGCAGGAAAATAGCGAAGAAAATTTATGCGTTATTCGGTGAATTTCATGCGTGGGAAAAAGCGTGGACTTCATCAAAAAATTCATGTGACGAAGATTTCATTTTTGGCTTAATCTATTTTTAAAAGCCTACCGACTAGCCGTAACGCAAAAAAATACCAGGTCAGCCTAGCCTAAAAAATACCCCCGCAAACCCAAATGGCGACTGTCTGATAC